>PFJE01000132.1 GCA_002783865.1 Sphingomonadales bacterium CG_4_10_14_3_um_filter_58_15
AAGCTAATTACTATGCAGCCTGCGAGAACCTCGATATGGTCGCATGACTCAAATGAAACCGCCTCCGGAAAACCCGGGACGCTTCACTCGAGCTAAAATTTGCCGTTTCTGCACACACAAATTTGAAGAGCAAGAAGCGCACGCTGAAATCATAGCCTCTGAGAAGCTAGATAAACCCATCCCCTTGAAAAATAGTTCAACTCATTATTCGGGCACTATGGGGGCGGGAGTCGGATACGGTTTTTATGGACTTCTTGGAGCACTGATAATCATCGTGGTAATCTTGTTGATTAAGGCCAATCAGGACGACCAATCAAGATCTAGTTCTGTTCAAAATAACCAAAGATACACTTTGGACGGTGAAGAAATTCAGGACAATGGGCTGACCGTCTCTCAGGAGATGGAAATAATAAATCACTGCAATGAAAGACCCAACGCATGGGATTGCAGGTAGGTCTGGTGTCTTCCTGCAAGCATGGGAATGTGAGATTTTTGATAAATATTCTCAGATGGTTTCCGCTCACTATAAAGGAGAGCTTGGATGCATCAAAATGAGAGGTGTCCTACCCTTCCAAGACAGTTTTTGCGGCGAATATATTCCGACGCATCGCTGACACACTCAGGTACAAAAAAGATCCCCCTTATAATAGGATGTTTGCTATAGGGTTCACGCAAGCAATCAAAAGATGGGAGCAATGCGCGATCTGATTACGCACTAAGTGCGGAGCCAGATTCTGCGCTGCCCTCCGAAGGCAGAGGTCACAAGTTCGAATCTTGTCGGGTGCACCATTATTTCAATGAATTATAGCGGCATCGCGATCGGGGTCATGCCAGTGATTGCATCATTCTGCCGCGGATCGGCGAGACCTCGGCGGCGGCATCGACGGCCAGAAGCTGCGCCGCCGGTACGCCGCTGCGCAGCCGCGCCAGCCAGTCGTCCGGGTCATATTCCGTCCCGACCGGATTCTGGCCCATCAGCTCGGTATGGAAAAAGTCCGTGCACTCCGCCTTGGTCGCGAATCCGTCGACGGCAAATTCCATCTGGTTGCCATCGGGATCGGCATAATAGAGCGAGGCGCTGATGCCGTGGTTGACGCACCAATAGGGCGTTATCCCCACCGCCTTCAATATTTCATAATTCTCCAGCAGATCGCGGAGCGATCCATATTCCCAGGCGACATGGTCAACGCCAATCATACCCCGATCATCCTTGTCGTCGGGATCGTCCGGGCGGATCACGCCCAGATCAGCGAAGGCAAAGCGGTGATGCTCTTCGTCGAAGGTCAGGAAGGCCAGCGCCGGGTTCTGATACTGGATGCTGGCACCGAAAACGGTCTCATACCATTGCAGCATTTCTGCAAAACGGCGGGTGCGGTAAACCACATGGACGAGTGCGGATGGTGACTTGATCATATTGTGGCTCCACTTGCATTCAGGGTTTGGAAAACAGCGGGATATTGCCGACGCGCGCTTCGTGTGGCTCTGTATTGCTGCCCGGCAAAATAGAATGAGCAAGCAAGCAGCATGATCGCCAACAGGAAATTCTGTTCGAACCCTGTCAGGCCGTGGCCTGCCGTCATCATGATCACGCCGATCATCACCGTGCGTTTTGGATCAAGCCAGCCATCGGCGATCCATGCGCCCGTCACCGGCTTCAGATAGGCAAGCCCGCGCGGATGGCCGAGGAATACGGTGTCGGAATGAATTGCTGACGATGTCATGCGATTGCAATTGGGTTCAGGCGTTTGCGATGAAGGGCAAGGCCGACCGGGATGCAGATCGCGATCAGCGCTGCCATGTAAATCCCGCCGACCGGATCGGCGACGATGAATGCGATGAGCAGCGCCGTATCGATCAGCAGGAGCAGCCCGGGTAGCACGGGATAGCCGATCGCGCGAAAGGGTCGCGGCAGGTCGGGCCGGGTCCGGCGCAACTGGAACAGCGACGCATCGTAGATCACGAAGGAGAAGATGATCAGCGCGGCCATCAGGCGGAATATGAATTCGAAACCGCCCGAAAAGATCAGCAGCACCGTAAGCGCTGCAGTAAATGCAAAGGCAACATGCGGCGTGCCACCGGCATTAACGCGCGTTGCCGAGGGAAGAAACAGCCCGGCTCTCGCCAGCCCGAACAATACGCGCGGGGAAATCATGAGGCTGGCATTAAGCGAGGTCGACGCCAGAATAATCGCGAGCACAGCCACAGCCGCCGCCCCTCCGGGGCCGAAGATATTTCCCAGCACCAGGGCGATCGGCAGGTCGGAGGCGCGGATCGCCTCCAGATCGAGCGAGCGCAACATAGCAATATTGAAAAGGACATAGACGGACGCGACAGCGCAAATCGAAAGCGCCATGGCGCGCGGGATATTGGTTAGCGCATTTTCGTCCTCTTCGACGAAGACCATCGCGCTGTCCCATCCTGCATAGGCACCATAAATCATCTGGTACGCCGTGATGACGGCAAAGACGCCCAGCGCCGGTGCGCTGGCATCCGCCGCCGCCGTTAACGCGCCGGGATGCGGCGGATCGGCCAGCAGCGCGATCCCGATCACTCCGCATAGCAATATCAATTTCACAGCGCTGCCGATGGTCTGGGCTACGCTGCCTTCACGCACGCCCAGCCAGTTCAGGATGATAAGCGGGATCAGGAACAGGCAGGCCACCGGGGCAGTGTGATCGGCAAGCGACGGCTGGATAATTGCGAGGAAGTTGGCACAGACGATCGACAAAGCCGCGCACGCCGCGACGACGGACAGATACATTGCCCATCCGACGAGCAGTCCCATCGAATCGCCGAATGCTGCGCGTACCGGCACAAAAATGCCGCCCGCCTTCGGAATGGTTGTGACGAGTTCCGACGCGACGTTCGCGGCCAGCAGGATATGCAGGCCGCCAAGCGCCCACAGCGAGATCACCAGCCAGGGATCCGGCACCTGGTCGACCACCGCCCCGCTGGTCCGCATCAGTCCCGCTCCGACCATTGAACCCAGCCCGACGGCTGCGGCAAAGGCGAAGCCGAGTTGTTTGAGCAATTTCCCGTTCGTCGCAGCCGCATCAGCCATAGAAAAATCTTTCTTCGACAATCTGACCCTCGCAGACGGTGTAGGTGGCAATTTCACTAAACGGCTTGCGCTCGCCGGTGACGCGGCGGGTGATTTCCATGTCGATGAACAATGCGAATTGATCGCCGGTGATAAAGGGGCCGTCGATCAGCATCTCGCTCATCGCATTGGCTGCCAGCCAGCGCGTCAATCTCGCGAGCGCCGCTGGCTTGCCAATGGCAATGGCGGGACCATCTGATTCAGAATTGGCCGGCTCAAGAACGATAATGTCGCTGGCCCAATATTTCTCTGCTGCGGCCAGCGTCTCGCCTGCGGCCATCAGAGCGGCATAATCACTCGCTATCTCGGCAAGACTTGGCATGGGATTTTCTCCCGCATGGAAAAGGGATAGCCCGGCGGATGGCGGGTCGCAAAACCATCCGCCGGACTGGGGTTGGGACTGGCCGGTTCATGCAAAGGGTTGCAATCTCCGGCCAGACCAAGGTTCGACTCTATCGGACTTTTGCTTCCTGCAGCGTCATTGAACCTTTGACCGTGCGAAATTTTGCCCGGTTGCCGGATTCTGCATCGAGCTGCGCGTTGGTTCTTTTGTCAAAGGCTTCCCATTCCTTGTTGCGCTTTTCCATCTCGGCGCCGCTGGGCCATGAGGGGAAAGTCTGCGTCAGATACATGGACGGCTCACCGTCGCGGGCATCGACATTATAATAGATCTTGTAATCGCTGATCCAGCCCTTTGACTTGGCGAAATCCTGGTTTTTCTTCCATTCGCCGGCAAGATAACTGGCATAAGCAGTCCATCCAGCATCCTCAAGAAAGATGCCGGTCAAGGTCGTATAGTCACCGGCGACCAGCGGGAATTCGTCCGCCATTGCAGGCGTGGACAAGGCCATTGGCGCAGCTACAATCATGGCGGTGGCCATCATCATTTTTTTCATCAGTTTCATTCGTCTTCTCCTCAACTTAGTCCCGCCTCACCCCGAGCCGGGTTCTGTAGTGATGATTGAATATCTGTTGCTAGCCCGCCGCGTCGGCAGGCGGCGTATCGGAGATAATCTCGCGATAAATTTTCATGGATCCATCGGCCTGTCGCCGGAAAATCATCACCCAGTTGCCCAGTTCGGTAACGGGCTCATTGCTTGCGGGATCGGTAAAATCATAGAGGTAGCTGGATGTATAAACCGCCATGTCGCCATCCTCAGAGACATCGACCTTTTCATCCGAAACAGCGAGTTTTGCTGCCGGATCGGCCAGCTGGCTGCGGGCGCTTTCCAGATTGGCCGCATTGTCGGCATTGGCCTGTCCGTGAAACATCTGGATAAAATCAGGCGCATTGAAACCGACCGCTTTCTCCGCATCGCCAGCGTTAAAGGCCGTGACAACATCTTTCGCGATTCCTTTCACCTGATTGGCGATTGCGGCCTTATCAACGGCTGATTCGGCTTTTTGCGCCGTCTGATCGGATGGTGATCCGCATGCCGCCAAAGGCGTCAGCATCAATGCCGCCGCAATGCATCTGTGAACGATCGGATAGTTCATTCCCGCCCCCCAACGTGATCCAGACAAAGCTCTCCCGTTGGCGGCAGCGCGGATGTCCGGGCCAACCCAAATGAGCCAAGTTTGTCTGTAATTTCAGTGCGCTATTGATGCGCCCAAATGTGACGCGCCGTCAACGGCCCGCCCGTCAAAAAAACGTCAAAAAGCGCTAATTCGCCGGCCCAGGATCCGGCAAAAGGTCCGGCCAGCCGTATTTTTTCCATGCCGCAACCAGGCCGATGTGCTTGGCAAAGTCCATGAAGTCAGGGTGCATGCGAGTCTGCCGGATCGGTTCGACATTGGCCCAGAGCGACATCAGGCCAACCATATTCGGCGGCGTGATCTGTTTCCCCAAAGTTTTGAAGACCATCGGCGCATAGCCCATCCAGATGGCCGGCCATACGATCGTCGGATCACACGGGTCGGGGAAAGTGGCGTGCAGCATCTCCAGCATCTGGCAATATTGCTGACGATCTTCCTCTTGGCCGCTGTGGATACCCTTGGCCGCGAGCAGCCAGTAAGCGTCCATCGCCTCGGGCGACATCGGGGCGGTTCCGGCTGGCGGAAAGATCACACTGTTCATCAGCAATCGGGTTTTTTGATATTGTTCTATGGCAAGATCGTGGTTGCCAGACGCCGCGGTTGCCGCCGCCAGGTGCAGCGAAGGCTGACCCAGATCCGCCATCCGCTGGCCCGCACGAATGGCAGCATCAATATTACCAAGATTGAGATGCGCCACACATAGCATGCCATAATTTCGGCCATCGACAGGATCCTGATCAACAGCCGCTTCAATGTAGGGCAGCGCCTCTGCCGTGCGTCCGCAATATAACAGGAAAGATCCCAGGCGCATGACAACGGCGGGGTTTTCGGGTTCCAGTTGATAGGCTTTAAACGCCAGATCAAGGGCACCGACAGCATTATTCTTGGTCCATTGATAAAGACCAAGCATTGCATAGGCGTGCCCCTGCTCGGGCGAAAACTCGATGGCCTTTTTCGCACATTCGGCCATGCGCTCCACCTGCTCCAATTTATCCAGGCAAGGCGTATAAACCGCCGTGTAGACATGCGCCTCCGCCAATGCCGTCCAGCATTCGGCAAATTCCGGCTCCAGTGCCAACGCTTGCTCCAGCAATGCGATTGCGGTTTCCAGTACACCGTCCCCGATCGCACGACGGGTCAGGGAGCGGCCCTGCAGATAGAGGCCATAGGCCTCCTTATTGTCTGTCATCCGGCGGACATCGGGGTCCGCGATATCCAGTTTCAGCGCAGCACATAATTCCCTTGTTACCGTTCGCGCCACCTGCGCGCGCGCGGCAAAAATATCGTCCTCGGTTCCGTCATAACTATAGCTCCAGCTCTCAAAGCCGGTTTGTCCGTCAATCAGGCGCACATTGATCCGCACATCGGTAATCTGTCGCTGAACCGAGCCTTCGACCAAATGGGTTACATGAAGCAGATCTGCAATTTCCGGCAAGGAGAGGCCGGTAGCTTTGAACTGAAAAGACGATGTCCGTCCGGCCACCAAAAGCTGCGGAACCTGTCCCAGGGTCGTAATCAGTTCATCAACAATCCCATCGGCAAAATATCCCTGATCATCTTCGCTATCGAGAGAGGCAAAGGGCAGCACCGCGATCCGTGTCCTGCCGCTTTGCCGGTCGGCCATAATCGCGCGGGATGCGGTCGGGTGCCGAAGCATCCAGGCATCCAGCAACTTGTCATGATCCGCAAGATTGTCGGATGCCTTCAGTTTGGCCAGAGCATCGCTGACTTTCGTCTGCAATCGCTGTTCAACGGCCTGCCTGCGCCCGGCCAGCCAGGTTTCGAAATCCGCTCCAAAACTCAACTGATCGAGAAGGTGTTTGCCGCCAATCGCCAGGAGCGATTCTGTCGCTTGCCCCCACCGGCCATCGGCAAGCGCCCGTTCCAGATCCGTGAGATCGGACTGCACGCCAGTGGCATTGATGCCAATCCGGCTACGCGAGACCTGAAGCAGATCGCAATCAGCCGCAGCCAGCAATTTTCCCAGATCCAGCAAACATTGCCGCAAGCTTCCTCGCGCCTGGGCCTCAAAGCGGCCAGGCCATAACAGCTTGCTGAGATGATTCCGGTCAATCGGCTCGTCGGGTGCCAGGCAGAGCATCGCCAGCAAAGCGCGAGCGCGCCGATTGGAAATGATTATTTCACTGCCATCCGGCGCAGCAAGTTTGAACGGGCCAAATAGCGAAGCGCTTGCGCAGCTATCTTGCCCAACCCAATTATCTTGCCGCTCTGAAGAATCCAAAAGCTCGCCCCCCGCCGAACGCCTTGTACCATAAAACAGAAAAGGTTCAGCACAATCGTTATGGCAACAATTTTCTTGCAACAGAATGATCCATTGGTCGGGGAAAGCCGCCTCTGCCCGGCATAATTCGCCCGCATTCCCTTAAATTCCACGCCAATTTCCACGCAAGGCACAACGCTCGCTTCAACGGGCTTCCACGACATGGCGCGCCGACACCAACGTCAGTTCAAGGAAATTCATCATGACCCATATCGCCACTTTGGCGCAGACGAGCGGCCGTCTGGCCGCCGCTTTCACCGCCTACGCTGCGACAATAACCTTCATTCTGTCCAGCTTTGCTTTCGCGTAAGCGAACCGATCCCCTACCGTTTGAAAGACTAGAATCATGAAAGTCTACCCCTATATCCTGCCGCCGCTATTGGCGGCAGTGCTCGCCCTCGGTCTCCCGGACGCGGCCTTTGCGGCTCTGTCCGATGCACCATCGAGCGACTATGCGCCGCAAGCCAACGCCCCCAGCGATGGCGAGAGCGAAACCTGCGCTGCGCGCCGTTTTGGTCCGTCCCATCATGCCAGCAAACGCAGTCGCGCATCGCAATGCACCGACAAACAAGCGGCGACGCTGATGAGCGCCCAGCACAATTGCCGCCTGTCCAGCCGCGGACCGCGTCATGTTGCGCTCGCCGCAAAGCGTAGCGAATGCGCGAACGATAACGCGCCCGTCTATTCGGATGCGGCCCGTACCAACGAAAGCGGGCAATAGTCCTGTGGCCCGCGCCCGCGCAATGACCGCGATCGAACCGATTGCTTCACCAGATCCCGGCCAGGCTTGGATCGCGCGCCTGTATCGCTCGCTTGGTTCGGAATCAGGCACGCCGGTGCGCGCCTGCGATGTGGTTGAACGGTTCAAGGAGGCCGGGTTTCCGGACGATGATCCGCGTCTGCGGTCGACCTTGCTGAACTTTCGCCAAGCGCCGTCCGATGAAGTTCTCACCGCAGAAAGCTTTGCCGGGAAGATAGCGCCGGACGAAATGTCGATGGTCCAGCGCGCGCTTTCCGGAGCGCTCGTCATTCCCGATTTCCAGGGCTTTGGCGAGCATGTCCGGGCCATGTTCGAGGAATGTCGGGAAGAACGGAGCGGCCAAGTCGCCTCCTATATTCCGCAACTCGCGCGGGTGGACGAAGAAAAATATGCGCTTGGCCTCTGTACGATCAGCGGGCAGCAGCTCTCGCTCGGCGACGATCAGGATCATTATTGCGTGCAGTCCACCTGCAAGCCGATCAATTATGCGGTGGCCCGCGATCTCGCCGACCGGGACACGGTGCACCATCATGTCGGGCGCGAACCATCGGGCCGGTCGTTCAACGAGTTGATGCTGAACCCGCAAGGGCTACCGCACAATCCGATGATCAACGCAGGCGCGATCATGTGTTCCTCGCTGATCAACCCGCAGACGCCGCTCGCCGACCGGTTTGATTTCATCATGGACAAATGGCAGCAACTGGCTGGCGGCCGCAGACCGGCGTTTGACAATGCCGTCTATCTTTCGGAAAAAGCGACCGCCGATCGCAATTTCGCGCTGGCCTATTTCATGCGGGAAAATAACGCCTTTCCGGCCAATACCAATCTGGCCGAAACACTGGATTTCTATTTCCAATGTTGTTCGATGACGGTCGATGTCCGCCAGATGGCGGTAATCGCGGCGACGCTGGCCAATGGCGGAATTTGTCCGGTGACCAATCAGCGGGTTCTGCGGTCGGAGACGGTGAAGGACTGTCTTTCACTGATGTATTCGTGCGGGATGTATGATTTTTCCGGCGAATATGCCTTCACCGTCGGCATCCCGGCCAAATCCGGGGTTTCGGGGGCATTGATGCTGGTGGTGCCGGGTGTTTGCGGCATCGCGATCTGGAGTCCCCGGCTCGACCGCTGCGGCAATTCCGTGCGCGGGGTCAGCTTCTCGCAAAAGCTGGTCAAGAAATTTGCCTTTCACAGCTACGCCAACATGGTCGAGGACCATTCCCTGATCAACCCCACGGTCAGCGAGGTTGTGCGCACCGCCGATGCCTCTGGCTATCTTTGCGCGGCGGCGGCGAGCGGCGATCTCAGCGAACTGCGCCGGCTGATCGCCACCGGCGCCGACATCTCGCGCAGCGATTATGACGGCCGGACGGCGCTTCACCTCGCCGCCTGCGAAGGCCAGGTCGAAGCGGCGCGGCTGCTGATCGGCGCAGGATGCGATCTGGAGCCGCGGGATCGCTGGGGGAACACGCCGCTCGACGATGCCAAACGGGAGAAACGGTACGACATTGTCGCGTTGCTGCGCTCTGAAGCGCTCGACAAGCGCAATGCGGCTCCAAAAAAACGCGTGGCCAGTGCTGCCTGATGAAGCCGCTATGCCAAGGCCCGCTATTCCGTTATGATCATAGCATTGCGCTGGTATTCTCAGGAAGGTTTGCCGAACCATGCTCTCGATCAATACCTTCGGCACCCTCCAGGTTTTACATGGCGACAAACCCGTGGCCTTGCCGGCGTCGCGCAAGACGCGTGCGTTGCTCGCCTATCTGGTGCTCACCGCAACGCCGCAGCGGCGCGACCGCCTATGCGAGCTGTTCTGGGACATTCCCGATGATCCGCGTGGCGCCTTGCGCTGGTCGCTCAGCAAACTGCGGCCGATCGTGAAAACGGGTGAAGAGACGCAGCTGCTGGCTGACCGCGAACGGGTCAGCATCGATGTTGACGCGATCGAGGTCGATTTTCGCGCCTTTCGCAACCTCGTCGAAAATGAACGGAAACGCCCCAATATTGTGTCGATCGAAGCGGCCTGGGAACAGTCGAACCAGATGCTGCTGGAAGATTGCGAATTGCCCAACCAGCCGGGCTACACGGCATGGCTCGAACAGCAGCGCAACGAGCTGACGCGGTTGCGGATCACGCTGTCCCGCCGGCTTGCGCTTTCGCCAGAGCTTAGCCCGGTCGATTCCGAGAAATGGTCCGAGCGCTGGCTGGCCAACGCGCCCTTCGATCCGGCGGCGGCGCAACAGGCCGTCCTCGCCCGGCGTCGGCTTGGGCTGGAACACGAAGCCAATAACCTCGCCCGCGAACTGGAACAGTCGTTTCGCGAGGCGGAGCTCGAGCCACCGGTCTGGGCGGATGACATAAAGCCACAAGAGAAATCAAAACCGGCAGACCGCCCGGTCGACGACATTCAATTGCCGCAAAGCCAGTCGATCCGGTTCGTCCAGGCGAAAGACAATATTTCGCTCGCCTGGGCTTCGGTCGGCGATCCGGCCTCCCCGCCGCTGGTCAAGGCAGCCAATTGGCTGTCGCATCTCGAGCTGGACTGGGAGGCCCCGATCTGGAGTCCCCTGTTCCGCGCGCTGGCACAATCGTTCCATTTCATCCGCTATGATGAACGCGGATGCGGCCTATCCGACTGGGACGTGCCCGATATCAGCTTTGAAAGCTTTGTTACCGATCTGGAAACCGTGGTCGATGCGGCGGGACTGGACCGCTTTCCGCTGCTCGGAATCAGCCAGGGAGCAGCGGTCTCGATCGAATATGCCGCGCGCCATCCTGACCGCGTCTCGCACCTGATCCTGTTTGGCGGCTATCCTGCCGGCTGGCGGCACATGGCCACCGCCGAAGAAGCGCGCGAGCGCGAGGCGATCATGGTGCTGACCGAAACCGGCTGGGGGCGGGAGAATCCATCCTATCGGCATTTGTTTTCCCGCACCTTCATGCCGACCGCAACCGCCGAGGAGCTGGCCTGGTTCGACGAGTTCCAGCGTCTCACGACATCGTCGGAAAATGCCGTTCGCTTTCTCGAGGCCTTTGCCGATATCGATGTGCGCGACCGGCTGAAAGATGTGAAGGCACCGACCTTGGTTGTGCACAGCCGCAACGACATGCGGATTCCAGTTGCCACCGGCCAAGCTTTGGCGGCACAAATCCCCAACGCCCAGTTCACCGGGATCAACAGCGAAAATCACCTGCTGCTCGGACATGAGCCGGCATCGCTGGAATTTCTGGACGCTGTCCAACGCTTTCTGAGGGACTGAGGCGCGCGCCACGCGACATTTCCAATCCCGAGTCTGTCATTTCAACGCTTGCTGCGTGAAATTCACACGCTTGAAACCACGCTCGTTTCCATGGCCATCTGTTCAACGTCCCTCTCCATTTATCAGAGAGGGACAGACCAATGAATCGGAATACCGACAATTATGATGTGCAACAAAAGTCGGCTGCTGAGGCGCGATCAACTGGCGGGCACAGCAATATGTCCACCGCAGGGCGATCTTCACGCTCCATCGAAGAAGCCGATCTGGACGAGCATTTTGACAATACGCCGTTGTGGCAATTTGCCGTGACGAACCAGCAAAGAAGCTCGTTGCTGGTGCCAGTCTATGCCATGCTGCTGTTCTGCATATCCGGTCTGAGCCTTTGCTATCAGGCGACAGCATGACCGAACCGTGGCGCACAGCCACTGATCACCATTGAGATTGGGGCAGGATTTCAGCCATTGGTGAAGCGATTTTCCAAATTCGAGATCATCGATGCGATGCGCTGCGATCTGTGCCTGTTCGGCGATGGCGATTGGTCGGTGGAAAAGCTGCGGGCGATCGAACCGGCGCTGCCGCCGCTGGCGCATGTCATCCTGATTGACACAAAGCTGCCGTACACGACCCAGACGCCAAACGACCGGAGGCAGGTCACAACAGGGAAAACGCAGCTGCGGGCGATGATAAGCCAACTGCTCACGCTCCATTGGCGGTGGCGTATGGGGATCAAAATCCAGACCCGTTACGGCTGCCGCCTGATGTCCTGCCAGGAGCTGGTCACTGCGAAAGGTGAGGTGCAGCTGATCCTCGACTATCGTTCACAGGTCGACCCCGATCAACCGCATCTGCTGCTCGCCAAGCGGATAATGTGGCAACCGGGTTTCGGTTAAATGATGCCAAGCTGCTGACAAGACAATCAATGCGTGGTCGCCGACGGCGCTTCAGGCAGGAACGATCCGCCTCAAAGTGTCGCGGCATGCGCGCAGTACATCGGGTTTCCGTGTCGAAAACGAACGGCAAATTTTCACATTCGAAGGACGATGGCCGAAGATCATCACCGCCGGAGATCAGGCCTTGTTGCTGCTATCCGCGACGATCCCGTTCGCCAAAATGCCATTGGCGATCTCGGCAATCTCGACCGCGGATTTTTCCTCTGACCAGATGCCGTAACGCATGCCGAGGAACACGTTCATGCCCATGATCGCCCATGCATGGGCCTCTTCCAGCGGGCCACGGAAATCGCCGGCGGCACTGCCTTCCTGCAATCGCTCGTGGATGCGTTTGGCGGTCTCTTCATAATGCGAGCGATAGCTGTCCGGATCGACAAATTCCGATTCGTCGATGATCCGGTAGATCTCCTTGTGCTCGCGGGCGAAGTTCATGAACGCTTCGAGCGCCAGCTTTTCTCGCTCCAGCGCGTCCTGCCACTCGGTCATCGCGCTCGCGGCATGGCTCTTCACCCGGGCGCTCATGTCCTTGACCAGCGCCCCGAACAGCTCGTCCTTCGAGTCGAAATAGGTGTAGAAACTGCCGAGCGCGGTTCCCGCGCGCTGGGTAATGCCCGTGATCGAGGCTTCATGAAAGCCCTTCTCGCCAAATTCCAGCGCTGCCGCATCCAGCAGTTTGCGTTTCGTCCGCTGGCCCCGCGCCGTGCGCGGTTGCTTGCCGTTGGAGTCGGTATGTTCGGTATATTCAGTGGCCATAATGTCACGGCTAACCGCATTTAACCGGATAAGCAAATTTCTAAGTTGAAATTTGATTCATGTTTCAATATAGCGCCCTCCACGACCTGGAAATGCCAGGCACAAATTCAAGGAGGATGCTTTCATGAAATTTCAGCACACCGTTAGCTATGCAGCCATCATCACCGGACTCGCCGGCGGATTGATCGCTCCTGCCACTCTCCACGCCCAGGCCAGCGAGTCGGCGGATCAAGCCTCCGAGGATGGATTCATTGTCGTCACCGCCCGGCGCCGCGAAGAACGGCAGATCGATGTTCCGATTGCGATCACCTCTTTCTCGTCCGAAAAACTGGCGCAGCAGGGCGCGATCGATATTACCGATATCGGTCAGACCACGCCCAACACCACATTGGAAGCGTCTCGCGGCACAAACTCGACCCTCTCCGCCTTCATTCGCGGCATCGGTCAGCAAGATCCGGTTTCCGGATTTGAGCAGGGCGTCGGCATTTATCTTGATGATGTGTATCTCAACCGGCCACAAGCCGCCGTTCTCGATATCTATGATGTCGAACGGATCGAAGTATTGCGCGGTCCACAGGGCACGCTTTATGGGCGCAACACCATCGGCGGTGCCGTCAAATATGTAACCAAGTCGCTGCCGCAAGAGCCATCGCTCAAGGTGCGTGCCACTTACGGAACCTATGACCAGGCGGAAGCCGTGGTCACCGCCAGCATGCCGATTTCCGACATTGTCCGCATCGGCGCATCGGGCGCGCGGCTATCGCGTGGCGGATTCGGCGACAATCTGACCAATGGCCTGGAAAATTACAACAAGGACATCTGGGCTGGTCGCGGCACGCTTGAATTTGGCGGCTATGGCGAGCCCGTGCTGGTCCGGATCTCCGGCGATTATACCAAGGACGAAAGCAATCCACGCGGCGGCCACCGGCTGATCCCGGGCGCCCGTTCAGGTGCACCGGTGCTCGACAATGTGTTCGACACGCGCGGCGGACTCAATGATCCGGTCCAGGATATCGAGGCTTATGGTCTGGCGATGAATATCACAGCCAATCTCAGCGATACCGTTACCTTCCGCTCGATCAGCGCCTGGCGCAAGGACAACACCGCCACGCCGATTGATTTTGATGCGTTGCCAGCGGTCGATCTCGACGTACCCGGCCTATATCTGAACGAACAGATCAGTCAGGAATTCCAGCTGCTCTATGAAGGCGACAAGCTCAACGGTTTGGTCGGTTTCTACTATCTGGATGCCAAGGCGGATACCTTGTTCGATGTCCGTCTGTTCACCACGGTGCCTGGGCTGACCGCCTTTACAGAAGCCGATGTCGATACCGAAACCTATGCCGTGTTCGCGGATTTCACCTATGATTTCACCGACCAGTTCAGCCTCTCGGTTGGCGGCCGTTATACATGGGACGAGCGTACGGCCAGCATCTTGCGGCAAAATTACGTCGGTGGCGGTTCGCCGACCTTTGGCGGTGCAGGCATTGCAGCGGGCGCACCGGCCACAAATTTTCAAGGCAGCGCGAATTTCAAGAAATTCACACCGCGGGTTTCTGTAAGCTTCAAGCCTACGTCCGATCACAATCTCTATGCGAGTTTTTCACAGGGCTTCAAGGGCGGCGGGTTTGATCCGCGCGGGGTCGGTATCAATGCGCCCACCAGCAATGCCGTTGGCGGGCCGAGCGATGCCGAAGTCGCAGCCTTCCTCAGCTTCCGCCCGGAATCAGTCGACAGCTATGAAGTCGGCTATAAGGGCAGCCTGCTTGACGGCGCGCTCAACGTCGCGCTTGCCGGCTTCTATTCCGACTATAAGGATGTGCAGATCCCCGGTTCTGTGGCCTGCCAAGTCGGCGGCTTTGCCTCCTTCTGCGGCGTGATCAACAACGCCGGCAAGGCCACCCTCAAGGGTCTCGAATTTGAAGCCGATGCGCGGCTTGCGCAGGACCTGGCCACCAGTGGTGACCGGCTGACACTGTCCGGATCGCTCGGCTATATTGATGCAAAATATGACCAATATATCACCAATATCATCAACCCTACTACCGGTCTTCCGGTGCCGACCGATGTCGCACAATTCCGTTCGGTACAGAACACGCCGGAATGGACCGCCAGCGGAACATTTGCCTATTCCACGCCAGTCGGAGAAGGGGACCTGTATTTCGGCACCACCCTGTCCTATCGCAGCAAGGTCAATCAGTTCGAGATCGCCAATCCCTATATCGACCAGAAGGGCTATGCCCTTTGGGATGCTAATCTGGTCTACAATGCGCCCGACAAACGCTGGAGCATAGGCCTGCATGGCAAGAATCTGACCAACAAGCGCTACAAGACATCGGGCTATACCTTTGTCGCCGCCGATGCGAAAACCGGCGTGATTGCTACAGGCGCCAACGGCCAGCCGATCCCGACGCTTGGACCCGAAGGCACGCTGACCGCATTTTACGGCAATCCGCGTCAGGTCTTTGTGACAGCCGGGGTGAAATTCTGATCGGTACCTAGGCAAGCGTAATGCAATATGCCGATCATTTTTATCGCAGCGCAGACGACCGGCTGGACCTCTATGCCCGTATCTATGATGCGGAAGGTCCGCCGCTGCTGCTGATGCACGGCCTCACCCGGAACAGCGCCGATTTTGAAGCGCTGGCCGGGCATCTGGCCGGAAAGTATAGGCTGATCGTCCCTGA
>PFJE01000041.1 GCA_002783865.1 Sphingomonadales bacterium CG_4_10_14_3_um_filter_58_15
CCTCGGCGGCCCGGTAGCGGAGCGGCTGCAGGCGCTGGGCATGGGCCGGGAACTGTCGGGCACCGTCGGCTTTGTGCTGGTGATCGGCCTGACCACTTATGCCTCGCTG
Organism: Sphingomonadales bacterium CG_4_10_14_3_um_filter_58_15; assembly: GCA_002783865.1. Classification (GTDB taxonomy): domain Bacteria; phylum Pseudomonadota; class Alphaproteobacteria; order Sphingomonadales; family Sphingomonadaceae; genus Parasphingorhabdus. The sequence continues at coordinate 110 of PFJE01000041.1, forward strand.
GTGATTGGCGAACTGGTACCAAAACAGATCGCTCTGCGATCCGCCGAACGCATAGCCCTGATCATGGCCCAGCCGATGGAATTGCTCGCCCGCATTTCCGCGCCGCTGGTCTGGCTGCTGGACAATAGCAGCGCGCTGATTTTCCGCCTGATGCGGATCAAGCGGGAGCAGGTCAATCATGTGACGGCGGAGGAATTGCAGATGGTCTTCGCCGATGCGACGCGCTCCGGCGTTATCGAGGAGCATGAGCGCGCGGTGATGGCCGGGGTCGTGCGTCTCGCCGACCGCCCCATTCGCGAGGTGATGACGCCGCGCACCGAGATCGATTGGCTCGACATCGATGCGACGCGTGCGGATATTCACAAGCTGCTGATGGAATCCCAGCACAGCCGCTTTCCCGTCGCCGAACATTCCGTCGACGAAATTCGCGGCGTCGTTCAGGCCCGTGATATTGTCGCGGCACAACTCGGCGGTGACGAGCTCGATTTGCGCAAGCTGATGCGTCCACTGGAAAAGGTGCCCGACCAGCTCGACGCACTCGATGTGCTGGAAATATTGCGGGAAACCGAAGTGCCGATGATCCTGGTGCACGATGAATACGGGCATTTCGAGGGGATCGTGACGCCCAATGACCTGCTCAGTTCGATCGCCGGGGAATTTGTCTCGGATCAGGATGAAAAGACCCAGCGCAGCCTGATCGAGCGCGCGGACGGCAGCTTTCTGGTCTCCGGTGCTATGGCGATTGACGCGCTGGCCGAGCGGCTCGGTCTGCGGCTGTCAGAAGACCGCGACTATGCGACGGTTGCCGGACACGCTCTGGCGCAACTGCGCCACCTGCCGGAAGAAGGCGAAAGTTTCGAGGATCAGGACTGGGTCTTCGAGATTGTCGATATGGATGGCCGCAAGATTGACAAGCTGATCGTACGGGCCAGCAACCCCGATATCGATTGAGGGGATTCGGCGGGGCCTAAAGCTTGCCGTATTTCTTCTCGAATCCGGCGATATCATCCTTGGCCAGAAACTTGGCCTGATCGATCCAGGCATCCCGGGTGATCCGTCCGCTGAACGTATCGAGATATTGGTCGACCTCGTTGATTTCAGCCTCTTTCCACTCGGCAATCTGGTCAAAGCGGGTCACGCCCAGACTGATCAGCAGCGTATTAAGCTTCGGTCCGACACCCTTGATAAGGCGCAGATTGTCTGGTTCGCCGACCGCTGCCGGGATTTGCGGCTTGCCGGTTGCGGCGGGCGCCGCTGGCGCTGGTTCTTCTTTGGGTGCAGGGGTCGCCGGGGCAACCACTGCTTTCGGCGCAGGCTTTGGCGCTGGTTCGGCGACAACTGCCGGCGCGGGCTTGGCTGGTTCAGGCTGTGTCTCGGCTGGCCGAACCGGTTCGCCTGCTTTTTCCAGCAGGCCATCATCGGCAGAAAAACTGTCGACCTCGGACGCTTCGCGGCCGGTTGCAGCCCACACTGAAAAAGCCGTGATGATACCAATCAGCAATGCGATTATATAAAACAGCCAATTGGCCGTAATCAGCGTAATCATTATCTCAAAACCCCGTTCTGAATCCTGTTGCTTGCCATGACCGGTTAAAGGTCATCGTTGCCGCGACCCCAGATGAGCCAGCCAATAGCGAGGCCAATTGCAAAAGTAGCCAGCAGGAGCAACAGATTTTCAAGTAAAAGTGGCATCGATCAGTTTCCCTGTGGCGCTTTGGTATCATTTTTCGCCGAACCTTCGGCCGATCCGATGCGGAATTCAATGCGGCGATTCTGCGCATCGGCAGCCGCGTCCGAACCCTTGGCCAGAGGCCGGGTCGAACCGTAACCGGTTGCTGTAATTTGTGTTTCCGCAATGCCGCGCTCGATTAGTGCAGCCTTGATGCGGTCGGCGCGCTCTTGCGACATCTCGCGGTTGACGGCGCTATTACCATTGTCATCGGTATGCCCTTCGACCCGGACCGACAGTCCATCACAGCCCTTCAAGGCTTTCGCAATTTCGTCCAGAATCTGTCTGGTTTCCAGTGAAAGATAAGCGCTGCCGGATCGGAAGCTGATTTTCTTTGCCTTGACGATTTTATCGACATCGGTCTGGCATTTGGTGACTCCATCAGGATCGGCAGCCGTTGATGCCGGTGCTGAGTCGCCATCGGCCTTGGCTGCTTCAATCGCTTCCTCGCCTTTCCAGCTCACGCTGGAGACGCCCGGGATGGCGACGACTAAACTCATTGCTTCCTGTTTCGCGCTGTCGGGCAGATCGCCATGCAGGACGGCGTTTCGCGACAGCGGCGAGCGATCAAAGCTCACATCCGCTGCTGTGAGGCCCCGCGCGGCCAATTCGGTCTGCGCCTGCTGCTCAAGCCCGGCGATGAATGTTTCGCCGGTCGCCACATGGCCGACCAGCGCCAAAATCGCGGTCGCCGCTGCTCCGGTCAATATCTTGCTGCCGCTTTTCATTCGCTATCCTCAGTCCCTGCTCGACCCATGGCCATTGCTTAAACGGGCAATCAAAATGCCGGATATCAGCGCCCGAGTCCAGTTGGCAGGCGACCAATCCCCGGGCGTCGGCGCCCAATCTGTCCTGCTATGGAACAAAAGGCTAATAGAAATGGTTAATTTTTTTGCTTTTCCGTCATCCCAGAATCGAAACATTATATGCGGCGGATCCGTATCGGCTGGTTCTTTCGCTAATGACAAGCGTCATCGGAACAATTAACAGGCGCCGATGGATTCTATCCGCGCCATGATCCGCCGGAACGGCACGCTGGCAGCCCTGCTGCTCGCGGCAACACTGCTGTTCAAGCTGCTGGTTCCGGCCGGCTATATGGTGTCGACCGACAATATGGTTCTCACGGTGATTATTTGCGCCGATTCAACCGGCGAACAGCTCACAAAGCAGATTTCAATTCCGATGAAGGACAAGGCGGGCGCGGAGCATGACCCGGCCAACAGCAAATGTCCCTACACCGCCCTGACGATGGGTCTGATCGGCGGCGCGGATTTGGCGCTATTGGCGTCGGCCATTGCCTTTGTGCTGGCGCTCGGATTTGCGCCGCTAACCGCATCCGAGGGTCGCGAGACACCGCGCTTGCGGCCACCGTCGAGGGGCCCACCGCTGGCTGCCTGACGCAGCCATTGGTTTAAGACTATCGCGCAAAATTGGCGTCGGATCGGCAAGATCCGCATCGCTTCGCGCCTGAACTCCAACCCGATCCTGCTGCGTTCAAGCCGCATTTACATATTCAATCAGAATCGGATTCCAATCATGAAGACTTCCATGCTTGCGCTTGCCGCAGGAACATTGTTCGTCGCCCATTCGCCTGCCGTTTTCGCCGAAGAGCTTGCCAGCGAGGCGCCGACCACCGGCGAACAGGCCAACCCCAAGAAACCCGACACCAGCTTCTCGGTCGGAGAGATTGTCGTCACCGCCAGAGGAATGGCCGGCAGCACCGACAATGTCCTGACCTCGGTCGACCGTCTCGGCGGCGACGTCGCACAGGACGCCGATGTCGACAATATCTACGAGCTGATCGGCCAGATGCCGGGCATCTTGCTGACCGACTTCAACCAGGGCACCACCAGCGGTAAATTCTCGATGCGCGGTTTCAATGGAGAAGGCAATATCAATGCGGTCAAGCTGCTGATCGACGGCATTCCCTCGAACAGCAATGACGGCAACATGCCCTATATCGATATGATATTCCCGCTCAACATCGCCGGTATCGAGGTGGTCCGCGGCACCTCCGATCCCCGCTATGGCCTGCATGCGATTGCCGGCAGCGCCAATATCCTGACCCGCTCGGGCGGCACGTTTGTCGATGCGCGTGCCTCTGTGGGCAGCTATAATACATATGAAGGCCAGCTGGTCGCCGGTCTCGAGCGTGGCAATCTCAGCCAGAATTACCAGATCGCCTATCGCTCCAGCGATGGCTACCGCGACCATGGCGATACCCATCGGTTCAGCCTTTCCGGCAAATGGGGGCTGACACTAGGCGAGGATGTCAAGCTCGGCGCGATCGCGCGCTATTATGACGCGGATGCCGAGGAGCCGGGCTATCTCACCTTTGCCGACAGTCGCGCCAATCCGCGGATGACCAATGCATACAATGTCTCCGATGGCGACAC
>PFJE01000080.1 GCA_002783865.1 Sphingomonadales bacterium CG_4_10_14_3_um_filter_58_15
ATCGGTTGGGAAACCATCGACAATTTTCCGTTTCGTCTGGTGGAACGATTGCTCAAAACACCACCGTCCAGTTCCCGGGGTGACAGTGATCCGCCGCTTGCGATTGGCTTCGATAGCCGGACCAGGGGATTCGATCCGGACAAGTTGATCAAAAGCGTCAAGCGCCTGCAAAAGAAACAGGATTATCTGATCTCGACGCTTTATCTGGATTGCGCGGGTGGCGAACTGGAACGGCGCTATGGCGAAACCCGACGACCACATCCGCTGGCGCTCGATCGGCCGGCGAAACAGGGCATAGCGCTCGAGCGGACCATGCTGGCCCCGTTCAGGCGCTGGGCCGATCACGTGATCGACACCACCGATCTGACGGCCAACGACCTGCAGCGGCAAATTCGCGAACAGTTCACCCTTAACAAGGATGCGGTTACGACGATCACGCTCACCAGCTTCGGCTTTTCTCGCGGCATTCCCAACAACATTGACCTGCTGTTTGATGTCCGTTTTCTGGCCAATCCGTTCTGGGATGCGGAGCTCAAACTAAAGACCGGTCTCGACCCGGAAGTGGCCGCGTATATCGCCGAGGATCCCTCCTATCCCGAGGCGATGGAAAAGATTCTCGACATGCTCAAATTCCTGCTTCCGCGCTATCAGGACGCTGGCAAGGCCTATGTGAACATAGGTATCGGCTGCACCGGCGGACGTCACAGATCGGTACATGTGGCCGAGCGTCTGAGCAAAGACTTGCGTGCCAGCGGATTTTCCCCCAATGTCCTGCATCGCAACTTGGCTTCAAGGCCAATGGAAGCGCTGGAATCTATGCAGAAATTAAACGGGAACAAGGGAATTTAATCGGCATGATTGGATTGGTTCTCGTGACACACGGGCATCTGGCAACCGAGTTTGTCATTGCCATGGAGCATGTCGTCGGCGCGCAAAAGGCGATCGCCGCGATCGGCATTGGTGCGCGTGATGATATGGAAGTCCGCCGCCGGGAAATTGCCGATTGCATCGCCAAGGTGGATTCGGGCGATGGCGTCATCATCCTGACCGACCTGTTTGGCGGCACGCCCTCGAATCTCGCCATTTCTCTGATGGAAAAGGGCAAGGTCGAAGTCATCGCCGGTGTCAATCTGCCGATGCTGATTCGCCTCGACGGCGCGCGCAAGTCGATGGATGTGGTATCCGCGATTGCCGCCGCCAAAGAAGCGGGTCAGAAATATATCAGCGTCGCGTCAGAAATCCTGGGCAGCGACGCATGAGCGAGCTTCGCAAAACCGTCGAGATCACCAACAGCCGGGGCCTGCATGCGCGGGCGAGCGCGAAATTTGTGACCTATGTCAGCAAATTGCCCGACCACCTTGACGTAAGGGTGGCGAAAGATGGCAGCGAGGTCACCGGCACATCGATCATGGGGCTGATGATGCTGGGCGCCGCCAAGGGCGACAGTATCGAGATTATCGTCTCCGGCGATCAGGCCGAGACCGCGCTGGAAAAACTGACGGGACTGGTCGTCGACGGCTTCGGCGAAGACTGACCCCATGCGCCATCAGATTACCGGCTTTTCCAATCCGACAATCAAGCGGCTGAGAAGCCTGCGCGAGAAAAAGCACCGCAAACGCGAGGGGCTGTTTCTGGCCGAAGGTCTGCGGATCTTGACCGAGGCGCTGGACAGCGGCCGAACCCCCAAAATACTGGTCGTAGTCGAAGATACAGAGCTCCATCCGCTGGCGCAGAAAATCGAGGATGCAACGGTCGCTGCCGGTGGCGATGTCATCGAAACCAGCGAAGCGATCATCGCCAAGCTCTCCGGCAAATCCAACCCGCAGTCGATCATCGGCATCTACCCCGACCATCCGGTCCCCTTGGACGAGCTGGAGCGCTCGGAGGCCAATATCTGGCTCGTCGCACAAGCCCTCCGCGACCCCGGCAATCTCGGCACGATCTTGCGCACCGGCGACGCGGTTGGCGCCGGCGGCCTGATCCTGATAGACGATTGTGTCGATCCCTTTTCCGTCGAAGCGGTGCGCGCCAGCATGGGCGCGATCTTCACCCAGCAGATCGTCCAGACTCGCTGGCCGGAATTTCTGACCTGGCTGCGCAGCGGTCCGGGCGAGCTGATCGGTACCAGCCTCAACACCGACACGGACTATCAGGCGGTCCGCTACAAGGCTCCGACCTTCCTGCTGATCGGCAACGAAGCACAAGGGTTGCCGGAGGACTATGAAGCGGCCTGCGATACGCTGGTCAAGATGCCGATGATGGGCAAGGCCGACAGTCTCAACGCCGCCGTGGCGGCCTCGGTCATGGCCTATGAACTGCTGAACCAGAATCGCCAGAGATAGTTTGGCGTTCCTGCCTCCTCATGTTAACTTGATCGTGGAGGGGAAAATCATGAAAACAACAATAATATTGTCATCGCTTGCCGCACTGGCGCTCACCGCCTGTGGGGCACCGGCCGAGAAACCGGTCGCCGAGGAAAAACTGGGCGACTATTCAGCACTCGGCACCGAACCTGGCTGGCTCGTCGAGATCAAGGACGAGAAAATCGCCTTCACTTCCCAGAATGGCAAGGATTTCACACTGCCGATTGACCGGACAAAGAAAACCGATGGCGGATGGGAGCTCAGAGGCTTTTCCGGCACCGATAATATCAACGTCTACATCACCAGCGGTGAAGAATGTAACGATGGCATGAGCGATCGTACCTATGCCGATACGGTCAAGGTCGAAGCGAGCGACAGTGGCGTTTTAAACGGTTGCGGCGGCAGCTTTACTGAAGGGCCGGACGGGCCGGCCTAGCGACTATTCTGCTGCCCGGTCGCTGATCTCCCGATCATCTTCGATCAGCTTTTCGGTCACAGCGTCACTATAGCGGGGCAGCGCCTCGATTTCGGGCACGGGCTCGAGTTCTTTCTTGCCGGTTTCAATCTGCAGCTCGGCAAACTTGCGTCCGGTCGCCATGATATTGCGCTCAAAGCTGCCAACAAATTTATTATAGTTACCGACCGCGCTGCCAAGCCCTGACCCCATGCGCTTGAGATGTTCGCCAGCGACCGCGAGCCGGTCGTACATTTCCTTGCCCAGCTGCCCGATCTGCTTGGCTTCCGCCGCCATTTTTTCCTGACGCCAGACACCGGCAACGGTTCGCGCGATCGCGACCAGATTGGTCGGCGTTGCGAGCAGCACTTTCTTTTCAAACGCATGGTCCCACAAGGTCGGCTCATGCTCCAGCGCCGCCGCCAGAAAATGCTCGCCGGGAACAAACATGATCACATAGTCCGGTGCATCCTCGAACTGGTCCCAATAGGCTTTCTTCGACAGCCCATCGATATGCGCCTTCATTGAATTGCAGTGGCGCGCCATGGCAAAGCTGCGCGCAGCTTCGTCTTCTGCCTCGAACGCATCCTGATAGTCGTTGAGCGAGACCTTGGCGTCGATCACCAGCTTGCGCCCGCCCGGCACATTGATCACCGCATCGGGCCGCAAACGGCCCTCGTCGGTGTCGATGCTCTGTTCGGTGACAAAATCGGTATGTTCGGACAGCCCGCAGCTTTCGAGCACATTTTTCAGCTGCTGCTCGCCCCAGCGGCCGCGCGATTTCGGCGCGTTGCGCAGAGAATTGACGAGCCGCGCCGCTTCCTGCTGCACCCTGTCCTGCCCCTGCCTGACCTGTTCGATGGTAGCGGTGATCCCTGCGTAAGATTCGGTCCGTTCCTTCTCGATCTTGTTGATCGAGGCCTCGTAGGTAGCAAGCCGTTCGTGCACCGGCTGCAGCAATTTGGCGATTTTCTCGCCGCCTTTCTCATTGGCCTGGTCAAAGCGCTGGTCGGCCCGCTCGAGAAACTGCCGCTGCGCCGTTTCCAGCATTTTGGCGCCGATTTCGGAAAATTGCGACGACAACGCCTCTTTCGCTTCCAGCAATTGCTGCATCTGTTTTTCGTGATTGCGAGCGTCCGCCTGCAGCGCCGCCAGTTCCGTCTTCGCCGCATCGCGCTCGTCGCGCACGCCATCGAGGGTGATGCGCAACGCATCGGTCGCCTGAGCGGCATCCTTGGCCGATTGGACCGCATCCTTGGTCGGCTTGCTGCCAATATACCAACCGAGCGTAAGACCGCCCAGAAGAGTAATGACGATAGCAATGGTGACGATAATGGTATCCATAATAAATTTCCAATGCGTGGGGTGAGCAGCAGATCGCTGCTCACCAACGCGAATTGCTAACCAATGGTCCGACAACGCAATTGAGCCAAATAATCAGCTTTGCAGTTGTCATAATCGTCCAAAGCCACACCGCGAGACTTAAAGCCCCGGCGAGATTGACAAAGATCACGACCGTTGGGATCAGTATGAAACCAATACCATTGATCATCCAAGACACGCAGTTCCACATCTCCATTACACATGGTGAAGTTTCCTCGCGGCTGGACTATTATATTTTTGGGAGTCGATACGCGGAAAAATTTCGACGTATGACCTATTGGCGCGCTGCTCTATTTATTATCGCTATTATCAGAGGGCAAACGCTGTCAGTCAAAAGAGGCCCATCAATCTAGCACTCGATCCCAAGCTAACTTAGTTTTGTTGAATATCGCGCGATCGTAAGGCACCTCCTCTGCTTGAGAACAAACAGGGTATATACCTTTTCCCAACAAACCACAATAGCGATGGATGATTAAGCCGCGATCCCATGCTCCTTGCGCAATTTCGCAAGCTTCTTCAGCACCATTTGCCGCTTCAGCCGCGACAGATGGTCGATGAACAATATCCCCTCGAGATGGTCCATCTCGTGCTGCAGGCAGGTCGCCAGCAAGCCTTCGATCTGCTCTTCATATTGCTTGCCGTCCTCATCCTGCCAGCGCGCGGTAATCGCGGCGGGGCGCTCGACCTCGGCATATTGGTCGGGCACCGACAGACAGCCTTCGCTGTACAGGTTCAGGTCCTCGGACGGATCCAGTATCTCGGGATTAATGAACACGCGCGGATCGTTGATCACGCCATGATCATGGTCGCAATGTTCGCCATGTTCATGCTCGTGCGCCGCCGGTTCCTGCAGATCGATAACGAGCACCCGCTTGGGCACGCCAACCTGAATAGCCGCCAGACCGATGCCCGGCGCGTCATACATGGTTTCGAACATGTCCTTGATCAGCGTCTTCAATTCGTCGTCAAACGCCGTCACGGGTTCGGAAACAGTTTTCAGGCGCGGATCAGGCACCTCTAGGATCGGTAATATAGCCATGGGTCAAATTTAGGGATTGTGCCGGGATTCGTCAAGCTACGAGCGCCGATGTCCGGGCAAAGAAAAAGGCGTGCGATCCATCCGGGACCGCACGCCTTGCTTGTAATTGCTATCCGTGGCTGGCTCTAGAAGCGGCCACGCACCGTGATACCATAGGTTCTTGGCTCTGCCAGGAACGCCGAATAGGTCTGCTGCGATGCGACGAAGGGCGTGTTGAACGCAACCTGGGTATAATCAACATCGAACAGATTCTGCGCCCAGCCTTCGATCGCCCACATGTCGTCCGGACCCCGGACACCAATCCGCGCATTGACCAGTGTAAACCCGTCCTGCTCCTTGCCAAAAAGCAGATCCGAACCGGTGTTATAGTCACTGGTCGTCCGGGCATTGACATAGAACAGACCGGTCAGACCGGTATTTCCGAGTGGCGGCGTGTAGGACAGAGATGCCGTAGCGGTGACTTCGGGCGCGTTGGACAGATTGTCGCCTGGCAGTAGACGCAGCGCTGGGTCAAGTCGGCTCCCATCATCACGGCCGACGAGGTCTTTTTCATAACTTGTATCGGTATAGGTCAAACCCATGGTGACATTGACATCTCTGATGGGGTTGATCGACGCTTCCAGTTCGACGCCCTGTGCGACAACGCCATATTTGACATTATCCGCACTACAAGCGCCCGTTGGAATCCCATTGGCTTCAGCGTCTCTGTCCAAACCGCCCAGATCATCGCTACACGCGTTGATATTCTGAACAAGGAAGACGGAACCGTTGAACGTATTGAGCTGGAAATTGTCAAACTGCTGACGGAAAGCAGCAACGCTCAGCGAAAATTCCCGGCTGGAGTATTTTGCGCCGATTTCGAATGCATCCACCGTTTCCTGGTCGAACTGGAGATTGGCGGTATTGCCCGCCAAGGCCGGATTGACCAAGGTTGAGGTTGTCAATGCAGAACGGTCCAGGTTGAAACCGCCTGCCTTGTAGCCACGCGAATAGCTGCCATAGAGCATCAGATCGTCGGTTGGACGGAAAGACAGGATGGCCGTGCCGGTAAATTCATTCTCGCTCCGGCTGTCACTCAAGGTCACGCCAGCAAGTTCGGAGGTGGAATTACCCTGACAGGACAGGCCGATCAGGCCGCCTGCTAGTCCGGCCAGCGGCCCGCCGAGCAGGGGCGTTAACAAGGCGCGTTGCACCGGACACATCGTATTGTCGTTGTTGAACGCGGCGTTGAAATCCTTGGTTTCGTTCGTGTAGCGCAACCCGAGCGTAAGATCGAGCCGATCGGTGATGTGGAAAATATTATGCGTGAAGAAAGCGAAATTTTCGCTTTTCTGGTTATAAACGTCGAGCACGGTACCGCGGTCGTTGATCGTGGCCAGATTGTCCAGACCGGCAAAGATCAGCGGGGTAGCGGCACCAAAGGCCCCGGCGCCGCCATTGGCGGCCTGCAAGACAGCCCGGCCGCCAGCGCTCAGACAGCCGGTGCTGGTCGGCGAGGCAAGCGCCGGGTTGACCGCATTGACGATCCGGCAGGGAGCAAAAGCGCCATATTGCGAACCAAAGCGCAGGTTGTCCCGGGTTTCCAGCTTTTCATTGGCGTAGAAACCGCCGATCAGCCAGTCCAGCTTGTCATCGAAAGCCGAACCCTGCAGGCGCAATTCCTGGGTGAAGGTTTTGAATTCGCGGGAACCGGCATTTTCATTCGGTGCGCGATAGAGGATATCCACCTGCGTATAGTCGGTGTCGGAAGCCTGGAAGTTGGAATATTCGCGATAGCCGGTGATCGAGGTGAAGTTCAGTTCGCCCAATTCGGCATTGACCTCGACCGAAGCGCCAAAATCCTCGGTCTCGCCGGCGTAGCTGCGACCGGGCGTGACATAGATATTCCGGTTGAACGTGCTCTGGTTGAGCGCGGCGGGATTCTGTCCCAGTCCGAGCAGGATGGGAATGATCGGGTTCTGCGTGCTGGTCAGCGCCGGTGCGCCGGGCTGCGGCAGGGCGAATGGATTCAGCCCCGGACTTACCCGTGCCCGCTGGGCAAATTCGGGCTGGACGAAGGTCGCTGCACAGCAGGATTCGTCCTTCTTGGAATAGTCGCCGATCACCCGGACGGTCAGACCGTCATTCGGTTCGAACAGCAGCTGGCCACGTACCAGATAACGGTCCTTGTTGTTAACGTCCGTACCGTTCACCACGTCGGTGTAGAAACCGTCACGCTTCAGATAGACGCCGTCAATGCGGGCCGCAATGGTCTCGCTCAGCGGGCCGGTTAAGCCCCCTTCCAGACGGATCTGGTCGAAATTGCCATAAGTTGCGGCACCATAGCCTGAAAATGTAAATTCCGGCGCCGCAGTGGTGATGCTGATCATGCCGGCAGAAGAATTTCGTCCACCCAATGTTCCCTGTGGGCCACGCAGAACCTCGATCCGTTCAATCGGTCCCAGTTCGCTGAGCGCATTGCCGCTGCGCGAACGATAGACGCCATCGATGAACACCGCCACCGAGCTTTCCAGGCCGGGATTGTCACCGACCGTACCGATACCGCGAATACGGGCAGAGCCGTTGGCTTCATTGCCGGTCGATGACACGAGCAAGGAAGGCGCAAGCTGATTGAGTTCCCGGATGTCGCTGGTTCCGCTTTGCTGCAATTGTTCCGCGCCGATAGCCGACACCGCGATCGGCACATCGGACAAGGCTTGGGAGCGTCCCTGAGCGGTCACGACGATGATATTGCTATCGACAGTGCCCTCATCATTGCTGTTGACTTGGTCAGCGGCATCCGATTGCGTCTGTGCATAAACCGGGGCGGTGGCAATTGCTGCAAGTGCGAATGCGCACGCAGATAGATTCAACGCTAGTTTCATAACATGCTCTCCTGAAAACTTATTTTTTATACTTATTAATGATAGCCTAGTTCGTCACATTTGACAGCCAAATCTCGCTTTAATGCGCCATTTTCTGCAAACTGTGGCTTTATTGTCAGCCTTCGCCGGGCATTTTCCCGATCAAATGAGCAGGCAATTTGCGTCCCAACATTCGTAACGGGCCTCATCGCGAACCAGAAAATAAATGATAAGAGCAGCATGACGTAGCGTCATAGGTGCCGTTGGCTGATCTCCGGGCATTTTGAATGGTTTTGAGGAAAGTTTATGGCCGCCTCAAACGCTCCTTGGCCCGAAATCGGGTCAATCACTATTTATCGGCCTTCGAGACCGCAGTGCCTGCGCCAATGTGCCCTCATCCAGATAGTCCAGTTCGCCACCGACGGGGATTCCGTGTGACAACTGGCTCAGCCTTACCGGATAATTTTCCAGTCGCTCGGCTATATAATGGGCGGTCGTCTGGCCCTCCAAGGTCGCGTTCATCGCCAGCACCACTTCGTCGATGCCGCCCGCCTCGACCCGCCGGATCAAAGTATCGATGCCGATATCCTCAGGACGGACGCCATCCAGCGCCGACAATTTTCCGCCCAGCACATGAAATTTTCCAGGAAAAAGCCGCGATTTGTCCAGCGCCCAGAGATCGGAGACTTCCTCGACCACGCACAGCGCCTTGTCATCGCGCCGGGGGTCGCTGCAGATCTGGCAGGGGTCCTGGGTATCGACATTGCCGCAAATCGCGCAGGTCACCAGATGCTGATCGACGCGCTCCATCGCCGCCAATATCGGCTTCATCGCGGTTTCGGGACGCTTGATCAGATACAGAACCGCCCGCCGCGCCGAACGCGGACCAAGGCCGGGGAGCTTGGCGAGGGCCTGAACCAGATTTTCGATCTCTTGCGATGCCATGGCTTAGTCATTAGGAGCAGCCGCACAAACCTGCCAAGCATAAAATGCCTGTCCTACATGAACCGGAATCGATATTGTCCGGGTCATGTCAGGGACAGATGCTATATTTGATGCAATAGGCAGAAATATGTGACGGGGGATACCGTGAGGCCGGGGAATGATTTTCCGGATTAGGGGGTGTGACCCGTGTGACCCTGAGAAAGATAGATTATGACGGCCGGCATCAAATCTCTGCGCATTGCTTTCATGGGTACGCCCGACTTCGCGGTACCGGCTCTGCGAGTTTTGCACGAAGCAGGGCATGAAATTGTTGCCGTCTATTCGCAGCCGCCGCGTCGTGCCGGTCGCGGCAAGAAACTGTCGCCCTCGCCGGTGCAGCGCGTTGCCGAAGAACTGGGCGTGGAAGTGCGCACTCCGGTTTCGCTGAAGGGCGAAGAAGATCAGACGGCTTTTGCTGCCCTCAATCTCGATGCAGCAATTGTCGCCGCTTATGGGCTGATCCTGCCGCAGGCAATTCTGGATGCGCCGAAAATGGGCTGTCTGAATATCCACGGCTCGCTGCTCCCTCGTTGGCGCGGCGCGGCGCCGGTGCAGCGCGCGATATTGGCCGGTGACACGGAGACGGGGATCACCATCATGCAGATGGAGGCGGGGCTGGACACCGGTCCGATGCTGCTCAAGGCAGCAACGCCGATTGACGGTAAAACCGCTGGCGAACTGACCGATGAACTGGCGACGACGGGGGCTGACCTGATGGTGCAATATCTGGCGATCCCTTTGGAATTTGCACCCGAAGCACAAGATGATGAACTGGCGACCTACGCCAAGAAAATCGAAAAACAGGAAGCGCATCTGGAATTCAGTCTGGCTGCCGAGCAGGTCGAGCGCCAGATAAGAGCCTTCAATCCTCAGCCCGGTGCCTTCTTCGAATTTCAGGGCGACCGCTACCGGATTCTCCAGGCCCAGATACGCGATACGTCCGGATCGGCTGGCGGTATATTGGACGACCAATTGCTCATCGGTTGCGGCACCGGAGCGATTCAGCCCACAATCATACAGAAAGCGGGCAAGCCGGCCATGGATCTGAAATCCTTTCTCAACGGCACCAAAATCCCGGGAGGAACCATATTGCAATGACCCGCTTTGCCCTCACGCTGGAATATGATGGCCGCCCGTTCATGGGCTGGCAGCATCAGGATCACGGTCCCAGCGTGCAGCAGGCGGTCGAACAGGCGATCCACAAGATCACCGGCGAAGATGTGCGGGTTTTTGCAGCGGGCCGGACCGACGCAGGTGTCCACGCACTGGCGATGCGCGCGCATTTTGATCTGGACACCAAGCTGACACCCTTCCGGCTACGCGAGGGCATCAATGCCGGACTGCGCCCAAACCCGGTTGCGGTACTCGCCTGCGATATTGTCGATGACGAATGGCACGCCCGCTTTGCCTGCGAAGGCAGGCGCTATCTCTACAAGATCACGAACCGCCGGGCACCGCTAACCTTTGATCGCGGGCTAAGCTGGCAGGTGGCCCAAACGCTCGACGCCGAGGCCATGCACAATGCGGCGCAGGCACTGACTGGCCAGCATGATTTCACCACCTTCCGCTCGGCCCATTGCCAGGCGCAAAGCCCGATCAAGACGCTCGACAGCATATCGGTCAGCCGCTTTGGCGAGGAAATCGAAGTGGAGGTTGCCGCCCGCTCGTTCCTCCATCACCAGGTCCGCTCGATCGTCGGCTGCCTGAAACTGGTCGGCACCGGCAAATGGACGAAAGTCGATCTGAAAAACGCGCTGGCAGCGAAAGACCGCAACGCCCTCGGCTTCAACGCCCCGCCGGATGGCCTCTATTTTGTTGAAGCTGTTTACCCGGATTGACCGTGCCCCTGCGAAGGCAGGGGCCCATCTCGGACCGGTGTCTACGAACGCAATAGCTGGAGATGGATTCCTGCCTACGCAGGAATATTAGATACCAAACAACCGCGGCAGGCACTTGTCCAGCATCAGCAGCTGCCACAGCAACCGGCTGTTGTCCGACCGTCCGGCGATATGATCTTCCGCCGCCTTGCGCATCGCTTTGCTGTCAAACCAACCGGTGTGCGCCAGATTGCCGCCGCTGGCAATGTCCCGGGCGGTATCAGCCAAGGGCCCGCGAAACCATTGCGCGATCGGGGTCACGAAACCCATCTTGGGCCGATAGAGGATGTCGTCCGGAAGATATTGTTCCATCGATTTTTTCAGCAGATATTTGCCCTGTCCCCGCCGCACCCGCAAACTGGTCGGCAGCTTTGCCGCAAACTCCATCAGCCGATAGTCGAGCAAAGGCTCTCGCGCTTCGAGACCAACCGCCATGCTGGTGCGGTCCACCTTGGTCAATATATCACCCGGGAGCCACATTTTCATGTCGGCATATTGTGCCTGGTCAAGGCCGTTGCGCGCAGGCGCATTCTCCATCAGATCGATCATCCGCTGCTCCGCCTGATAGTCGCCAAGATCGCTGCGCATACGGTCGGAATAGATGCTCTGTCGTCCCGATGGCGTGGTCACGCCAACCGCTTCGGCATAGCCTTCCGGTCCCGTCCGCGCGAGCGACAGCAAGGTGGACTTGGCGCGAAACGGGCGCGGTGCCCAGTCGGCCTTCGGATAGACCGACCCCAGCCAGCCAAACGCCGGTCCGCGAAAGGATTGCGGCAACAGCCCCCTCACCCGCTCTTCGGCATGGTGGAACACATGACGTCGATAGCCCGCCATTGCCTCGTCGGCGCCATCTCCGGACAGCGCCACTGTGACGGTCTCGCGGGCCAGTTCGCACACCCGATAGGTCGGCAGGGCCGAGGCATCGGCAAAGGGTTCGTCAAAATGATCGGCAAGCGTATCGATCAGGCCGAAATCATCCGCCGCCACGGTCCGTTGGCGATGATCGGTCTGGAACCGCTCTGCCACTTGCCGGGCATAGCCGGTCTCGTCGAGCGACTGCTGGTCAAAGCCGATCGAACAGGTCTTGACCGGTCGGCGGCTCTGCTCGGCCATCAGAGCGACGACGGCGCTGCTGTCGACACCGCCGGAGAGAAACGCACCCAGCGGTACATCCGCGACCATCCGCGACCCAACCGCCTGCTTGAGCAGCACGACCAGCTCTTCCTCCAGCGCGCTCGCCGAAGCCTTGTGTCGCTGACTGAAATCCATATCCCAATATTGGACGGGTGCCGGCTCCGGTTTACCCTGCTCGAGCAGCAGATAATGGCCGGCCGGCAGTTTCTTGACACCATTGAGCAGCGACGTCTGATCCGGCACATAGCCAAAGGCGAGATAGTCATCCACCGCCCGAAGATTGGGTTCCCGGCGCAGCAGGGGGTTGGCGATCAGTGCTTTCAGTTCCGAACCGAACAATATGCTGCCGTCCGACACCGGCGCGTAAAACAATGGCTTCACGCCCAGCCGGTCGCGGGCCAAGAACAATTGCCGAGTGCGCTGGTCATACAGCGCGAAGACAAACATGCCGTTCAGCCGCTTGAGGCAGCCGACGCCCCATTGCCGCCAGGCATAAAGAATGACTTCGCTGTCGCTGCTGGTCAGAAACTGGTGGCCAAATCCTTCCAGCTCCGCGCGCACTTCGCGGAAGTTATAGATTTCGCCGTTGAAGCTCAGCACCTGAGCTTCGTCGGGCGTCAGCATCGGCTGCGCGCCACCTTCCAGATCGATGATCGAAAGACGCCGATGACCAAGCCCGACTCCCGGCGCGGTCCAGATGCCGGATCCGTCCGGCCCGCGATGTGTCAGACTGTCGGTCATCTTGCGCAGACGATCAGGATCGACCGGCTTGGCCGTCTCCAAATGAAAAATACCTGCAATGCCGCACATGGGTTTGCCCTAGCGCAGCCCCGCCATCGCGTCAGCCAATTTGTCGACCGGTCCCAAATCAGCGAGAAAGGCATTGATCGAACCAAGCGCCGATGCGTCGCCATTTGCCTCCGACGAAACCAATATCGCAACGGCCTGTTGCGGCCCGCCGAATATATTGCTCTTCAGCGTCTCCAGCTTCACCGCCGTGGCGCTGCCGGTAAGCGTATCACCGATCCGGTAAAAAGAGACCACGTCGCGCACCACTGGCCCGGGCGCGATCAATTCCATCGCATCCGCACCCTCGGGCGCATCCAGAGCACGATTGCGCGACCAGCCCGAATCCGGAACCAGAGCACCCTGCCCATAGCCAACCATTTCCCGCCCTTCTGCCTGACGGTCATATACTGCGATCGACAGATCAACCTGCTCGCCGGTCTCGCGATTGCGGTAGCGCCCGAGCAGCTGATGACTGGCGCCATCAAATTGCGGCTTCCACGGGTAAAGCGGTTGATAGTCGACGATCTCCCAACCGGACACTGCCGGCAATTCGATTCTATCGGGGACTGGCGATGTCTGAGCGGCCAGTATCGACGTCCAAACTACCGGAACTAGAATGATAGCGGCCATTGCGGCCATCACTGTCGCGAGTTTTTGGGCGGTTGTCTGGATAGTCTGCTTCTGGCGCAACGCATCACCGTCAATTATGGGATCGTCGATGCTGCGATCGAAAAAAGGCCAGCCAATCGCCATCACCAGGATCAGCACGAAGGCGAAGAAGAACCAGCCGTAGAAGATATGATCAAAGCCGGAGGCAAAATCTAGCGAAGTGTGGTGGGCGATATAGATGGTGCCAAAGGCGCGAATGCCATTGGCGATGACCGGCACAATCACCGCTGCGGCCATGAACAAGATCCGGCGGTTCCAGCTCTGGAAACAGACATTGCTGACCAGCGCGCCATAGGCCACCATCGCGATCAGGAACATGATCCCCGAACAGGCCTCTGCTACCCTGAAGTAACCAGTCGGGGTGGATATGAAAATCCCGTCGATAAAGGCCGGGATATTGGCCCAACCAAGAAAGATCATCGACAATTTGGCGGTGACCATTTGCAGGAAGGGCACGAATTCCTCGCCAAACGGGACCAGGAAAAAGCTGAACCCCAGCGGAAAGATCAACCCGCGCGTGACCGTCGGTCCGAGCAATGTCACCACCGCGCCCTGCAACATCATCAGCAGTCCGAGCTGGCGCGCAAAGGCGACACCGGCCGCTTCGCCCAACAACCATCCGAGCGACGCGACACCGGTCAAAAGCAGGCCAGGCAGCCACAGTTGCGGTGTGAGTTTCGCCAGTTCATCCCGCCGCTGCTGCACTAGCCAGTAAAGGATCGGCACGATCAGCAGGCAGTGATTATAGGTCGAAATAATCCACCAGGTCCGCACCATATCGGCAGCGTCGCGCCAGAAAATGGCTAGAATCGCGGCGCTGGCAAGCCCCAGCCATTTCAGATGGGTCGACCAGAGCGAGGACGACACCACCGGCTGTTGCCTGCTTCCGATCTGATCAGCCGCCGCACTCGTCACGCTGCTGCCTCCGCTACCATGGTTTCCGCAAATCCGCACAAGGCGGGCAGCCCAGCGAGCTGCGTTGCCCAGGAATATTTCGCATGGATCAGGCGTTCGGCCTGCTTGCCCAGCCGCCTGGCCCGATCCGGATTGTCGAGCAATTCGCACACCAGCCGCGCTTCTTCCGTTACCGATCCGGCAATCAGGAAATGCTCGCCATCAATCGCGTCTATCCCCTCGGCGGCGCATGCCGATGCAACCACCGGCCTCGCCATTGCCATCGCTTCCAGCACCTTGTTCTGAATGCCGCGCGCGATCCGCAGCGGTGCAACCACCACATCGGCAGCGATGATCCAGCTGCGAATATCATCGACGCCGCCAATGACCATCGTACCATTCTTGCCATCGAGCTGCTTGACCTTGTCCACGGGTGCGCGCCCGACAATGACAAAGCGTGCGTCGGGATGGCGCGCAACAATAGCCGGCATCACCTCGGTGCTAAAACTCTGCACAGCCTGGACATTCGGCTGATAGTCCATCTGGCCGGTGAACAGGATCATCGGTCCGGCATTTTCAACCTCAGCAGGCTTCACGCCCGATGCGTCGTAAAAGTCCAGATCGATCCCGTTGCCCATGGCCTTGACGCGGTTATCGGTCAGCCCTGAGCGCGCACGGAACAATTGCGCCTCCGCTTCGCTGACAAACAGACTTTGATCGGCGCGTTCAGCAATATCTTTCTCGAACGTCCGTAGCAAACGTCCCTCCCGCCGATTGATCCAGGCCATTGGCCCCTTACCGTCCTCGGCATAGCATTCGAATTTGGCGCTATCGACGTCGCCAAAATCCATCACGACGCGACCGCCAAACTCTGCCGGGATGAACTGCGCCATCTGTCCGGAGAATATGAAGATGCAATCAATTGGTCGCGTGGCGATGACCCGCGCGACATAGGCGCGGATTTCTGCACTATCAAAACATGTCAGCGAAACCGGTTTACCGGAAACCATGGCTTCGATCCCGCCCAGCCATTGCGGCTTTGTCCGCAACACGATTTCGCAAGATGCCAGCTCCGCTTTACGCTCCCAGCCCAGCTGCCTCTCGCTCTCGTCCTCGGCGAAACAGGCGAGGTGGACCGGCACGCAATCCATCAGCTTCTGCAGAAAATGATGCGACCGAATCTTGTCGCCGCGATTGGGCGGCCAGGGGACGCGGTGCGCCAGGAACAGAAATTCCCCCATCAACCGAGTCCCTTGGCGATCATGGGACCCAGTCTGTTCGCCACCGGCAAGGGCAGTCGCTGCCACAGCGCTACCTGAGCGCGATATTTCGGGCTCATCGGATTGACGTCTCGCGCTTCTTCACCAGCGATTGTCCGCGTCCCATAGGACAGCGGCTGCGGCTCGAAGCCCCAGTTCTTTTTGAACGAAAATGCGCCGGTGCCAATTTTGGAGCGACCAAAATCGAAAGACGTGCATCCCCTCTCCCTGGCGTGATTCATCAACGCATAATACATGATATCATTCGCCCGAAGTCGCCGCGCATCCCATGTTCCGCCGCCCCAATATGGCATCACGGCTTGTTGATGATAGATACTGAGAACACTGGCGACCGGATGACCTTCGTGCAGCACCGTCAGAATATCTGCATGTTCGCCAAATCCATCGAGCACTTCATCGAACAGGGCTTTGGGGAATACGGGCGTACCCAAATTACGGACGCTTTCGGCATAGACCGCATAATGGTCTTCCCGGTCTTCCGGCTGCGTTCCGACGTGCACGGTCAATTCATTCTTCAATCCCTTGCGTACCTCTGCCCGCTGCTTTCTAGGAATATCCAAAAGCTGACTTTCGTCGTCCTCGGCCAATGGTTTGACAAATCCGGCATAAACGCCATCGACATGCTGCCAGTGACGATCGGGCACGGGCCCGCCGCGCAGTTCAACGGACGGGAAGCAATGCCGCTCCGCGAAGTGCCACGCTTCATCGGCGAGCAATTGTATCGCTTGATCATTGTTCGCCAATATTCCGCCGCCAACGGCAAATCCGGAGGAAACCAGCGCCCGGCCAAATAATGCGGAATGGATCAGGTTAAGCGGGAGAATGCCCTGCAGCATACCGTCACCATCTTCCGCCAGCAGATACCGCCATTCATGGCCACAGGCCCTACTGACTGACAGCACCCATGCGGGCCGATGAAAAGCCGTACCTTCGGATGCGGCGGCAACAAATGCTTCGATCCGGGCGAGTTCATTCGCCTCGGGCCGTTCAAGCACGCGAACCGTCATAGTCTTGGGCTTGAACGCCATATTCATTCCATCAACCCCGCTTCCAGCGCCGCCAATTCATCGACTCTGCCCCATTGGAAATCCTGGCCGGCCCGGAGCAATTTCGCGCGCATCACTTTCAAATTCGTATAGTGCCGCAGTTTCGACCGGATCGGCGCCTTGCTGACGCGTGGCTGCTCGGGATCGATCTCCCATGGATGAAAATAAAATATCGCGCCATGTCCGTCATCGCGCTGCATTTTTCGAATCGACCGCTGGTATAACGGATAAGGCAAGAGCCGGAAAAATCCGCCTCCGCCCGCCGCCAATACCTTGTTGCCCAGCTTCACAGTCGTCACCGGCAACTCAATGAAATCGGATTGATCTACAGGTTTCCATGCAAATCTCGGTGACCCTGCCCAACCATAATGATCATGATGAATGGGTGCGACGCTGGAGGAATAAGCATAGCCCTGTTCGGCCAGTATCGGATGCGCCCACGGTGTCCGCTGATCGATCGAGAAGCTCGGCGCCCGATATCCCGTGACGCCTTGACCGGAGGTGTCTTCAAGGATTTTGCGGCTGCGATCCAGATCCGCCCGAAACTGATCCGGCGACAGTGTGAAGACCCTGGCATGATCATAGCCATGATTGGCGATTTCATGGCCAGCTGCGGCGATCTGCTGCATCAGTTGCGGATAGCGCTCGGCCACCCAACCCAGGATAAAAAAGGTCGCCTTGATCCCCGCCTCACCGAACAGCGACAGCACATCATTGGTGTTTCGCTCTACTCTATGCTCGAACTGATCCCAGTCGGCACGGCCAATGACCGTCTCAAAGGCTCCGACCTGAAACCAGTCCTCGATATCGACAGACATGGCGTTGAGCAAAGCATCCGCTTGTCTCGCCGTGACGAAAGTTTCAGGCCGCGCGTCCCGCATTGATATAGCTTTCCTTGCTCCGGACATCATTCTCGACCCATTCTATGAGCATGGTCAAGACGCGGTGCAGATTTTCTTCCTGACCATTCATCCTGTTTTCCAGCGCCGTCAGCCGCTTGTCCATGCTATCGACCCGTTCGGCAGTCGCTTTGTCTGCCGGCGGCGCAGACACCGCACCTGGCTTGTCCTCAGCATATGGGGCGGCTGGTGCTTCGCTCAACTTTTGCTCGGGCTGCCAAGCTTGTGGTGGCGCTTCCGGCACATGCAGATTGACGACTTCATGTTCCTGCGCGGACGTTGGTTCCGCTCGCGATTCCGACGGTTGCGTCGGCGCTTCAGGCGCCTGTTTAGCCGACAGTTCATAATCCCGCTTGGGCTTTTCCCACAGCGGGTTTTCCGGTTCGGTTGAAGCGGTTGGTGGCGCAGCAATTTCTACGTCCTCGCCCTTCAAATCGGCGAGTACCCGTTCCACCATCGCTTGGTCGATCGTTTCGGCATGTTCGATCGATCCCATCAACAGAATCCGGCTCATCAGCGCATTGATCTTGCGGGGAACGCCCGCGGTTTCTGCATAGAGCACACGAAACACGCTCGAGGTGATTTTAGGACGCCCGGACCAGCCGCTTTTGGACAGCCGATGCGTGACATAGGGCTCAATTTCTTCTGCGTTCATCGGTTCAAGATGATGATGGGCAATGATCCTCTGTCGCAATTGCTCCAGCTGGTTGGAATTTTGCAGCATGTCGCGAAACTCTGGCTGGCCGAGCAGGAATATCTGCAACAATGCCTGCCCGCCAAGCTGGAAATTTGACAGCATCCGCAATTCTTCCAGCGCGCCTGCCGGAAGATTTTGCGATTCATCGACGATCAGCAAACAGCGGCGTCCGGCCCGCGCTTCGGCGTGCAGAAACTGTTCAATCGCGCTGAGCAATTGGGCCTTGTCCATATGGTCCGTGTTGATATCGAAATGATTGGCGGCTACCCGCACGATATCCTCGCTGTCGAGCTTGGTCGTAACGATATTGGCAGCGGTCAGACGTGCCTTGTCGATCGTCGCCATAAGATGGCTGACCAGAGTGGTTTTACCGGCACCAACGTCGCCAGTAATGACAATGAACCCTTCGCCCTGCGCCAGGCCATAGCCGAGATAGGACAGTGCCTTGCGGTGGGTCAGGCTCTCGAAATAATAATGCGGATCCGGGGTCAGCTGAAACGGCCGACCATTCAATCCATAAAATGTATCATACATGCTCGTATCTCCGATCATCAGCGATGATGATGCTCTTAAAAATCATATCGAAGCCCCAGCAGAGCAGACGCCGTGAGGTCGCTCTCGAAACCCTCTTGCTTGGAGCTGTCCAGACCGACGGCGGCAGTGCCTTGTAGACCAGGAAAAATCTGACGATAATAAGCAGCATTGGCACCGAGCCCCAATACATTGGGGGCATTCGCAAAGCCGCTGTCCAACAGATTGGCGTAAACGTTCGCGTCAAAACTGGAATAAGTATCGAGTTCCCGGCCAACCGACAGACTGGCGTAATAATTCTGGTCCACTAGACCATCCACCGCGGACACAGCACCCAATTGCGAGGCAAAGTAGCTGCGCCGTGCATATCCCACCCCTAGGCCGGTATTCCAGCCGCCGGTGTTATAGGTGAGCTGCCCGTTGACGCCCCGCGCGCGGAACGAAGATGAAGCCGCAGATTGCAGCACATCGTTGAAGCAAAGACTGCTCGTTTCACCGAAGGCACAGCCATTCAGCTCACCACTCAACGGGTTGCGTGTACTGGAAAAACTGGTTCCCAAATTCGCCAGATTATCATTGAGCAAATTGCCGAAACCGGAAACGGTATCATAAACCGAGATGTTCAACGCCGTGTTCTGATTGGGCTGATAGCCAAAGCTGCCGTAATAGGTTTCGCTGCCGTAGCGCTGTCCCACTCGGGCTTCGAGCGAAGTCCGGCGACTTGGTCGCCACAGGACCCCAACATCCCAGAACACACCGTCCTGATCGTAGGACAACAATCGCGGCGATGTTTCATCGGTTACCAACCGGCCATCATTGCCGATGACCGGAACGCCATTGGCATCACGCACCGCGTCGCGCTCTGAAATTTCGATATCTTCGTAGCCGACACCGCCAACCAGTGCCAGGCTTTCCGAAACCGGCACGGTTACATCTGCACGTACATTTTTGGCTTCAAACCGCTGATCAAGCTGGCCACCATCTTCCCGCTCCCAGCCCGCACCAACGGCCCAGCCAAAGGGAAGATCGCCCGGCTGCATGCCGACGCTTGCATTGGCCGAGTGGCTGACGCTGTCGTCAAAAACATCAATCGGCACCTGACCCGGCGGCAAGGCCCCGGTCGCTTCGTTCTCGACCTTGGTATAACCCACCCGGTAATTGGCATTTACATCCAGTGCGCCGACTTGGGTCGACAGGCTTGGACCGGCATAAACCGAATAAACCTGCGTTACATTATCTATGTTTCCGACCGTATTGGACGGCGCCTCTCCCCGCAAATCGACACGACTGCGCGTTGCAATACCGCCAGCTTCCAATGACAAGACATTGGGCACGAGCTGTACCCGGCCGCGGGCCAGACCGCTGATGATATCATCGTCGCCCAAATTGTCCTGATAGAAGAATCGGCGCTCGTAGCGCAGGTTTAGCTGGGCTTCCGCACCCCGCGTCTGGAGCGAAGTATCGATACCGGCGGCAACCGATGTATAAGTGAGCACATCGCTGCCGTCCTTCAAATCGGCGACCAACACCTGCTGAATCTCAATATAGGGCGACACGTCGGCTTTGCGTTCACGCGCCTCAACTGCAGGCACCGCCAATGCAAGCAGCGGCAGCATCGCCGCCCCATATTTCAGGACGTTTCTAGTCATCTGCGAGGTCATGGGTTACTCTCCATATCCATAATAAGATCCAAAGCGGCGTCCGGTTGGCGAGAATTTCGTGCCATTCAGAAGCAGTTGGATATGTTCACATCCACCCATCAGACTCAACGCATCGCGCAGGGCGGTTTCGGTTGTTTCATCCGCTTTCACCACCATCACGACCTGGCCGACATGGGTTGCCAGCACCGATGCCGGCGAGGCCGACAAGGCTGGTGGCGAATCAAAAATCACAATGCGATGGGGATTATTCTGGGTCAGGCGGTTGAGCACCTGCTCGGTCCGCGCAGACGCCAGATATTCGGTGTCGGCATTGGTCTGATCGCCGGCTGGCAGAATTGCCAAACCGGGAATGTCAGTATGAATGATGCAATTTTCGACCGGCAATTCCGGATCGGCCAGCGCGTCCATAAGGCCCTTGCTGCCTTCCAGACCAAGACTGGACAGAATGCTGGGCTTGGCAAAATCGGCGTCGACCAGCAGGACCTCATTATCCTTCTCTGCGGCTATCGAAAGAGCGAGGTTCAGAGCGCAGAATGTCTTGCCCTCGTCGGGATGTGCCGAACAGATCAATATCCGTTCGCCATGCCGAACCGGCGCCGTTTTCTGGCTGCCTTTGGCAGCGAGCAGCAACTGACGCTTGATGATCCGGAATTCCTCCGAAATACCCGTGACCGGTCCATCAGGAACGATGAAACCGGCTTCGCGCAATTTGTCACGGTCCACAATGACCTGCGGCCCATCATAAGCCTCGATTGGCCTTGGCGTTACCGGCGTGACTTGCCGGGCTGGAGCCTCAGGCGGCGAACGATCCGAAGCGCCACGATTCTGTTCACCGGTCCGGACCGCCGGGATATAGTCATAGATTTCCCCTGCCCTTTCGAGCAACGATCCGGTTTTTTTGGGAGGGCTATATTTGTTCATATCAGCTTCCTCAGGCGACCATGCCGCGCTGGATAAATTCGACGATCATCAACATGCCAAACACCCCGAACAGAGCGCCACTGGTGCCGTAAAAGATGCGCAATTTCTTCTGCTGTATTGCGCGCTGGGCGTTGGTCAGTATCTGCGAAACAGAGCCGATAACCGGCAGACCGCTGGCTTTTTCGAGCTTGTCTGCGGTCGGATATGTCGTTTGCAAATGGCCCAACGCAAAGGCCCCGCCAACACCGCCGCCAATTCCGGCAATCAGCACCATCGCCAGCAATAGCGGGCGGTTCGGTGCCGCGGGAGATCGCGGACTGGACGGCGGATCGATCACCCGAAACTTGACCGAGTCGGTTTCCGATTCCACCTGACCGCGCAATTTGATTTGCTCCCGGTCGGTGAGCAGCTTGTCATATTGGCTTTTGAGTACTTCATGGTCACGATTGATCCGCGACATTTCCGCGGCAACGCCCGGCTCCAGAGTTTGTTTCGATGCCAGTTGCGCCATGTCCGCCTGCAGGGCATTTTTCCGTGCTTGCAATGCTGCTAAGCTTGCCTGGCGTTCGGCGCGCATGCTTTGCAGTGAACTATAGGCTGGATTTGGCGTCTGGTATCCACCGCCACCCGCCGGTTCTTTTGACGCCTGTACCCGCAGCGCCGCAATTTCGTTTTTCATGGAAATGACGTCGGGATGGCTATCGGTCCAGCCGCGTGCCCGCGCTGCCGCCAGTGTGGCCTGGGCCTGAGCCAGCTGGCTGCGGGCTCCGCCTCCCCCGACGCCAGGTGTCGCCAAAGACGAAGGTGTACCGGATAGCTGGCCATTCAAGGCGGCGAGCGATGCCGAAGCCTGACTAATCTGTGAATCAATCTGCCCCAGCTCAGCCCGTGCTGCCTCCATCCGTTGGCTGATCGAACCCATGCCTGGCAGCAAACCCAGATTTTCTGTTTCAAACTGGACCTGTTTTTGCTCGACTTCCTGCAGCTCTTTTTCCCGTTGGGCGAGCTGGGCGTCGAGAAACTTTATCGTCTGGCTGGTTTCATCGCGGTCACCCGACAGGTTCTCCTCGACAAATATGTCGATCATTTTCTGAACAATATCGCGGGCCAGAACGGCATTCTCTGCGTCGGACAGATTGCTCGCCGATGACTTGGCCGTGATTTCGAACAGATTGTCCTTTTCCGATTTGATTTCGATGCTCTTGCGCAGCATTTCGACCTTGCCGGACAGTTCACGATCGGTGGCAACCGACTGGTTCAGCGCGGTTCCGCGAACGACTTTTTCCAGGTTGATCGTCGAAGCCAGCGTTTCCTGAACGCGCTCCATATTCTTCTTCCGCTCGCGCGCATCGACACCGACCTTGTCGGACAAGATCGACTGCATCTCTACCGAAATACGGGCTGTAGATTCATAGCTGTTCGGGATCAGCGCAACGACAAGCCAGCCCAGCAGGCAAAGCCCCCAGGCAACGCCGAGTGCGAGCCAGCGCCGATTCCAGACGCTGTGCACCGCTATTTTGAATTCATCGTAGAGGCCGTTCATATGTCTATTCAATTCCTGTGAATGATGGCGGGCAACCGATTAAAACATGCTTTCCGGAATGATGATCACATCACCGGGGCGCAGCATGACATTGGCGCGGGTTTCGCCCTTCTTCATCAAATCGTCGATCCGCAGGGCAAATTCCTTTTGCTTGCCGGTGCCGCGATCGAACCGGATCAGCCTGGCACGGTTCCCGGACGCAAATTCGGACATGCCACCAACCGCGATCATCGCATCGAGCAGGGTCATATTGGCACGATAGGGAATCGATGCCGGTTTCTCGGTCGCGCCCACAATGCGAATTTGCTGGGAAAAGGTGCCGGAAAAATTGTTGACAATGACGGAAACCAGCGGCTCATTGATATATTGCGACAGTTGCAGCGTCAGATCTTGTGCGAGCATTGAAGGTGTCTTGCCGACGGCGGGCATGTCGGTAATCAGCGGTGTCGTAATGCGGCCATCGGGTCGAACCTGAACCTTCGCGCCCAGTTCCGGATTGCGCCAGACAAAGATGGTAAGCTCGTCCAGCGGACCGATGACATATTCTTCGCCGGGACCTTCCTGCATGGAGACAAAGGATGCCGATGGCAGCTGCGGGCCGCTGGAATTGCCAGCGCAGCCGGCAACCGCGAGTGACGCCATGCCAGCACCTACCATTAACTTGGCCAAGCGATTGTTTTTCATAGCAGAACGCATTTTTTCACCTCGTATAAACCCTCCGGCGAATGAGCGTTTCCCAACGGAAAACAGCCATTCCACACAGTTTCACAAGGTGGCTATGCTAGAAAATAGTGAATATAGCGTTAGGATTAGCTGAATTTGCTATGAACGAGACCGGAGATTGGCCCGCTCAGACGGTGGCTCCAGCTATCCCACAAATATCTCGGTGGCCGCCCCTTGACCGAGGAAGTTGGCCGGGCTTGCGGTCGCTCCATAGGCCCCGGCACAGAAGATCGCGACGATGTCACCGACCTCCGCTCTGGGCATGGCCGCGTTGTCGCTCAATCGGTCAAGCGGCGTGCACAGACAGCCGACGATGGAAACGGTTTCTTCCGGTTGCTGGTCAAATCTGCTGGCGATGGCGGCCGGGTAGTTGCGCCTCACCACCGTCCCAAAATTGCCGCTGGCGGCGAGCTGATGGTGCAAACCGCCATCGCAGACCAGAAAAACCTGTCCCTGGCTTACCTTGCGATCCACAATTCGGGTTAGATAGACGCCGGCCTCGCCGACCATGTAGCGGCCCAGTTCGATGGCAAATTGAGTCGATGAAAGGATGTCAGGCAAATACTTGAACTGATCGGCCAAGGCTTTCCCAACTTTGACGATGTCAACTTGCTCATCGCCGGGGAAATAGGGAATACCGAAACCGCCACCAAGATTGATATGGGCTGGCGATTGCCCGATTGCCGTCGCCAGACGCGCAGCAAGCTCCAGCGTCTGGGCCTGAGTCTCGATAATTGCATCGGCGCTAAGCGCTTGCGAACCGGCAAAAATATGAAAACCGCGCCAATCGGCCCGGGCCTCCAATATTTGGTTCACTACGGGTGCAACCAGTTCGATATCCATGCCGAACGGCTTGGCACCGCCACCCATTTTCATGCCCGACCCTTTGAGGTCAAAATCCGGATTGACCCGAATCGCCAGCCGCGGTTTCTTGTCAACGGCAGCGCCGATTTTCAGCGCCCGACCGCATTCGCCGGGCGACTCGATATTGATCGTAACGCCGGCCTGGATCGCCCGCTGCAATTCGTCATCCCGTTTGCCGGGCCCCGCGAAACTGATCTTTTCCGGCGCCGCACCAGCGTCGAGCGCCATCCGCAATTCGCCGCCAGACGCAATATCGATACCGTCAACCAGGCCGACCATGTGGCGGAGCAGCGGCGGGAAAGGATTTGCTTTCATTGCATAGTGCAGATCAAGACCCTCGGGCATCGCCGCTCGCAACGCCGCCAAACGGCCGTCAAGCATAGCTCTGGAATAGACAAAAAGCGGCGAACCATTTTCCTGAACCAGCGCACTGGCTTTCTGTCCGCCAATGGCGAGTTCACCGCCAATTGTGTCATAGCCCGATGGGATCGGCCCGGTGGGTTTGGTCTTAATCATTCAACATCCATGCTGGCCAGTAAGTTGCGATCCAGTTTCCCGTTGGGATTCTTCGGGAATTCGGAAAGCAGGACAATATCCCTGGGGTGCATAAAATTTGGTAAATTCTCCTTTAAATAGCTTCTCAACTGGTCGGTGACCGCACCGGTTTCTGATCCGCGTTTCACCGGCCTGACAAACAGACGGATCGCATGTCCGAGCCGTTCATCCGGAACGCCTAGCGCCACGGCTTCCGCTATAAGTCCCGATTCAACCGCGATTTCCTCGATCTCCGTGGGGCTGATCCGGTTACCGGAGCTCTTGATCATCGCATCATCGCGGCTGACGAAATAAAGCAGGCCGTCCGCACCGCGCTTCACTGTATCGCCGGAGAACACCGCGGTACCGCGATAGTGTGAAGCGTCCGGTGCGCTTTTGAACCGTTGCGCAGTGCGTTCCGGGTCGTTCCAGTAGCCCTGCGCGACCAGCGGGCCGCAATGGACGAGTTCGCCCGCCTGATCCGGACCGGCGACGGCTCCTGATTCATCGACCACCAGAATCTCGGCGAAAGGAATCGCGGTACCCATGCTGGTCGGATTGTCGTCGATCAAAGAGGGATCGAGATAGGTCGATCGAAAAGCCTCGGTCAGTCCGTACATCGCATAGATATCGGTGCCGGACCCGAATATCGCCCGCAATTGCCTGACCAATGTTGGCGTCAAAGCGCCACCGCTGTTGGTCAGCCGCCGCATCGACGCGACCGCTTCTTCCGGCCATTCATGTTCGACCAGTTGCACCCAGAGCGGCGGCACTGCTGCCAGAGTGGTGATTTTTTCGCGTGCGCATGCCTTCATGACGTCACGCGGCGTCAGATAATCCAGCGGCACGGCGCAGCCACCCGCTGCCCAGGTCGAGAGTAGCTGATTCTGGCCATAATCAAAGCTCAGCGGCAATACGCAAATCGTTCGGTCATCGGCAGCAAGCTTCAGATATTCCGCGACGCTGAGCGCACCAAGTGTCATATTGGCATGGCTGAGCATGACTCCTTTCGGACGTCCGGTGGACCCGCTGGTGTACAAGATCGCGGCCAGATCATCGGTATCTGTGGTCGCGGCGCTGGGGACCATTGGCTCAGCGATTGATTCCAGGGCGTTATCGACAAACTTGTCCTCAAACAGCTCGCAATCCGGATCGATATCGCTCCCTTCCAGTGATTTCAGACGACCGGCATTGCCGATCAGCAACTTGGCGCCGCTATCCTCGACAATATAGGCGACCTGAGCGTGCTTGAGCAGCGGATTGACCGGCACATGGACCAGACCGGCACGCGCCGCTGCCAGCGGCATGATGCACGCCAGTTCGGTCTTGGACAGCCATGTTGCAACCCTGTCCCCTTTAGCGACGCCCTGCCCCTGCAACCATGCCGCCAGTGCACCGATACGATGATTTAACATCTTGTAGCTAAGAGTGCCGGAGCGCGTCGCGAGAGCGTCTGCATCCGGATCCTTGCCCATAACCAGGTGGTCCAACGGGAATGCGGCGGTTTCGGGAGCAATATTCAATGTTTGACCTATGGGAAAATGAGCAGATTTGTGACAGATACGACCTTAGCCATGAGCAGCGAATATCATAGCAATTTTCAGTCGGTGCAAGCCATAGCTGGAGAAAAACTCGGGCGATCGGTCCAGAAGTCCCTGTTCGACCGGCTCGAATGGCTCAAGCCGCTGCATGAACTGTGCCTGCCGGACAAGTCACCGCTGATAGTACACAGCACGGAAGGCGATGCCGAAGCATGGATGTTTCTGATGAAGACCGGTCTCGGTCGTCATGCCGCCTTGGCCAACTGGTATAATTTCACCTTCCGCCCGATATTTCTCGGCGACTATGACGAAGTCACCAAATTGGCGCTTCTCGCAAAGCTTGCGAAAAAACTGAAGTCAAGCTCTCACCACATTGAAATCACACCAGTCCCTGACGAAGATTCAGCCGCCAGCCTGACCCAGCGAGCATTTGAACAAGCCGGCTGGATCGTCTTTCGATCCAAGGCGGATGACAATCACATCCTGAACGTCAAGGGCCGGACCTTCGATCAATATTGGAGCGAACGCCCTGGCCAGTTGCGTAATACGGTCCGGCGCAAGGAAAAGAAAAATCTCGTGTCGATCAGAATTGAACGAGAGTTTTCCGACGAGGATTGGGATGATTATGTCTCCGTCTACGAGCGCAGCTGGAAACCCGAAGAAGGCAATCCCGAATTTCTGAGGAAGCTGGCCCGTCACGAAGCCGCCGCCGGGTGCATGCGCCTTGGCTTGGCCTATATCGATGGCGAGCCGGTGGCAGCCCAGTTCTGGACTGTGGAGAATGGCGAAGCCCTGATCCACAAGCTCGCGCATATCGAAGACGCGACAAAATCGTCTCCCGGGACCCTGCTGTCGGTCGCGATGTTTCAGCATGTGATCGATATCGATCACGTCGATCTGATCGACTTTGGAACGGGCAATGACGGCTATAAGCGCGAATGGATGGAAGATGTCCGGGACCGCTACCGGCTGGAATTCTTCTGGCCCAACAATCCCTTGGCCTGGCTACCAATTTTGCGACACTATCTCTCCGGCCTTGCCGGAAAGCGCGCTTCGCTTTAGGGAAGCGCCGTTATCCGGGATTCGGAGGTTTTTGATGCATAACAAGGTCGAGTTAACGCCGGAAGCCGCCGTGCGCGCAGTGATGCGGGACATATTGGGTCTGAGCGAAGAACAGGTCGCGGAATTCACCGCAGAAACCGAGTTGTTCGGCGCGCTCCCCGAACTGGACAGCATGGCCGTGGCCGGATTGCTCACCGAACTCGAAGATCGTCTCGATATCATGATTGAGGATGATGAGGTCGACGGCGAACTGTTTGAAACCTTTGGCAATCTGGTCGCCTTTGCCGAGATGAAAGTCACGGAGTGAACTCGGTACCCGCATTCGTTTCCTACGAATTTGCGGATCGCAAAGAGCTTTGTTTGTGCATCAGCGCCCGGTCGTCTAGGCGGGTGATGCTCGTCCCTCCCCTGTTCGACGAGATGAACCGGATGCGCAAGATGCTGGTCGACGTCATGCGTTTGTTGGAACCGCTGGAAGTCGGGACTTTTTTGCCTGATCTGCCGGGGATCAATGAAAGCCTGACCGCGCTCAAGCAGCTCACACTTTCCGACTGGCAAAAAAGCATGCAGGCCTGCGCCCAGCAGCACGGTATTTCCCATATCGCCTCGTTTCGTGGCGGTGCTTTGGCGGTCAACAAAATTGAAAATGCAAATCACTGGATTTTCAGCCCGGTCAAAGGCGCGACGATCCTGCGAACGATGATGCGTACAAGGGTTGCAGCTGACCGGGAGTCTGGGCGGAACACAAGTCTTGCCGACCTGATTGGCCAAGCGAAGGTCGCACCGATTGAGCTGGCCGGCAATATCCTCGGTTCCAAATTGTTCATGCAGCTAAATGCCGCAGACATTCCGGATATGCCAAATCAGCGGATCGTACGGCTGGAATCTGACAGCAAACCCGGCGATATTCACATCCCTGGATCGGCGTTATGGCTGCGCGCCGAGCCTGACGATGACCGGGCTATGTCGTCGGCCATCGCCCACGATATCGCGGAATGGATCGGGACGTGACGCGCAGTTTTCACGCCATCCTGTGCGGAAGTGACAGGCTCGCCGCAACCCTCGATAGCGCGACCGGCTCGACCGCTCTGCTGATTGTCAGCGGCGGCAATGAAATCCGTTCCGGAGCCCATAGCGGGATGGCGCAACTGGCCTTACGGATTGCGGAACAAGGCTTTCCGGTGCTTCGCTATGACAGGCGGGGCATTGGCGAAAGCACGGGGCAGAACAATGGCTTTCTGGACAGCGCGAAAGAAATTGCGGCTGCGGCAAAATTTCTGAGGCAAGAACAAGCTGTGCAGCAAGTGATCGCCTTCGGAAATTGCGATGCGGCAACCGCCCTTGCCTTGTTCGGACCCGATGCCGGAATCGATGGCTATATTTTGGCCAATCCATGGGTGATCGAGCCAAGCGGTGAGTCGGAAGCGGAAGAACCGACAATTTCCTCTGCCGCTATTCGTTCCCGCTACTGGGACCGAATCAAGAATCCACGGACGATCGTTGACCTGCTCTCGGGAAAAATCGACTTCAAGAAACTGCTCAAAGGCCTGAAACAGGCCTCCCGATCAGAAGAGAATAGCGCGCTTTCCATGCGGTTGCGCGACGCGATGTCGAGACTGGAAAAAGATAGCCCTATTTTACTGTCGAAGCGCGACACCACCGCCCGTGCCTTTCTCGCTGCCTGGAACAGTCCGGATTTTGCGCCCGTGCGAAACAAAGCCGTAATCAGCGTCGATATGCTCGACAGTGCATCCCACAGCTTTGCCGATTTCGATGCCAAAAGCTGGCTCACCGAAAAAATATTGGATTCGTTGCGAAAAGCCTGACTATTCGGCCGCCATCAATTCAAATTCCTGTTCCGCCAGAAAACGCTCGGCATCGAGCGCCGCCATGCAGCCGGTACCCGCCGCGGTCACTGCCTGACGATAGACATGATCCATGACATCGCCGCAGGCAAACAATCCCGGAATTTTGGTTTTCGGTGTGCCCGGTTCGACCTGGATATAGCCACCATCAATCAGATCGAGATGATCCTTGAATATCTCCGTGGCCGGTGCGTGTCCAATGGCGACAAAGGCACCATCGACCGTCAAATGGCTCTTGTCGCCAGTCTGCGTATCGACAAGATCCAGACCGACCAACCCGTAAGGCTCGCCGCCGCCAACGAAGCGTTCGACATTCTTGTTCCACAACACCGAAATTTTCGGATTGGCGAATAGCCGGTCCTGCAGAATTTTTTCCGCCCGCAAACTGTCGCGGCGATGGATCAGGGTCACATCATCGCTGTGATTGGTCATGTAGAGCGCTTCCTCGACCGCGGTATTGCCGCCGCCGATCACCGCAACTTTCTTGCCGCGATAGAAAAAACCGTCACAGGTTGCGCAGGCGGAAACACCTTTGCCGGACAATTCCTCTTCGCCCGAAACACCCAGCCATTTCGCCTGCGCGCCGGTTGCAATGACCAGGGTGTCGCCTTCATAGATGTCGCCACCATCACCGGTCATCCGAAACGGACGCTTGGAAAAATCGACATCGACGATGGTATCGAACATCATCCGCGTGCCGACTTTCTCGGCCTGCGCCTGCATCTCTTCCATCAACCATGGTCCCTGGATAACATCGCGAAATCCGGGATAATTTTCAACATCGGTGGTGATCGTCAGCTGGCCACCCGGTTGCAATCCCTGCACGACGATCGGTTCCATGCCCGCCCGCGCGCCATAGATAGCGGCCGACAGTCCAGCGGGGCCCGAGCCCAGAATGAGCATTTTTGTGCGATGCGTTTCGGCCATATTGCTTTCCTGACGGTGATGATTCTGTTCTCTGCAAATAGGGATGCCGGGCGCAGGTAGGCAAGAGCTATCACCGCCAAAACAAGTGAAGAATTGTTTTGGGCGGTGATAGTCGCTTTTCCCCTTGCCCGATCATCAAGTCTGGATAGCCCAGAATTTCAGCCGATGATCAGCTCCGTGTCACAAACCGATCCGGACCGAAACACGGTTCGCCAATCTGTTTATTCAGGAAGTTGCGCGAATGCGCAGATCTTGTTTCCGACCGGGTCGCGGAGATAGGCGCCATATGCGTTGCCCGGCGCATTCGGTCGCGGACCGGGCGCGCCTTCATCACGCCCGCCATTGGCAAGACCGGCGGCATGAAAGCTGTCGACGGCATCCTTGCTCGCCGCAGCAAAGCTGATCGTCCCGCCATTGGCAAAGCTGGCCGCGCCTTCATCAAGCGGTTTGATCACCAGCAACTTGCCGGTTTCGGTCGCATAGACGCAGGTGCGGTCATTGACCTGGCCAACGCTTTGCACACCCAGAGGCGTTAGCGTCGCATCATAGAATTTTTTCGAGTCTTCAAGATTTTCGGCACTGATACAAATATGGGTAAACATGGATTAGGCTCCTGTTGGTTATCGGATTTTGTCTGATTTCAATATGTCGGCCAACTGGCCAGCTGGTGCGCCAGCCAATATCTCCCCAGCCGTTCATCGCCTCGGAGTTGTTGCTGCCAAGGCCGTGATTTTTGCTGGAAATTGCCGATCATAACTCCTGACTGTTTTTGAATGATGGCTGATAGTTGCCATTAGCAATGACTGTAAAATTGTCCTCCCTGCGATTCTGCCAAAAATTACCCAAAACCAAATGGCACCGGGGAAACCCCGAATGTTGCAGCAGAAGGGCGGCAGAGCGTTGCGAAATAATTGTATGCATTACATATCATTTAATCTATGGGGAGTCACTGCATGAATTCTACATAAGTATGAATCATTGGGGAGAGATGTCGTGAATAATCTTGTGAAATCGAGCTTCGCAGGTGTCAGTCTTTTGGCCATGTTGGCCTCAGCTGCGCCCGCATTTGCGCAAAATCAAATGTCTTCTGACGATCAGCCAGAAGGTGAAAATGACAAAAATGTAATCGTGGTAACGGCACAATTTCGAGAGCAGAAACTGCAGGACGTTCCGCTCGCCATCACCGCGATCAATGCCGATTTGCTGGAATCACGCAGCCAGACCAACGTCAGCGACATTGCCGGGCAAGCGCCCAATGTGACCTTGGCGGCTCAGGGTCAGCAGAATGGTAGCGGCTTGATCGCCTTCATTCGGGGTGTCGGCCAGACCGATTTCAACTTCGCCCTGGAACCTGGCGTCGGCATTTATGTCGACGACGTCTATATCCCGACGCTGACCGGTTCCTTGCTCGATCTGATGGACTTGGAACGCGTCGAAATTTTGCGCGGCCCGCAGGGAACGCTCGCAGGCCGGAATTCCATCGGCGGTGCGATCAAGCTATTTACCCGTCGCCCCACGGGCGAAGGGCGCGGCAGCTTCCAGATGAGCTATGGCAGCTATAACAAGATTGAAGCCCGCGGCTTTGCCGATTTCACCGTCGTGCCGGACAAGTTATTTGCCCGCATCGCCGGTGTCGCGAAAAGTCAGGATGGTTACGTCAAACGACTCGATTACGGCTTGAGTCATCCCGGCTCCGTCGTCCCCGTCGCCGGTCAGAATCTGGATCCGCAGGTCGGAACACTCGGCGGCCAGGAATATGTCGGTGGCAAAATCTCGCTGCGCTGGACGCCAACCGAAACCGTCGAGGTCAATCTGTCCGGTGATTATACAAGAGATCGTTCGGAGGCGGGTGCATCCGTGCTTTTGTTCGCGAACCGCGTCGGGGCCAATGCCAATGGCCAGCCCTGGCTACCGGGAACCGATGGCAGTCGCATCGACTATAATTGCGCTTTCGTACCCGCAGGCGTGAATAGCTGCGATACACTGACCGGCTATGATGGCCGCTTTGTAAGCTATGGTACTTTCACCGACCTGACGCCGCCAACTACCCAGGCCCCTTACAAACCGGTGGTCTTCGATCCGCACCAGCATCTCGACAATTATGGCGTCCATGCGACGATTGACATCGACCTGTCGGACAGCTTGCAACTGCAATCGATTTCCGCGTGGCGTCAATATACGTCGGACTGGAGTCAGGACGTCGACAACAGTCCGCTCGCCAATCAGCAACTCCGCCAGATTTTGAAAAACGAACAATGGAGCGAGGAACTTCGACTGAACGGCGCGCTGATGGACGACATGGTTGAGTTCACCGTCGGCGGCATCTACTTCAAGCGCGATGGCACTTTGCAGGCCCGGGTGGACCTGAATTACGCCGGGATCGACTTTATCCATGGCCCCGACCCTACGCCGGCATCTTCCAAGGCGCTGTTCGGCAACGTTATCTTTCATGCCACCGACGCGTTCAATATCACCGCCGGCATCCGCAACACCTGGGACAAGAAGAGCTACGTCTTTTTCCGGCGCAATCCTGACGGGACGGTACCCTCAACGCCTTGCGAATTCTTTCTGGGCCAAACGCCTCCCGGGACACCGGGACCGACGGCTGTCGGCAATTCGCCGAACTGCCTTTTGTTCAGCCTGAACAATGTGCCCGCTTCTGCCAAAGGGAATCGTTTCGACTGGCGCATCGCGGCGGATTATCGCTTTTCGCCAGAGTTCATGTTCTACGCCCAGGTGGCAACCGGATATCGCTCGGGCGGCATCAATCCACGGCCATTCAATATCGGCCAGATCAATGCCTTCAAGCCCGAAACACTCATCTCCTACGAAGCCGGATTCAAAGCCGATTTGCTGGATAACCGGGTCCGCTTGAATGCATCCGCGTTCTACAATGATTACAAGGATATCATCCTGACATTGTCGGCCTGTCCGACTGCACCTTGTCTTCAGCCGAACAACGTCGGCGCCGCCAAAGTGAAGGGCTTTGAACTGGAAACATTGATTGAGCCAATCGACAATTTCACCATTGACGGTGCCCTGAGCTATCTCGATTTCCAGTATAAGGCGATCACCGGCCCGACCGCAGTGACGCTCGACATGGTCACGCCTTACACACCGAAATGGAAATGGAGCTTTGGCCTGCAATATGACATTCAGGATGTGTTCGACGGAGTCCTGTCCGCGCGCTTTGATGGCTCTTACCAGTCTTCGGTTTTCACCGAGGCGGTAAATTATGACAGCATCGCCGTGTCGACCGCTTTCACGCCTCCGACGCCGGTGACAACCAGCCCGAACGTCCCTGGTGTCGCGGCGCTGGGCGGCGGCGGACCGTTGGCAACGGTGTTTGCGACCAACAAGATCGACGCCTATTTCCTCGGCAACGGCCGTCTGACCTGGAAATCGCCGGATGAAGACTGGTCGATCTCCGCCGAAGTGAAAAATATCTTCAACAAATATTATTACACGTCCCTTTACGAGCAGTTTGCCAGCCCCGGTTCGATCTCCGGCGCTCCCGGCATGCCACGAACCTGGGCGTTGACGCTAAAGAAAGACTTTTGAAGGTCGGAGCAGATCATCAATGCACTCCGAGGGAGACAGGATCTTCGATCCTGTCTCCCTTTTTGTCTTGGGAATTGCCGCAATTCGCTTAGCGAAACTAGAAGGAGAGAGACGCCCGCAGCCGATGCTCGAACGGAGTCATGATGCTGACACCGGACTCCCGCTGAACGTTTGGCTCAGCAATTTGCGCGGTGATCAAGCCATGATCGCATATTTAGCGTCACCACTGCCGCGGCACATTTGTTTGGATACGCGAGTCTCTTCACCGTCGATAATCGCCACATCGGTGATGGTAAGGCATTTGCGGCCATTGGGCTCGGTGTTCAGCGCTGTCACGGTCGAAGATCCAGACACTCCGCCGCGTGTCGGGCTTTGCCAGTTCGCTACCGCACCGACTTTTTCCTGCTCGACAACGGCAATCGTGGCCTCGGCTGCTTTTTCCTGTTCATCCTCGCTCAACTTGCAGGCAATCTCCCCGACAAGAAGAGAACCTGCGGCACTGGCAATCAGCGTGCCGACGCTATCAAGCCCGGCCACTGACCCGACGACACCGCCGAAAATTCCACCAAGCAATCGACCGCGCCCTCTGGACTTCTTGCAGCCTTTATCGCCGCCCGCTTTCCCGGCTCCTTTTCCAGGCTTGCTACTGCTCTTTTCCACGTAGCTGAAACCATAATTGTCCGGGACCGGATAACCCCCACACCCGGTATTGTAGCAATATCTGTCGCTCAAATAATTGCGATCGTCATTATAGAGTTGTTCCGCGGCCCGATATATGGCCATATTTTTGCCGTCAGGGTTCGAGTTGGCGTGCTCCTCCATCATCTCTTTATAGAATCGGTCCCTGCTGGCGGCAGAATATTCCATCCGCCCCGCGACTTTCTCTGTATAGATCCGGGAAAGCTCGTCCTGATATTCATTCATCCGTTTTCGATATTCGGTCAACACGCCGCTATAATATTCATCCAGCCGCGTCGTACATTCATTGATGTTTTTGGCTTTGTCGAGAGGATCGGGGAGAGACAGGTGATCTTCGCGGCAGTCGGGATAATCCCCCTGTACGAGCACCGGCATCGTCGGAAGTTGCGGCAAAGCCGGTTCGGTTTTGGCGGGCGGAACATAGGCCCGGTCCTCCGATACCTGAACAGCCGAATTTTCCGGATTGCCGACGCCATTTGGGCCTGGTGATTGCTGGGGACCGGAACCGAGGGACGCGCTCAACCCGTTTGCTGAGGTATTTCTGGGGTTCGGTTGCAATGGCAAAACACCATTATTCGGCTGAGGGCTTCCATAGGCCGAAGATGGCAATGCGACCGCCTGCGGGGGTGCCGAAGCGCCCGCTCGTTGCATGCGTTGTATTTGAATATTGCAATTCGGCTGACCCGGCAGCGAGCTATAGAGGCAATCGCTATAAGCGATACCAAGCTTGGTCAATCCGGTCTTCTTGGGATCGGATGGGTCAGAATGGCAATCGGAGCAGGAGATACCAGTGTTCGTCGCAATGGCGACATTGGCTTCCACTGGACTGGGAGATACCAACAACGCACCGATCGCGAATGCACCCATTGTTCCCACGGTGGTCACCGCAAGTGCTGCTTGAACCTTGCTCAAATATTCCTCCTGTTTCACGCCCTGATGAACCGAGAACCCCTACTCTAGCCGATAAAGTCAACCGAATACAATTTACTTCGATTTTACCTGACGTTACCAGCCAATGATTCCGCTGGTAAGGCTATCGCGGCGTATTTTTGTCTGTTTATAGCCACGCATGACAGATGCTGTGATCTACGGCACGCAGACCCCTTACAGTTGCTTCGAACGGGCCGCGAACAACATGAGCCAGTAGAGAGCAGTGCGGGCTAGTGACAGGAAAAGGCGCGATCCCGGCAGTGCCACATTTGAGCACCGCGGCGGCGCTGCCTGCTGGGATTGGCCGGGACCATTGCACCGCTGTCAGGATCTAACCGGCAAAGGATTCTACCGGCACAGATTTCGCTCGATATTTCACCGACCCATTGAAGACCGTTGGTGCCATGTGAACGCCCTATATGTCATCCGCTGATCTATATTCTTCCACATCGATCTCTCCGGCCATCCGGCGTCAGCCTTTGCCGCCTGCGCTGCCGGACTGCTCAAAAACAACCCGATCGCGAACGAACTGGCGATGAAACGTGCGGTTTCTGAAATCTTATTTTTCATAATAGCCCCGAATGATTGTTTAATTACATGGAGTTTGAACGATAGCTAAGTTTAAGCCAATGATTTTTGTGCAGCGCAGTATAACCAAAAGATATACCTATCCCCAGAAACCGGG
The DNA here is from genome assembly GCA_002783865.1 of Sphingomonadales bacterium CG_4_10_14_3_um_filter_58_15. Taxonomy (GTDB): domain Bacteria; phylum Pseudomonadota; class Alphaproteobacteria; order Sphingomonadales; family Sphingomonadaceae; genus Parasphingorhabdus. Next base: position 36,399 of record PFJE01000080.1, read on the forward strand.
CTGCGGCGGAGCCATGGTCCCACCATTTTCCACGACACCGTTTTCCCGGTCTTCGCTCAGCAAAGTCGGCCCATCGAGATCGACAAAGGTGCAACGCTGCGCAATGATCAGGGCGGGTGCTATGGAAAGCGAGCTGGAGACCATGCATCCCATCATCAAGCCCAGTCCCTCGCGCTCCGCCGCCTCGAGCATTTCAAGCGCGGTCGTGAGGCCGCCGGTTTTGTCGAGCTTGATATTCACGTAGTCGTATCGCAGCGCCAACTGGCCAAGATTGTCGGTAACATGGCCAGACTCGTCAGCGGCGAGTGGAATAAGCGACTCGAAACCCTCCAGGTCCGCATCATTCTCGGCTGGCAAAGGTTGCTCAAGCAAATCAACGCGAAGATCGACGAGCTGCCGCTGCCATGATCCGAGCTGTTCTATTGACCAGCTTTCGTTTGGGTCGACGATCATACGAGGGTTTGGCGCGACTTTCCGCACAGCGCGCAAGGCAGCGATAGGATCGGAAGCATCGACCTTCACTTTCAGCAAAGGCACGTCTCGCAATTGCTGCGCAGCCGCTGCCATATTCTCGGGTGTGTCGAGACTGATCGTAAGGGCCGTATCTACCGGCTTGAGTTTTTCCCAGCCGATTCGATCCACCACCGATACGCCCGTCTGCTTCGCTTCCAGATCCCAGAGCGCACAATCGATGGCGTTTCGCGCAGCACCCGGTGACATAATCTCGATCAGCCGCTGCCGATCGGCACCCGCTTCGATATCCGCGCGAACCGCCTGAATTTGAGCCAGGACGCTCTCTATCGTTTCGTTATAACGGGCGTAAGGCACGCTTTCACCGCGCCCGATATTCTCGCCGTCGCGCACTTCCACGAAGATCGTGTCAGCGACCGTCTTGGTTCCGCGCGAAATCCGAAAAGGCCGCTTCAGACGGAAAGGGACGTGGGTGGCCGAGAGATGGCGAAGCATTGTTCAATCCTCTCAATTATGAGTTCAGCGCCTTGTGCATAGGGGTCAACGCAAGGCAGTCCGGTTGTTTCCGCAATTTGGTCACACACAGCGCGAGCTTCCTTTTCCGCCAGCATCGAGGTGTTGACCGCCACACCCACCGCTACCACGTCCGGGCTGGTCAGACGCGCCTGCTCCAGATTGGCCGCGATAGTCCGCTCAAGCGAAGGCATCGGATAGTGCGGAAGTCCGCGCATATGCGGCCGCGTTGGTTCATGACAGATAACGATCGCACTCGGCTGAGCGCCATGCAGAAGCCCTGTCGATACGCCGGCGAAAGACGGGTGGAAAAGCGACCCCTGCCCTTCGATCAAATCCCATCCCCCGTCGGTTCTTGCTGGTGCGAGTTGCTCTATCGCGCCGGAAATAAAATCGGCGATAACCGCGTCGACCGGCACGCCAGATCCGGCGATCATTATGCCGGTCTGCCCGGTGGCACGAAAGTCTGCGAAGTAACCGCGCGCCTGCATCGCTTGTTCGATACAAAGCGTCGCCACCATCTTCCCAACCGAGCAGTCGGTGCCGACGGTAAGCAGACGCAGTCCCTGGCGCGGCAATCCGTTTCCGACCTTCAACTTTGCAGCAGGATCGCGCACGTCGATCAACATGCGTCCCTTCTGCGCGGCCAGTTCAGCAAGTTTGGGAATATCGCGCAATCGGTTGTGTAATCCAGATGCAATGTCCAGCCCGGCATTCAGCGCCGCTTCTGCATCTGCTATAAGCTCGTCCGTGAGCAGGCCGCCGGCACTTGCGACCCCAAGGATGAGCGTCCTGGCCCCGGCCTGCACCGCTTGCGAGAAGCCCATTTGCGGTAAGCCAAGGGTCAGAGTGCTTCCTTCATGGACGAATTCCCCAACGCAATCATCAGGGCGAAACATCGCGATCCCGCGGGAGGTTTTGATCGACAAAGGATCTGATGTGGATCCTAGATATAGTAAATATGGAGTTTGTATCATAGCGCCGACCGTTGTTAGAGTTCGACCCTTGGTAGGCGATTGAGCTCCAGCGGCAATATCATATGCAGCACGAAAGGTATAACCTCACATTATAGGTGACAGGGCCACACCGATCCCAAGCTCGCTCTTTCATTCGCGAATGAATATACCCGTTTTCACCACCAGCGCCTGTCCGGCCTTAGTTTTGCTTGGCAATAGAACTGTTGTGCGGAACCGCCTGACCATCAACCTCTCACGAAGGTGGCCGCGCATGCATTTCAAACCGGTATACTCCGGTATATTCGCAGCAACGCGCAATCGGGAATGTTGGTAGCGGAGGAGGGACTCGAACCCCCGACACATGGATTATGATTCCACTGCTCTAACCACCTGAGCTACTCCGCCATCGGGTCCGGGCGACTGTCACAATCGCCGCGAAACTCTCCGGATCGCGGCGCTATAGTCATAGCATTGTTTCCGGTCAACAAGCGGAATGGAGAAATGCGCTAAAACTTGCACGGCCAATGCGATCCGCGCTAACAGCCCTGTCTACGCCGATAAGTGGCACCAAGGGGCAAATATGAACGCATTTTATGACATTTTGATTGTTGGCGCTGGTCACGCGGGCGCGCAAGCGGCGATAGCGCTGCGTCAGAAGAAGTTTGAAGGGTCGATCGGTCTGTTGGGGAATGAGAAATATCCGCCCTATGAACGTCCACCTTTGTCGAAGGAATATCTTGCGGGTGAAAAACCGTTTGAACGGATATTGCTGCGACCCGAGAGCTTCTGGGGCGAACGCGAAATTGACTTGTTAACCGGCCGCCGAGTGTCGAAGCTCGATCCGATCGGCAAGACCGTTACTTTGGCATCCGACGATGAAATTGGCTATGGCAAGCTGATATGGGCAACCGGTGGTTCTCCGCGCATGCTCGACTGTCCGGGAAGCCAGGCGCGTAACATTCACGCCGTTCGGTCTCGCGCTGACGTCGACAAGATCATGGCTGCTTTGCCTGGTGTCGAAAAGGTTGTTGTTGTTGGCGGCGGTTATATCGGGCTGGAAGCCGCCGCGGTGCTGACCAAATTGGGCAAGCAGATAACGATAGTCGAATCTCTCGACCGGGTTTTGTCCCGTGTCGCTGGCGAAACCCTGTCCCGCTTTTTTGAAGCCGAGCACCGCAGCCATGGTGTCACCATAGAGCTGGAAGCTACCGTTGCCGGTTTTGAAACCGGCGAGGATGGCATCGCCACCGCCGTTACGCTGGCCGATGGACGCACCCTGGAGGCAGATATGTTCGTGGTCGGGATCGGCATCATCCCGGAAACCGGCCCGCTGGTTGCGGCTGGAGCAGCGACTGGCAATGGCGTCGACGTCGATCAGCATTGCCGCACCAGTCTCGAAGATGTCTATGCGATCGGCGATTGCGCCGCGCACAGCAATATCTATGCCGATGGCGCCATGATCCGGCTCGAATCGGTACAGAATGCCAATGACCAGGCGAAAGTCGCGGCGCTCGATATCCTCGGCGAAGAAGCCGAATATGATGCGGTGCCATGGTTCTGGTCGAACCAATATGATCTGAAGCTGCAAACCGTCGGCCTTTCAACCGGCCACGACAGCTATGTCGTGCGCGGAGACCCGGCCTCGCGCAAATTCTCGGTAATCTATTATCGCGACGGCAAGGTCGTCGCCCTTGATTGCGTCAACGCGACCAAAGATTATGTGCAGGGCCGCAAAGCCGTCGTGGAGGGATTGAATCTCGACAAGGACGAACTCGTCAACACGGAGATTCCGATCAAGGAAGTCGGAGTTCGCTAGCGGCTGTTTCAGCAAGCCAGAAACGTGGGTACGGCGGCAATCCAGAGCGGACGTACGTGATCTTCACTATAAGCGCATTCCCATTTCCCTTCTCCCGTGAGGGGGAAGGATACAGAGCCTTATGACCCCGGACTTGGTCCGGGGGAATTAGGCGCCGTTGGATGAGGATGTTCTGCCCTCTGAAGCGCAGTACACCCTCATCCAGCTACGACTAGGCAGACAAGCTGCCAAATCTGCGCATCCTTCTCCCTCACGGGAGAAGGATGATTGGGGCCCTGCCTTTCAGGAGTTCCTGGTTTCTGGTTCACTGCAACAGCGTCTAGCACCCCCGAAAAGGCCATGTGCCGATATCCTGCCATGGGCCATCTATATAATAATGCAGCCCGATCCCGTGAATCGCGAAGGGACGGGGCTCGAATTCGGCGGACAGTTCGTCGAAAAGGCGCTTGGCATCTTTCGGGATCACCTTGTTCTGGACAGTGATATGCAGCCGGGGGGTTTGCTGATCCTGCGCCACCAGCAAGCCCGCAAACCGGTCGGCCAGTTCCATCCGCAAAGCCAGCAAATCCGGCGCATGCAGCTGATAGGCGACACCGCGCCTGAGATGAATCAAACCCGAGAGCTTTGCTTCAGGCTTTGGCAAGCTGCTGGTCAGAGCGACAACCGCAGCCTTGATTTCATCCAGTGCCTGCGGCGGCAGATGGTGAAACAGCGTAATATGGGCGCTGATCAGGTTCCGCTCCGGCGGAAAATAGCGCCGGCGTAGACGGTCGGCCCAGGCAAAATCCGCCTTGCCCATTTGCGCCGTCATGATGATGGGTTTGTTGCGGCGCTCCATGATCCCGATCTATCACACAATATAAAACCGCGAGCAATTTCTTGCTCGCGGTTCCATTCGGGGGACGAAATTTGACTAGGCGGCCTTGCGTTCCGCTTCGTCGTTGTCGAGCCAGTTCAGAAGCTTTTCCGGGGTCGATTCGACGTAGGGATCGTTGTCGACACCTTCGTCATTAATGCCTGGCTCTTCAAACCACGCGCTGACCACACCGTCGTCGGCGATCATCGAATAGCGCCAGCTGCGATCACCGAAACCAAGATGGTTTTTCTTGATCAGCATGCCCATACGGCGGGTAAAATCACCCGATCCATCGGGAAGCAGCTTGATCTTTTCCAGACCCAGGTTCTTGCCCCACTGGTACATCACGAACGCGTCATTGACGGAGATGCAATAGACCTCATCGACGCCGCGCGCCTTGAACTCGTCATAGAGGCGTTCAAAAGCCGGGCACTGCTCGTTGGAACAGGTCGGGGTGAAGGCGCCCGGAAGCGAGAAAACAGCGATCCGCTTGCCAGCGAACAGATCCTTGGTGTTCACATCCTGCCAGCGGAACGGGTTTTCGCCGTCCACAGCTGCGTCACGAACGCGGGTTTTCAGGGTAACTTGGGGGATATTTCTACCGATCATTATTGACTCCATTTGTTTCAATGGTGGCCAGCTAGCATCGATTCTATTATCGGTTAAATTGATTTAATTAACCGCTGTGATTTACATAATCACTCACTTGCCCGGTTTGACTTGAAAGCCTCCCCGCAAGAGGCCAGAATGAGATGTATCTAGGGGATGGAGATCAATGATGACGGACAAGGCAAAAGCGCCGATATGGTTCTGGCTGGTAGGGGTGGTGGCGCTGCTCTGGAACGGTTTGGGCGTGCTCGCCTACTTGCAGCAGGTAACCATGAGCGCAGCGGAATTTGCTGCGCTGCCGGAGCTTCAGCAGGATCTATTGTCGACCCAGCCGCTCTGGGTAACAGCGGCCTTTGCCATCGCCGTTTTTGCCGGCTTTGTTGCGTCGATCTGCTGGCTGCTGCAAAAGCGGGTCACGGTAAGGCTGTTCCTGCTGTCTCTGCTCGCCGTGATTGTGCAGTTCAGCAGCTATTTCATCATCGACGGCTATATGGAATTCATATCCGGTCAGGGATGGATCATGCCGGTGCTCATTCTGCTTCTTGCCGCCGGGCTTGCCGGAATTTCATGGCGGGCCGAACAGGATGGTCTCTTGCGCTAGATCAGGACGATGTGCTGAACGGCGTGAAATTGGTGTCTTCATCATAGATGTCGACACCCTCGCGCCGTTTCAGCCAGCCGACGACCAGATAGGTTACCGGCGTCAACACGGCTTCCCAGAGCACCTTCAGCAACCAGTTGGTCACCATCACCGTAATCACCGCAGATGTTTCCCATATGCCCAGAAACGCCAGCGGATAGAAGATCAGGCTGTCGACGCCCTGCCCCACAACCGTGGAACCGATTGTCCGGGTCCAAAGGGCCTTGCCCTGGGTCCAGACTTTCATCCGCGCCATCACATAGCTGTTCACAAATTCGCCGGCCCAGAAAGCAATGATCGAGGCGCCGACAATGCGCGGCACCTGCCCGAACACGCTTTCATAGGCCGCCTGCCCTTCCCAGCCCTCTGCCGGTGGCAGCGACACCACCACCCAGCTCATGAAGGCCATGAACAACAGCGCGGCAAATCCGGCCCAGATGACCCGCCTTGCCCGCGCATAGCCATATACTTCGGTGAGCACGTCGCCGATCACATAGCCGAGCGGGAAGAATAATATGCCCGCCCCGTAGACCCACTGCTCGCCGCTGATCATGATGAAGGTCGGCTTGGCCGCGCCAATGACGTTGGACAAAAGCAGCACGGTCACAAAGGCCGCCATCACGAAGTCATAATAGCGAAAATGATGGCCGGTCTGGCTGGACGCGGAGGTCCGCTGGATGGAGCTGTCTTGCATCGCCAGACCTTAGCCCAGTCCGGACACAATTCAACAATTATGGAAGCGCCGACAGATCACGGTTTGCAGCCGGTCAAAAGATCGCTAATGCCCATGAAATCGTGCGCCCGTAGCTCATCTGGATAGAGCGCGAGACTTCTAATCTTGAGGCAGCAGGTTCGAGTCCTGCCGGGCGCACCATTTTTCTTCCCGGATCATTGATGCGACGTCGGGTGTTTCGGCTTGCCCCGCCTGTTGATATGCCACGCCCCCGCCGCTGACGGGATTGGGGACTACGGAAAAGCGCGCCGCAGGTTTTTCTGCATTTCGTCCACGGTCAAATCGTCGACATTGAACCTGCAGCACGTGCTTTTGCCAGAATCCTTCGCGTCATAGAGCGCCCGATCGGCCCGTAGCCGCAGTTCGAGAGTGGTGGACGCATCTTCAGGAAAGCAGGCATATCCGGCACTTGCGCCAACCCGGACAGTGGTTCCTGATTCCACGATGAACCGCTCCTGGCTGATCGCCTGGACAAGGCCAAGGCCCAATGCCTTGACCGCGTCGGCGTCGCAGTCGGGCAAGACGATCATGAATTCATCCCCGCCCATGCGTGCGACGATATCTGCTTGCCCGACACGGGATGAAATCAGGCTTGCTACCTGCATCAGGACGAGGTCCCCGGCGCCATGACCATAGGTGTCGTTCACAGCTTTGAAACCGTCGAGATCAAGCGACACGATCGCCATGGTTCGGCCGGACTGGGGACGAAACCGGCTGAGCTGGTCATCCATGCCCTGCCGATTGAAAATACCGGTCAGGCTGTCGTGCATGGCAAGATGACGGCTTTGCTCCTGTGCGAAAAGCGTCTCGAGCATGGCATCATGGAAAGTGCGAATAATCTGGTAGGCACCCAGCAGAAACGGTGGCGTTAGCAGGACAATAACGGAGAGCATCGGTTCTTTGGCCAAAACTGCGCCAGCGACGAACGGTAAATCGCAGAGCAGAAGCAGCAACGTGGCAAATCGCGGCGTTGGATAATTCCGGGCGCAGATCGGGCCGATCATTGCCATGATGAGCGTGGCGGAGAGGACCTGCAACACAGGATCACTACCACTCATGATGGTGAAGGCTATGGCGCCCTGCAAGGTGCACCACGCGACGGTCAGTATGACCGACCAGCTGACATCAATCGTGCCGTCTGAACTGGCTCTGCGGCGGCGCTCGCGTGTCTGCCATTCTACGAGACGGCCCGTCGAGAGTATAATCTCAATAAGGAGAAATACGGCGATTATCATGGAACCCGATCGCAAAAAAGCGGCCAGGAGAACTACAAGGGAGCAGAATGAACCCATCAGGGTTGCGACGGGGGAATTCAAAAGCTGTGCCAGAAGGTAGCTCTGGATTTCGCTGCTGGTCGCCCGTCCCGGAGCGAATAACCAGCGCGCCCAGGAAAACCTGGTATTTAATTTACCACCCAAGGGACGCGGTTGCACCATGACAGCGACCTACCGGAATAGACTTAAAATCACCTTAAGCCACAGCCAATGCTGTAAAGGGAATTACGGTGACGTTGCGTAATTGATGTAGCCACTCCCCTGCTTGATACGGAATCACCCGCGAGGGGTTCCAAAGAAGGAGAGTGACCGATGACTATTTATAATTGCCGGTGCCGGTGACAGGCGCAACAAACCCCAAATTCACCACCGAAAAAATGCTGTCCTACACCCATATCCATCGCTTATTGTTGCCGCGGTCCTTGGCCATGTTCAGGACAGGCTCTTTGACAATTTGAACAAGACCGCGAGGGCGATCGGCTGCCTGGCCCATGCCACCGGGCGGTGACAAATGGAAGGTTACACTCGCCGCTTGGCTGGCGGCCAGAAAAGACCGGAAATCTGCGGCAAGCGCGCAAAGGTCACGGAAAATAAAAACGGCCGCCACTGTCAGGTTCGCGTCCCGCCATGTGCCGACCCGTTTTCCTATTTGTTGAAACCGCGCTGGACGGCATCCATCGGCTCCGAGGTGACCGGATAGCCAATGCCTTCCGGGATGCACAAGTGGACGCCGCCATCGCGCTTCTCGATATACGGAGAGACCATCACCGACGGATGCTGCTTCACATGGGCCACGGCTTCGTCAAACGAACCGAATTGCGCCAGCCGCTCGAGATTGCGCTTGGTCGGAAAGATGATCTTTACCTCGCCCGCCTCGGCGCGATCGAGCACCGCCTGCGCGTTGCCCCAGAACAGGTTGTAATTCTCGGTTTCGTCGACCGTGGCCTGCGCCTTGTGATCATCATGCGAGATCATGTAGAATCTCGTGTCGAACACGCGTTGTTCCGCAAAGGGCGGGCACCAGCGCGAAAAGGGGATCAGCTTCTCCAGCTCCAGCTGCCAGTCAAACTGGCTGCAGAGCTCCGCGAGATTCGTCCCCTCATGCAGCGCATGCCTGGCTTCCGAAACCCGCTTTGCATCTAGATTCCCCTCGACCGCGACCGCGATCCCGGTTTCCTCGATCGATTCCCGGACCGCCGCGATCCG
>PFJE01000021.1 GCA_002783865.1 Sphingomonadales bacterium CG_4_10_14_3_um_filter_58_15
GCGAATGATAGGCCATATATTCCAGCAGAAACGGCTGCTGCACCGGCTGCGGCGGTGACAGGACAAAGCGCGCGCGTGCCGATTCATAATCGGGATAGACCTTGTTCGGCCGGTCGGACCGGCCCGAGCCGGGCGGCCCGCCGCCCGATTCAAAATGTGCCGCCATCTTTTCCGGCCGCATCACCATCAGGTCGCAGATGATCAGGCCGCCAAACCGCTCTCCCGCCAATTCCATCGCCGTCAGGGCAATCCCGGAACCAAAGCTGTGGGCGATGATCTTCGGTTGTACCGGACCGGAAAAAAGCTCCAGGGCATCGGCCAGGGCGACCATGTCTCTGGCCCGCTCGTCGCTATCGCAACCGGCGGGAATTTCACTGTCACCCATGCCGGCCAGATCATAGGCGATCACGTCATGGTGCGCGGCCAGAAAGGGAGCGATAAAGGCGAAGCAGCGCGCGTGCGCCAGAAAGCCGTGGGTCATCAGCAGCGGCGGCTTGCCGCGCGTGCCCCAGCGGAAATAATGGACCTGATGTCCGTCCACTTCGACAAAGGCCTCTTCGCGCGGCACAGCCATTGCCTCGGCAAACCATGCCGGCAAATCCTGATCGCCAGCCCAGATATCGACAATATCCGGGCTGGCCGTTTTCATCTTTTCATCCATGGGAAGTGACTATTTTCCCTGCCAGTTCGGCTTGCGCTTCTCGGCAAAGGCGATCGAGCCTTCCTGCGCATCTTGCGACGAGAACACTGGCGCCATGATTTCTCCCTGCTTCTTCCAGGCTTCCTCGCTGTTCCAGTCGTAGCTGTCATTGATGATCTTCTTGGTGGCTTTCAGCGCCAGCGGACCATTGGCAGCAATGGTCGTCGCCAGTTCGATGGCTGCGTCGAGCGCAGCGCCTTCGGTCAGGCGATTGACGAAACCGACCTCATAGGCGCGCTGGGCGGTGAAGAAATCCCCGGTCAGCGCCCACTCCATGGCGATGCGCTTGCCGATCAGCTGCTGCAACTTGATCACGCCGCCTGCACCAGCCACAAGGCTGCGCTTGACTTCCGGAATGCCGAATTTGGCATTCACATTGGCAACGCACAGGTCGCAGGCCAGCGCCAGTTCCAGGCCGCCCGCCAGCGCATAGCCTTCCACGGCAGCGATCAGCGGCTTCTCCGGACCCTGTTCGGTGATCCCGCCAAAGCCATAGCCCTTGACCGAAGGTGTCTCGCCGCGCAGAAAGCCCTTGAGGTCCATGCCGGAACAGAAGGTCCCGCCAGCGCCGGTGATGATCCCGGCATTGAGGCTGTTGTCACTGTCCAGCTGCTCCATCGCCGCACGGATTCCTTCGGCTGCCGCCTTGGTCATCGCATTCTTGGCTTCCGGCCGGTTGATCGTGACGATGATGAACCCGTCGCGAATTTCGGTAAGTACTTCAGACATGTTCTTTCTCCTATCATTCCTCAAACCGTTAGTCCTGAGCTTGTCGAAGGACGTTTCAAGTGCATAGGCGCACTTCGATAAGCTCAGTGCTAACGGTGATTTTTACATACAATCAAATCTCAAATTTCTCGCGCGAAGACGCGAAGGCGCTAAGATAGCATTCTTCGTGGCTTCGCGGCTTCGCGTGATAACTCTGCTTCCTTCTTTTTCAATCAAACAGCAAGCTTGCCAGTTTCGACCGCTGATAGGCCGCGTCCCCGATTAGCGCCCCTGCCAAAATCGCTTTCCGCCGGTGCAGTTGCGCATCACAATCATGGGTGAAGCCGAAGCCGCCGTGGAACTGGATCGCGCGGTCGGCAGCCGTCGCATAGCTGGAATGGGACTGGGCAGCTGCCATGCGAACCGCCACCTCGCCACGGCCCTGTTCGCCCCAGCTGTGCGCGGCGCTGTAGAGATGCGTCCGGGCCTTTTCATATTCGACATAATTATTGACCGTCGGATGTTTCAGCGCCTGATAGCTGCCGATGATCTTGCCGAACTGCTTGCGGGTCTTGAGATATTCCAGCGTATAGTCGATCACCGCCTGCGCGCCGCCGGTCATTTCCGCGGCGTGGATCAGGCCCGCAGCCAGCTCGATCTTCTCCAGCGTCTCGCGGGTCCGCGATGCATCGAACAGGGCATCGGCGGGCACGGTCACACCGTCCAGAGTCACTTCGTAGCTGCGCGCGGTTTCGTCGATCACCGTTTCGCGGCGCAACGCCCCGTCACCAAGCTGCGAGCGTTCGATCAGGGCAAAGCGGACCGCTCCGTCCATCTTCACCGAGGCGATGATCAGCTCGGCGCTGTCCGCCCAGAGCACCAGCTGCTTCTTGCCGGACAGGGTCACCGTGCCGCCGCTTTCGGTCGCGCTGCAATCGATATTGGCCAGATCCCAGTCACCATTGGCTTCGCGCAGGGCCATGGTGGCGACCGCGCCCGCCGCAATTTTCGGCAGCCATTCGGCCTGTTGGGCTTCGCTGCCGCCGGCCAGCAAGGCCTGCGCCGCAAGCGTGGTCGAGCCAAATGGCGTGCTCATCAGATTGCGGCCCATCTGCTCGGCAATCGGTACGACCTCGGCCATCGACAGGCCGACTCCGTCATGCGCCTCGGGAATCGCGATCGCCAGCCAGCCGAGTTCGCCGATCTCTTTCCAGATACCCGGGTCATAGCCCAGCTCGTCGTCGATCAGCTTGCGCACCTTGTCGATCGGACTTTTGTCGCGACAGAAATTGGTCGCCACGTCCATCAGCTCGATCTGCTCTTCGGTCGTCCCGATTGTACCCAGATTATCCATATATTCCCTCAACTTCCAAATTGCTGGTCCAAGCCGTTAGCCCTGAGCCTGTCGAAGGGCGCCTCTCGGTCGAGGGCCGTGGTTCGACAAGCTCACCACTAACGGCTGCGCCAATTCCTATCTTGTTTTCGGTAGCCCGAGTGCATGCTCCGCAACAATATTGCGCTGGATCTCGGACGTGCCGCCACCGATGGTCGCCGAAAAACTGTTCAAATAGCTGCGATGCCAATAGCCGTCATCGACCGCGTTCTCGTCGCCGACATAATAGCCGGCCTTGGTGCCCTGAAAAGCGAGCGAGAATTCGGTCAGCTCGCGGATCAATTCGGTGCGCGCCAGCTTGTTCATCAGCGGCAGTCCCATCGGCCGGTCCTGCATCAATTGCGGCATCCGCCGGCGGGTATTGTTGAGATTGAGCGCCTGGATGTCGATCATATATTGGGTCATCTTGTCGCGCATCACCGGATCGTCGAGCAGCGGCTTGCCGTTGCGGACCGAGTTTTTCGCCAGCTCGACAATTTCCATCACGTCCAGCTCCTTGACGAAATAGCCGCCGACCGGCTTGACCTTGGCACCGCGCTCATATTCCAGCGTCTTCATCGCCATCGACCAGCCATTGCCCTCGCCGCCAAACAGGCAATCAGCAGAAATGCGGGCATCGGTGAAGAAGGTCTGGACGAAACCATATTCGCCGGTCAGCTTCTTGATCCGACTGGTGGTGATCCCGTCAATATCCATCGGGTTGAGGAAGAAGCTGAGCCCGGCATATTTGTTCGGCGCGTCAAAATCGGTGCGCGCCAGCAGGATCATATATTTGGCGCGGTCGCCGAGCGAGGTCCAGATTTTCGAACCGTTGAGGACATATTCGTCGCCGTCCTTGACCGCCTTGAGCTGCGCATTGCCGAGATCCGATCCGTTCTCCGGTTCGGAAAAGCCCTGGCACCAGATATCCTCGGCGCTGAGCATCGGCTTGATATATTTCTGCTTCTGCTCCTCGGTGCCGAGATCGAGAATCAGCGGGCCGGCCCAGCCATTGCCGATTGCATTTATCATGATCGGCGCGTCATATTTCTTCATCGCGCGCGTCGCGGCGCGCTGATAGTCGCTGTGCAGCCCGCCGCCGCCATATTCCTTCGGCCAGCTCGCACCAAGATAGCCCGCTTCATAGACCTTGCGCTGCCAGTCACGGAGGAAATCATACTGCTGATCGGTCGAGACTTCCATGAAAGTCAGCGGCAGCATGAAGCCGGGGTCGCGGACGGTATTTTCCTTGAACCAGGCGTCCGCCTGTTCGGCATAATCCTTGAGTTCTGCGCTACTCGGTTTGTCGGCCATAGATCTTGCTCCCAATTTCTTATCAATAGGGCCAGTGGCACCGCCCCATTGCCTGCGATATTGCTTGAATCACTGGTGGGTTAATTGAACGATTAAATTGCAAAAAGCAATGGCCGGACCCTCCTAATTTTAGCCTGTGGAGAGAAATATGGTCAGTGAAAATTTTAGCGGGCAGAAACATGTCATGTGCCGGGCCTGCCACGCCCATTGCGGCCTGATCGTCGATTTCGAGAACGGCGTCCCGGTCAAGACCCATGGCGACAAGGATAATCCCGAGTTCGAGGGCTATAGCTGCATCAAGGGACGGCAGCTGGCCAATTACCACAGTTTCGACACAAGGCTGCTGACCAGCTATACCGGCATGAAGCAGGGCGCAAAGCAGGCAGTCCACTGGCGCGATGCGGCGCGGGACATTGCTGCACGGCTCGAGCGGATCATCGGCGAACATGGCCCCGACGCGGTCGCCTCCTATGTCGGCACCTTCGGCTACAACAATGTCAACGCTCATGCTTTCATGCTGGCGCTGATGGACGCAATCGGCTCGACCTCGGTCTATGACAGCGTCACCATCGACCAGCCGGGCAAGGGCATTGCCCGCGCGCTGATCGGCCCGTGGCTCGCCGGAGCGCCGCGCGTTGGCGACTGGGACGGGCTGATGCTGATCGGCACCAACCCGGTGGTATCGATGAACGGCGGTCTCGGCATGAACCCAGCGAAAAAACTGCATGATGCGAAGAAGCGCGGGATGCAGCTGATCGTGATCGATCCGCGCGTGACCGACAGCGCAAAGCAGGCTGATATCCATCTCCAGTGCCGCCCCGGCCAGGACCCGATGCTGCTCGGCGCGATTGCCAAGGTGGTGATCAACGAAGAGCTGTACGACAAGGAATTCGTCGCCGGCGATGTCGACGGCTTCGAAGCATTAAAGAAAGCCGTGCAGCCTTTCGACGCAGGACCAGCCGCCGACCGTGCTGGCGTAGCGGCTGAAGATATAGTCCGCGCCGCGCGCATGTATGGCAGCTGGAAAAAGGCCAGCATCAGCGGCGGCACCGGCACCAATATGTCGGGTGGCGGCAATATCACCGAATATCTCAATCTCGCACTGACCTCGATCATGGGACACTGGCTGCGCGAGGGTGACCTGAACCGGCGCACGGGCGTGTTCACCAAGCCTGCCCCGCCGATTGCCGCAACGCCCGGCCCGATTCCGGCCTGGGGCTTTGGCCGCAAGCTGCACAGCCGCGATCTCGAGCAGAGCATTTCCGGCATGCCGACATCGGCGCTGCCCGACGAGATCTTGACCCCCGGCGACAAGCAGGTGAAGGCGCTGATCTGCCTCGGCGGCAACCCGATGCTCGCCTGGCCCGATCAGCTGAAAACCTTCGAGGCAATGAAGGCGCTCGACCTGCTCGTCTGCATCGATCCGCGCATGTCGAAAACCGCCGAGCTCGCCGACTATGTGATCGCGCCCAAGCTGCATTATGAAGTGCACGGCAACACCGCCGCACCGGAAGTCTATGGCGGCTTTGGCGCCGGCTGGGGCTTCGAGAATAATTATGCGCAGGCCAGCCTGCCGATCATGAATGTCCCCGATGGCTCCGACCTGTGCGAGGAATATCAGTTCATCCATGCCCTCGCCTCCGAAATGGACAAGCCGCTCAGGGTCAAGTCCTGGGCGCTGCTCGCCCATCCCGACGAGCGCGAGGAAAAAGCCACATCTTTTCCACCCGGCGAAAGTCCCGATCCGATCAGTGCGTGGAAAGCCTCGCTCAATGGCTGCCCGGCGGACATCGCGAAACTCTACGAGGATGAAGAAGTGCAAAAGGGCACGATCGTCGACGCACAGGCGCTTCTGGTTCAGCCCAAACCCGCTGGCTGGGAAGGCAAATTATCGGTCGGTAACGGCGCAATGATGGAAGAGTTGGAAGCATATGCGGCCAAGCTGGGCGAACCGGTGGAAGATGGCGAATTTCCCTTCCGGATGATCGGACGACGGATGACCGCGATCCACAACAGCAACTGGCACGAAGACCCGGTCCAGCGCAAACGCGTCCCGCATCACCCCGCTTATATGAACCCTTCCGATATGGAAGCGCTCGGCCTGTCCGAGGATCAGCCGGTCGAGCTGGAATCGGCGCGCGCCTTCATCAGCTGCGTCGCGAAGGCGGACAAGACCGTGCGCGCCGGCTGCGTGTCGACGCCGCACAGCTGGGGCACCAATCCGGATGAAAAGGAAGACCCGCTGGGCGAAGGCGGCAATACCGGACGGCTGTCATACAACGACCGCGACTTTGACAAGCGCACCGGCATTCCCTTGATGAGCGCGATCCCGATCCGAGTGAGGGCGAAGCAGGTGGCTGTGCTGGAAGCGGCAGAGTAAATTTTACCCTCTCCTATTGGGAGAGGCAACGAAGACTTAGCCGAAAAGCTTAGTCGTAGTCGGTGAGGGGTTATCCCGTCCAAGGTGAAAACCCCTCACCGAGTTTCACTAGCCAGACAAGCTGGCAAGTTTCACTTGCCTCTCCCAATGGGAGAGGCTGAATATAGGAGACCCACCATGACCAATCCCCTGTTCGATCTCACCGGCGATGTCGCCGTCATCACCGGCGCCGGCCGGGGGATCGGCGAGGGCATGGCCAAGGTGCTGGCCGATGCCGGCTGCAATGTCGTCTGCGCCTCGCGCAGCATCGCCCAGATCAGCCGCGTCGCCGACGCAATCAACGCCAGCAACAGCAGCGGCCGGGCCATCGCCCAAACCGCCGACGTGACCAGCGCCGAAGATATGGATGCGCTGGCCCAGCGCGCGGTGGACGAATTCGGCAGGCTCGACATCTGGGTCAATAATGCCGGCGGCTCGCTGGTCTCGGCGCCGCTGACCGAACTGGATCAGGCTGAGTGGGACAAGACGCTGGCGACCAACCTGACCTCGGTCTTCCACGGCGTCCGCGCCGCCTGCAAGCATTTCGGCGAGGGCAGCCGGATCGTCAACACCAGCTCGCTGGCGGCAGAGGAACCCTTTCCCGGCAGCGGCCATTACAGCGCCGCCAAGGCCGGTGTGCTGATGTTGACCAAAACGCTTGCCCACGAACTGGGGCCGAAGACCCGGGTCAACGCGATCCTGCCGGGCTTCGTGCCGACCGATACGGTCAAGCAGGCGCTGAACATGACCGACGAGGATTTTATCGGCTTTGAAGACACGCTCGGCCTGCCCGCCGGACGGCTGGGCACACCCACGGATATCGGCGCACTAACGCTCTATCTCTGCGCCCCGGCTTCGGCCTGGATGACCGGACAGTGCATCAGGCTGGCAGGGAAACCCTAACGCCGCAGACCGGCAACCGGCCTCAGTTATCCAGCACGATGCGATAGCGTGCATCGCCGCTTTCCAGATGCGCCAGTGCTTCGTTGATCTTGTCGAACGGAAAATGTTCGGTGACCACCTTGATGTCATGGCGGGCGCAAAATTCGAGCATATCGGCGACGGTATGCGGGCTGCCGACCAGCGACGAGGATAACGACAATTGCGAAAACATCAGCGGCATCAGCTGCAGCTCAGCCGGCACCGCCTGAACCCCCAGAAAATGCAATCGACCTTTGCGTTTCAGCATCGATATGATCAGATTCCAGTCCAGCGCGACATCGACCGTGCTCAATATCACGTCAAAACTTCCCGCTGCCGCCGCCAATGCCTCGGGGTCACGCGAATGGATCACCGCATGCGCGCCCAGCGCCATGGCTTCCTCATTTTTCGAACTGCTCGAGGTCAGGGCGGTGACATGACAGCCCCAGGCCTTGCCGAATTGCAGCGCCAGATGACCCAGCCCGCCGATGCCGAGCACCGCGATCCGGTCGGTTGGCTTGATGTCGAATTTCACGAACGGGTTGAACACCGTGATGCCGGCACAAAACAAGGGTCCGGCGTCTGCCGCATCGAGATCGTCCGGCAGCTTGATAACGCTGACGCCGGTGGCGCGCACGATATCGGCGAAGGCACCATGACGACCCGGGGAAACCGTGGACTGCACGGACTCGCAAAGATTATGGTCGCCATCGAGACACTGTCGGCAGGTCATGCAATAATGCGAATGGCCGCCCAGCCCAACCCGATCACCAATCTTGACGTGCGTGACTTCCGGTCCGACATCAATCACCCTACCCGTCGCTTCATGCCCGCCGACAAAGGGAAACTGGGTCGCACCCCAGACATTGTCGCGCAGACTGAGATCGGTATGACAAAGACCGCAATGCTCGACCTTTATGTCGATATCATTGGAGGCCAGCGGCCCCAGCTCATATTCAAAAGGTTCCAAGGCGGCTCCGGCCTTTGGTGCAGCAAAAGCTTGTACGGTTCGCATAACGCAGTGTCTCCCTCGCTCGGGTCCATGAAAACGGTCATCTGCCACAGGAGGTCGCAAATCCAGGAGCGAAAGACCACTGTCATATCAGGGGAGCGAAAGTCAGATTCTGCTGTTGCGGTCAGCTATTGATAGGCGTCCGCCGATTGTCGCCGAGCCGCGCCTATCCCTGATGCAGATAGACCGCCCGTTCGTGGGAAAAGGCCTTGAAACCGAAATAGCCGTGATAGCTGCCCGTGCCGCTCTGGTTGACGCCGCCAAAGGGCAGGTTATTTTCCAGATAGTGCGAGAACACGCCGTTGACGGTCATGCCGCCGGATGAGGTCCTGTTCAGAACCCTGTCGACATTCGCCTCATTGTCGCTGAACATATACATGGCCAGCGGCTTGTCGCGCGCCTCGATATAGTCGATGGCCTGATCGAGCGTGTCATAGGTCATCACCGGCAGCAGCGGCGCGAAAATCTCTTCCTGCAATATCGTCATCTGCGGGGTGACGTCGGTCAGCATGGTCGGGTGGACGGTCAGGTCCGACTCGTCGAAGGTTCCGCCGACTGCGACGGTCGCGCCCTTGCCCACCGCATCGTCGAACAGACCCTTCACGCGATTGAAATTGCCTTCATTCACGATCTGCGCGATCGCCTGCTTGTTGATCGTGCCATCGCCGCTGTACAGATTCTCTTCGACACTGGATCGGAAGGCTTCGACCAGCTCGTCCTTCTGCTCCTCCTTCACGAAGACATAATCCGGGCAAATGCAGGCCTGGCCGCCATTGAACTGCTTGGCGCCGGCGAGGGCCGCGCCGATCTTGCCGATATCCGCGCCCTCGTCGATAATGACCGGCGACTTGCCGCCCAGCTCCAGCGTGACCGACGAGAGATGCTTGGCCGCAGCCGCCATCACCAGCTTGCCGACACGGGTGCTGCCGGTGAAGAAAATATGGCTGAACGGCAGTTCGAGCAGTGCTGTTGCAACGCTGACATCCCCTTCGAACAGGGCGACTTCCTTTTCGTCGAAGACTTCCCGGATGATGCGGCCAGCGATCGCCCCCGTCGCCGGGCACAGGTCGGTCAACTTGACCATGCAACAATTGCCCGCAGCAATCGCCGCCGCAAGCGGGCCAAAGGTCAGGCCGAGCGGGAAATTCCAGGGCCCGAGAATCAGGCACACGCCGCGCGCCTCATAGATGATCTTCGCTTTGTCATCGGGGTTGGTCGAAGGCACGACATCGGTGGGCGTCATCCATTGATCCAGATTGTCAATGTTGCGCTGGATATTGCCGGTCACGTTCAGCACTTCGGTCACCCGGATTTCCTGCTCGGGCTTGCGCGTATCCTCCAGCACCGCCGCAACAATATCGTCGGCATGCGCCTCGACTGCCGCTTTCAACTTTTGCAGCTTCGCCTTGCGCTGCTCCGCCGTGCTCGCCTTGACATCCCACTGATGCGCGCTCTGCAGAGCGAATATGCGTTTGATTTCCTTGGCCGTATCTTGTGTGTTGGGAGCGGGGCTGGACATGATTGTTCCTGTCTTCAATGGAATGGCAAATGGGCTTATTCAGTATGTTCTACATACAATAACCATGGTTTTGGGAAGATGCCAAACCTTTAATCGGGTTGGTCACGAAAAAGGGCCCCGGAAATGATCCGGGGCCCTGCATTCGGAATATCTGCTAATCGGCTCAGCCAACCACGATCATGACCAGTGAGGTCGCAATCAATGCCGGTGTCTCGATGCCTTCAATCTCAACCACGACATTGTACGTCAGCAGCCAGCGGCCCGGCTGTTTTTCGACCGCGTCGACCAATGTATGGCGACCGCGGACCTTGGAACCGGCGCGGACCGGATTGAGGAAGCGGACTTTGTCGAAGCCATAGTTGATCCCCATCACCGTGCCTTCGAGACCCAAGGTCGTGCCATAGGAAAGCTTGGGCAGCAGCGAGAGCGTCAGCAGGCCATGGGCGATCGTGCCGCCGAATGGTGTGGCCTTGGCTTTTTCTTCGTCGATATGGATGAACTGATGGTCCTCGGTGCAGTCGGCGAATTTGTTGATCCGGTCCTGACCCACTTCGACCCAGTCGGACACTCCGACTTCCTTGCCCTTCCAGGATTCGAGTTCGCTTGGTTTGATTACTGGCATATATTGTCTCCTCAATTTCGGTATACCGTTAGCCCTGAGCCTGTCGAAGGGCGCTTCTCGTCGAGAGGCGTGGTTCGACAAGCTCACCACTAACGGACACCCTTGTCCCGCTCTCGCTCAGCCCTTCATGACTTCCTGCATCCGGC
Source organism: Sphingomonadales bacterium CG_4_10_14_3_um_filter_58_15 (assembly GCA_002783865.1). GTDB lineage: Bacteria > Pseudomonadota > Alphaproteobacteria > Sphingomonadales > Sphingomonadaceae > Parasphingorhabdus. The sequence goes on from PFJE01000021.1 coordinate 10,734, forward strand.
GGAAGAATTTGCCGCCCTGGCCGCCGCCATTGGCATATTGCTGCATGCCGGTTTCGTCGAGAATCTGGTCGATATTTTCGGCGATCGATTCGGCGCTGCGCTTGTCTTCCGGCAACCAGATGCCTTCTGTTTCAAAGATTTTTGCCGCTGCATAGCCGCCGGCTCCTGCCGTCAGGATCGTCTTCGACGGCGCGCCATCGCTGCACAGATAGACCACGGCCGGGGTCACCGCTTCCGGGACCAGGGCTTTCAGCGCTTCTTCCGGCATGATGTCTTCGGTCATCCGGGTCGCGGCCACGGGCGAGATGCAGTTAGTGTGGATGCCCTTGCCCGCGCCTTCCTGGTGCAGGCTGTTCATCATGCCGACGACCGCCATTTTCGCCGCGCCATAATTGACCTGGCCAAAATTGCCGTAGAGGCCGGTGGACGAGGTGGTCATCACGATCCGGCCATATTGGCGCTCGCGCATATGGTCCCAGACCGCCTTGGTGCAATTGGCGCTGCCGGTCAGATGGACATCCATGACAAACTGGAAATCTTCCATGGTCATCTTGTGGAAACTCTTGTCGCGCAGCACGCCGGCGTTGTTGACGAGAATGTCGACATGGCCCCATTTGGCGATTGCATCGGCGACCATCTTCTCAACGGCTGGCATATCGGTAACGCTGCAACCCGCGGCCATGGCTTCGCCGCCTTCGGCTTCGATTTCAGCAACCACCTGTTCGGCCACGGTAGCGGAACCACCGGTGCCATCGCGCGCGCCGCCAAAATCGTTGACGACAACCTTCACGCCGCGGCGGGCCAGCTCCTTGGCATGTTCCCGGCCCAGGCCAGCGCCAGCGCCGGTGACAATGGCAACGCGGTCGTTAAATTCTACTGTGCTCATGGTGAGTCCCTCTTTAATTGAATGATTAACGAAACCGATGCGCAATCAGGCGCGACGAGTCAAGCGGCAAGGCCGCTATTTTGCACTCGTTTTCACCCGCGCCCTGCCTGCCGTAGCGGCAGAGGCAGAAACCCGTTTTTTCGGCTTTTTCGGTTGTTTTGCCTTGTTCGTCTTGGCCTGTTTTGCCGCAGCCTGCTTTTCCTTGCTTGCTGCCCCCATCAAGTCGGCAAAGCTCCGCGAAATGCAGGTCGCGTAAAATTCAGGATCCGGCATGATATTGCGATCCGCCAGAAAGGTCAGGATGACATTGCCGTTATAGCTGGTCACCACGTGGAACAGCCCCTGCCCCTCGGCCAGAATCCCCATGCCGAACGACTTGACCAGCTTCGCGCCAGCAAAATACATCGGGACCATCGGTCCCGGGACATTGGTGACGACCGTATTCACCGCCGGATTGAGCCGTTCGACCAGCCCGGCGCGGACCATCATCTTGGTGCCTGCCGCGGTTAGGCCAGCCGGCATAGCGCCCGACAATTCCATCAGCGTCTTGGCACCCATCGCCTGGGTCATCGCCTTGGATCTTTTCGTTTCGGCCATGATGAATTTCAGCCGTTCGCCCGCATCGGCGAGATGCGTGCCGACGCCAACCTGCATCATCGTCACCTGATTGCCGGCAGAATCTTTGTCATCATCGGACCGGACCGACACCGGCGCGCCGATTTTCAGCGTCTTTTCCGGAAGGTCATTCTTGGCTTTCAGATAGCCACGCATTGATCCGCTGACCACCGCGATCATCACGTCGTTCACTGTCGCTCCCGGGAACGCTTCGCGGATTTTCTTGATGTCGGACAGGGCAAATTCGCGTCCGTCAAAAACGCGGTGCGGGCTCAGCTTCTTGTTGAATCGGGTCTTGGGAATGCTGCCCTTCGCATCGTCGCGCTGACGAAATTCCCGCTGTACGTCGAATAGCCGCTTGGGCATCGGCAGCAGCTTTTGCAAATTCTGCAACCCCCGCACCGGATTGGCGATATTGTTGAACTGGGCCTTGGCGAGCAACGCAAACGGATTGGGATCCTTCTCCGGTTCGAACTGCATGTCAAAGGCGCGCGGTTTCATCTCCGCATCGAGATCGTGCAGCGCCAGCGTCATCTGCAGACCGGACTGGCCGTCGATCGCCGCATGGTGCATCTTGTGCAGCATCGCAAAGCTGCCTTTCGGCACGCCTTCGACATTGTCGAGCCCCTCGATCACCGTATATTCCCACAGCGGCTTGTTCATGTCCATCGGGCGGGCATAGATACGCGCCGCCTGGATGCACAATTGCCGCCAGTCGCCCGGCTTCGGCAGGGCGATATGGCGGACGTGAAACTCGAGATCGAAATTCGCGTCATCGACCCAATAGGGATGATCGAGATCGAGCGGCACCCGAACCAGTTTCTGGCGGAAGATGCGCGCGCCGTCGAGACGGCCTTCGATATAGCGCAAAATATCCTTGAAACCGACCATGCCGCCCGGCGCGGTCGAGGGGTCATAAATCAGCAATTGCCCGATATGCATCGGCGTGTTCGGTGTTTCCGTATAGGCGAACATCGCATCCAGTGCGCTCAGCTGTTTCATTGTATTTCCCTCAAGCCTCTCCAGTGGCATGCAGCATAGGGCAAATTCGTCCGATATGCGAATCCGTTAAGTTTCGGAAATGCGACCCGGCCACGGGCAGCGGCGCCGTCCGCATATGTCGGTCGCATCTGCACAACCGGCGCCAGTGCGTCCGGCATCCATTCCGCGCAGCGCCATTGTAAGACCGCACCGGAATCGTCTCTTGGCGGGCTCGGAGCGCGCCCAACCGTGCGATCAGAAACCGCGCCAGTCTTTCACCAGATATTGCGGCGGCACGGCGCGGCCCCAGTAGTATCCCTGACCTTGATCGGCGCCAAGCAGCCGTGCTTTTTTAAGGTGGAAGGGCGTTTCAATTCCTTCGACCACCGTCTTTGCGCCCCGTGTATGGCAAAAATCAATGATCGAACCCAACACCGTTATCGGCACCCGATCGTTGCAAAAAGCCCAGAAAATTTCCTTGTCCAATTTCAACTCGGCAAACGGAATTTCCGCAATCCGGTCGAGGTTGCTATGCCCGGTGCCGTAATCGTCAATCGATACCTTGAGGCCATGGCGCCCCAGCATCTTGCAGATTTCGGCAACGACCTTGATGTTGGCCACCCGGTTCTCCTCGGTAATCTCCATGATCACCGACCCGCGCAAATTGCGGGACTGTTGCAATCTCGCGAACAACTGATCGACAAAATTGCCTTGCGTCAGCAAGACCGCGCTGCAGTTAAAGGATACCGGGACGCTTTTGCGAGACTTGCGCAGAGACCCGGCCAGTTTCATGGTCTGATCGATCACGTTCATGGTCGCCTCTATTTCGAGCGACATTTCCGTAGCCGCCGAAAAAATCGTCGCCGGGCTGATTGCGCGTCTGGTTTTCAGCCGCGACAAGGCTTCATATCCGACGACACTCCCATCGGCCAGAGCGTGCTTGGACTGAAATTCCACGACGAGATTGTCGAGCAATCTGTTGCTGGCAATCAGAGCGGTAATATAGTCCGAATCGAGGTTAATCTTTTGGCTGTCTTCGGCATATTGATCGATGAGCTCAGCCAGCATATTGGGTTCGAACGGCTTCGGGATCGTGGCGACAATTTTCGAGTTTGCCGCGCGCACCGATGCGGCGCTGCCGTGACGCAACTTGGTGTCTGTTCCGGTCATCAGAACGAGGGGCAATTTGCGCTCGGTGCTATCGAGCCTGTGCAACAGTCTGGCGTTGCTTTTGGAGAGCATTTTCTTGTCGGCGACGATGACATTCGGAGCGAAGGCAGTGGCTCCATTTTCATCTCCCGGGGAGTAAACACAGGCTACAGATATTTCACGCTGCTCGAGGTCGTCCTGCAAAAAGCGGGTAAACGCGCTCTCTTCGTCAATGACGAGGACCCGTTTATTTCTCATGACTAGGGCTTTCGGTTAATGAAGATCCGAAACCGGATCTTGAGGTGGTTGCGACCCTGCCCGATCGAGCTTTTCCTGCTTGGCTCGATCTTCTGTACGATATTTGGAAAGATAGCTGACCCGCAACCCGGGCAGCCCTGACCTGTCAATGGATTCCTGCCAGGAGAGAAATTCTTCGAGCGAGAGATCATAGCGGTCGCAGGCTTCCTCAAGGCTCAGCAAACCACCGTTTACCGCGGCGACGACTTCGGCTTTGCGCCTGATCACCCATCTGGTCATATTGTTTTTCGGCAAGTCATTGAGGCTGATCGCCTCACCGAAAGGGCCGATAACTCTTTCCGGTTTTCGTTGCCGACCTACTTCCATATTACCTCCCAGACATTGCGATTTCCCGCCCGTGCAACGCGCAAACGAGCAACCCGAAAGGCGCTCCACGTTACAATGCTTTAGTGTCTGACCCGAAACTAAGTTGGGTGATATCAGCAGGTTAGCTTGACGGCTATCCGATTCGTTGATTCAGTGGGTTTTGCAACAAA
>PFJE01000104.1 GCA_002783865.1 Sphingomonadales bacterium CG_4_10_14_3_um_filter_58_15
TTCGCGCGGCGGCGGCATCGGCACCTATTGGGGCAGCGTGCGCGGCATCGGCGAGCCGGTTGGCCTGAATGGCAAGACCTCCGGTATCATTCCGTTCGTCCGCGTGATGGACAGCCTGACGCTGGCAATTTCGCAGGGTTCCCTGCGCCGCGGTTCTGCCGCTTGCTATCTCGACGTCAACCATCCCGAAATCGAAGAATTTCTCGAAATCAGAAAGCCGTCCGGTGACTTCAACCGCAAAGCTCTGAACCTGCATCACGGCGTTTTGCTGACCGACGAATTCATGGAAGCGGTACGCGACGGCACGGAATTCAACCTGACCTCGCCCAAGGACGGCTCGGTTCGCGGCACCGTCGACGCGCGCAGCCTGTTCCAGAAACTGGTCGAAACCCGGCTGGCCACGGGCGAGCCCTATATCATCTTCAGCGACACGGTGAACCGGATGATGCCCAAGCATCACCGCGATCTGGGGCTGAAGGTGTCCACTTCCAATCTTTGCTCCGAGATCACACTGCCGACGGGTCGTGATCATCTTGGCGAGGACAGGACGGCAGTGTGTTGCCTGTCCTCGCTCAATCTCGAAACCTGGGACGAATGGTCGGTCGACAAGGAATTTATCGAGGATGTCATGCGCTTCCTCGACAATGTGCTGCAGGATTATATCGATCGTGCACCGGAAGAAATGGCGCGGGCGAAATATAGCGCGATGCGCGAACGCAGCGTCGGTCTGGGCGTGATGGGCTTCCACAGCTTTCTTCAGGCCCGCGGTCTCGGCTTCGAAAGCGCGCTGGCAAAATCGTGGAACTTCAAGATCTTCAAGCATGTTTCGGCCAAGGCTTCCGAAGCCAGCATGATGCTGGCCAAGGAGCGCGGACCTTGTCCCGATGCCGCCGACCAGGGCGTGATGGAGCGCTTCTCCTGCAAGATGGCGATCGCCCCGACCGCGTCGATCAGCATCATCTGCGGCGGTGCCTCGGCCTGTATCGAGCCGATCCCGGCGAATATCTACACCCACAAGACGCTCTCGGGCAGCTTCGTGGTGAAGAACCCGCATCTGCAGAAATTGCTGCAGGAGAAGAGCAAGGACAGCAACAATGTCTGGAACTCGATCCTCGAGAAGGGCGGCAGCGTCCAGCATCTCGATTTTCTCAGCGCCGACGAAAAGGACACCTACAAGACCAGCTTCGAGATCGACCAGCGCTGGCTGCTCGAACTGGCCGCCGACCGCACGCCCTATATCGACCAGGCGCAGTCGCTCAACCTGTTCATCCCGGCCGATGTCGACAAGTGGGATCTGCTGATGCTCCACTTCCGCGCCTGGGAACTCGGCATCAAGTCGCTTTACTATCTGCGCTCGAAATCGATCCAGCGCGCCGGTTTTGCCGGTGGCGAAACGATCATGAGCGAGCCGACCGGCGGCGGCGTCGAGGCCGACAACACGCTCGACCCGAAAAAGGTCGAACTGATGACCACCGCCGGCACCACCGATTATGACGAATGTCTGGCGTGTCAGTAAGTTTGGAATTCTTGTGTCCCCGCGAAGGCGGGGACCCATCTCCCGCTCTTGCGGCTGGCCGCGCTGACCGGATCAGGACCCCGGATCCACTCCTGCGCTGCCCGTCAAACACCGGAAGCGCCTGACGATTTTGCCCACTGCCCCCTCCCTTTCGCTCCTTTTGGGAGGGGGCCGTTTTATTCGGAAGCAAAGGAGCCTATTTTTCCTCTCCCCTTGAGGGAGAGGACAACGGAGACTTGGCGCCGCTGCGTTAGCGGCGGCGGTTAGTCGAAGTCGGTGAGGGGTGGCGTCCGGTCGCAGCCCCCTCGCCAAGAACGCTCCGCATTCAATGCGGAGCTAACGATCCTCTCCCTCAAGGAGAGAGGATGAAACGAGTTAAAGCGGAGTACGAATATCATGTCACTTCTGGAAGCACGCAAAACCTACAAGCCCTTCGAATATCCCTGGGCCTATGAATTCTGGAAGCGCCAGCAGCAGATCCACTGGATGCCGGAGGAAGTGCCGCTCGGCGAGGATTGCCGCGACTGGGCGCAGAAGCTGACCGACCACGAGCGCAACCTGCTCACCCAGATTTTCCGCTTCTTCACCCAAGCCGATGTCGAGGTGCAGGACTGCTATCACGACAAATATGGCCGGGTGTTCAAACCGACCGAGATCAAGATGATGCTGACCGCGTTCAGCAACATGGAAACCGTCCATATCGCCGCTTACTCGCACCTGCTCGACACCATCGGCATGCCGGAAAGCGAATATTCGATGTTCCTCGAATATGAAGCGATGAAGGATAAGCACGATTATATGGGCACATTCGGCGTCGAGAATGACGAGGATATCGCCAAGACGCTGGCGATGTTCGGCGGCTTCACCGAAGGGCTGCAATTGTTCGCCAGCTTCGCCATGCTGATGAACTTCCCGCGCTTCAACAAGATGAAGGGCATGGGCCAGATCGTCACCTGGTCGATCCGCGACGAAAGCCTGCACTGCGAGGGCATCATCAAGATGTTCCACACCTTCGTCGAGGAACGCGACTGTCTGACCAAGTCGGTGCGCGACGACATCATCGACTGCTGCCAGAAAACCGTGCGGCTGGAAGATGCCTTCATCGACCTCGCGTTCAGCGACGGCCCGGTGACCGGCATGACCGCCAAGGAAATCAAGCGCTACATCCGCTACATCGCCGACTGGCGCCTGGGCCAGCTCGGCTTCCAGCCGATCTACATGGTCGAAGAACACCCGCTCCCCTGGCTCGCCCCGCTGCTCAACGGCGTCGAACACGCCAATTTCTTCGAGGCCCGCGCCACCGAATATTCAAAGGGCGCGACCAAGGGCGAATGGAACGACGTCTGGTCCAGCTTCGACAAGCGCAAGGGCAAGGTGGCGAATGAGGACGAGGCGGTCGAGGATGAAGGCGCGGATATGTTTGAGCAGGCGGGGGTCGCGGCGGAGTAGTTGACTATCAGTATGTTCATGATATGTTCCCCTATTTTAGAGGTTTGAAATAATGCAATCCATAGAATTTTGCGCAGGCGCAGGCGGGCAGGCTTTGGGGCTGGAACAGGCGGGATTTAGACATTCTGCACTGATCGAGATTGACGCCGATTGCGCCGCGACGCTTAAATTGAATCGCCCGTTTTGGGACGTTCGCTGTGAAGACATGAACGGGTTTGATGGCAGGCCTTTTGCGGGTACGGAATTGCTTACAGCCGGGCTGCCTTGTCCGCCCTTTTCTGTCGCCGGCAAGCAGCTTGGTGAACGAGACGAGCGCAACCTGTTCCCCGCTGCACTTCGTCTTATTGACGAAATCCGTCCCAAGGCGGTTATGATTGAAAATGTTCGTGGCTTTCTCTCTGCTGTGTTCGAAGATTATCGTCTGGAGCTTAAAGCGCAACTTAAGAAGCTCGGCTATCATGCCGACTGGCGCCTGTTCAATGCATCCGATTACGGCGTTCCGCAACTTCGTCCACGCGTTGTCATTGTTGCCATTCGGAACGACCTTGTGGAAGCCTTCGACTGGCCGACGCCTCATCCGCATAATCCGTTATCCGTTGGCGAAACGCTGCACGACCTGATGGCTGCAAACGGCTGGCGTGGTGCACGCAAATGGGCCGATGCTTGCGATGATATCGCGCCTACAATCGTTGGTGGTTCCAAAAAACATGGTGGTCCCGACCTCGGCCCGACTCGCGCTCGTAAGGCATGGGCCTCGCTTGGCGTGGAAGGCAAAAGCCTTTCGAATGAGGCCCCCGATCGCGATTTTGTTGGAACGCCGCGCTTAACCGTTCGCATGGTCGCCCGCATCCAGGGGTTTCCCGATGATTGGCAATTCTATGGTAAGAAAACTGCCAGTTACCGTCAGGTAGGGAACGCCTTTCCGCCACCAGTTGCGAGGGCGGTCGCGCAGAATTTACGAGTAGCGTTGTCGGTGCAAAAGCACTTCATGGTCCGAGCAGTTGCCTGACCTTTTTTCCGATAGCGGTTATCGTCCGCTAGAAATTGGGCATCAGGATTATCCCGACCTGTCGGCGCTAGAGACCGAACTTCTTAATGCAGTAGGTGGTAAAGAAATATTCGAAGAAAAGCTGCGGGGCTTTTTTCGATCGGCAATTGACGAAGTGATTGATACCGCGAGGACCAATCGTTTCTTTCTTCATGATCTGGAGAAAACAGAGAAAACTTACCTCGGAACCAAATTTGAAATCCTGCTACGCGATTGGTTGCAAGTGCCAAAGGGCGTTTTGTTAGATCTTCAAATAGGCGGGCGTGAAGTTGATGTGAAATCAACAACCCTCGGAGGCTATGGTTGGATGATCCCCCCTGAGGCTATCAATCAGCTTTGCATCCTCTTGCGAGTGAACGAAAAGTCGGCAAAGTGTGCGATCGGGTTGGTTCGCGCTCGCCCAGAGTATTTAAGAGATAGCGTCAACAGAGATAAGAAAACCGGGATCTCAAAAAGTGGTCGGGACCATATTTGGTGGCTAGTGTTGGACTTTGAATATACGCCCAATTTTTGGACGCAGATTAGCGACGATTTACGTATTGAGATTATGAATAGTGGAAAAGGCACCAAAAAGCTCGCCGCGCTGTTTGAAAATTGCATTGGTACGCCGGTTTCCAGAGTTTTGGTTGCGGCAGTGGCTGCTCAAGATGATTATATGAAACGATTGCGCCGAAACGGTGGTGCGCGCGATATTCTGGCGGCCAAGGGAATTGCGGTGCTGTATTCGGAAACGGATAGAACTTTGATGCGGGAATTGGGATTGACGTTCGGCTATCGCGAATTTCTTTCATACCGACCCAAAAACGATGCTGAAGTCGAACTACTTAGAAAACACAATCATATCGATTGATGAGATTCTTTGCTGACTGGTGTGCCTAGCAGTTTGTCAACGATCCGCTAATTCAATGGCTCCAACTCAACCATCACCCACTATTCCCATAATCAGCGCCACCCTTCTCGCTCAACGGTGCATCATCCTCGGCCTTGTCCAATATCCCGAGATCGCTTTCCTCGTCATCATCATTGCGCTCGCCGGCAAAGGCGCCGCCTTCAATGCGCCCGTCTTCCGCCATCTGCTTCATATGGTCGACCGTGTCCTGCGTATCATCGGGAATAATCTGCGCCGGATCGCTATTGTCGTCGCGGCGGCTGTTCGAGACATCCTCCAGCTTGGCCCTGGTCTGGGTCTGCGCCTGTTCGGCGACTTTCTGAGCCTGCGAATCGTCTCGCTGGGACTGGTTGGTCTGCGTATGATTGCTGCTTGGCGGTTTGGCGTTATCGTTCTGGGTCATATCGATCCTCTTTCTGTTACCCGATCAACGCAAAACAGCCGGATTTGTTCCCGGAAAGCCGGCTGCCGCCGACCGCAGACCGCAGCGAATTCTCGCGCTTTTTTAAACAATCCTTAAAGCTCTGCGGTGTAGCGGAGGAGGATTGCCTTCAAAGCCGCCTCCGAAAGACTCCGGTCCATCGGCAACCATCACTGTCTTTGCTGAAAGAGCCGTGCCCATGTCCAAATTTCCATCGCTCCCCGAAAATCCGGAAATGGTTGAAGTCTTCGCCACTCATCCCGAGGGTTTTGAATTGCTGTGCGCTTATCATGATACCATATTGCGCGGACCATCACCGCTCAGCATCGCCGAGCGAGAGCTGATCGCGACCTATATCTCCGGGCTCAACCAGTGCGACTTTTGCTACGACTCGCACCGCGGCTTTGCCGAGGTGCACGGCATCGCGCCGGAGTCGTTCGAACTGCTGGTCTCTGATCCCGAAGCAGCGGGGATTGACGAACGGCTGCTGCCGCTACTCGCCTATGCCCGCAAGCTGACCCAGGCGCCGTCCAGCGTCAGCGACAGCGACGCGGCCGACGTCTACGCCGCTGGCTGGAGCGAAAAGGCTTTGTTCCACACGATCGCCGTCACCGGCATCTTCAACCTGATGAACCGCCTGGTCGAGGGCACCGGCATCACCACCGATCCGCTGCGCCGCAACGCCACCCGCGACCGCGCCGCCAACGAACATGACAATCCAACACCCTATGCCGGCTTCGCCAAAAGGATCACCACCGCCAGCGAATGCGGAATATTGGGAGATTCGATGATGGGCGGCGGCTGGGAAGACAGCGGCCTGTCATCGCGTTCCACCGCGCCTTCCTCTTGACGGCGCGCCGCACCCCTTCGTCATCCTAAACCCACCATCGTCATCCTGAACTCGTTTCAGGACCCCTTGAGATTGCGCGCTGACCAGGGAGGCCCTGAACACCCCGTCGTCATCCTGAACTTGTTTCAGGACCCCTTGAGATTGGGCGCTGCCTAGGGAGGTCCTGAAACGAGTTCAGGATGACGAGCATAGGACCATGAGCCGCACCTCTAGCGAACCGGCTCAAACCCCAAATCCTCGGCCAGATCGCGCCAACCCGGATTGCTCGCTTCAATCAGGTTGAGCTTCCATTCCCGATGCCAGCGTTTCAATTGTTTCTCCCGCAAGATGGCCAGTTCCATCGCACCAAATTGCTCAAACAGCACCAGCTTGTTCAAATTATAGCGTTTGGTAAATCCGTCCGCCACGCCCGCGCGATGCTGGTAGATGCGACCCATTAGATCGGACGTGACCCCGACATAGGGCAAGCCGCGCGGCTTGTTGGTCATGATGTAGACGCAAGGCTGGAAGTGCATAGCGATTGTGTAAGCTTTTGCGGGGTCCTGAAACAAGTTCAGGATGACGGAACTGCCGCTTTCGTCAAAACGGCTGCCCTCAACCTCGCTACACCCCTTCGTCATCCTGAACTCGTTTCAGGACCCCTTGAGATAGCGCGCACCCTCGAGAGGTCCTACCCCCCCCCCTTCGTCATCCTGAACTCGTTTCAGGATCCCTTGAGATAGCGCGCTGCCTCGGGAGGTCCTGAAACAAGTTCAGGATGACAATGCAACTCCTCACCGCCCCGGCAACAACCGCCGCCAGTCGCCCCACAGCACCACCAGCAGACTCACCCCGATCACCGCCAGATCCACCGCCGCCGCCGCCGGGATATATTGCAACCCGGCAACCGCCGCCAAACCGCCAATCACTGCCCAGACGACGAACAGCTTCCGCCCGCCATCCCAGCCTTTGACCAGCCCAATGCCGGCGGCGAACAGCAGCATCGGCACCAGCATTATCAGCACCGGACCAACGCCGGGCAGCATCATCAGCATCGGTGCCGACAGCATCGGCGGCAGCGCCGACAGGAAGGGGAGGCGGAGAAAGCTGAGCGCCGCGACAATGATCGCGCCCCAGCCGATATATTCGCGATATTTTTCCATGCGGAGTCCGATATCATGGCTGACCGGATTTGACATATTTTCTTGCGGCTTTTCTCATCCGGTGTCTGTCCTACAGGAGGGACTTATGCTAGGCGAAGGACATGAGAAACACTGCCGCCCGCCTGATACAACATTTTAAAAAATGGCCAGAAATCGCGATTTTGGCGGCGGTGCAAATTTTTCCTTTTAACCCTGTAAACTTTGTCAAGAATAGGTCGAAGTCGCGATGAAATTTATTCGAATCATTTTTGTCCTCGCCGCCGCATGGGGCTTCTTCGCGCTCGTCCCCGGCCTGTTCGACGAAGCGGGGCCGCGACCCGAATATTATTATGGCTTTATCGGCCTGGCGCTGGTGTTCCAGCTGATCTTCATCCTGATCGCCTTCGATCCCGCTCGCTATCGTCCGCTGATCCCGATCGGCGTACTGGAAAAGCTGGCCTTTTTCCTGCCGGTAACTTTGCTCTACCTGCAGGGCCGGGTGGCGATGGGGCCGGTCTTTTTCGGGGCGATGGTCGACGGATTGTTCATGCTGCTGTTCGCGGCCAGCTGGATGGTATCACGCAGGGAAGGGCAGGCGATTCAGCCGCTCTAGCACCAGTCGCGGCGATAGCCCTGCCAGCGTTCGGCCAGCCCCTCGGCAACCAATATGTCGCCCAGGCTCTCGCCATCGCGGGTGATGATCCGCAGATCGCGGCCATATTGGTCCTGGTCGCGGTCGATCGATTGCAGCGAGAAACTGCCCTGATTGAGCAAGGTCTGCAGCCGCATCTTCGCCTTTTGGCCAAGCCGCTCTTCGGAGGCGCAGCCGGGTTTGGAGATTTCCGGGGAGTTGATATCGGCAATGCGGATCTTGCGGCCCTCGTACCAGATGGTGTCGCCATCGACGACGCAGCTATAGCGGTCGGGGCCAAAACAGATGCCGAAACTGGCGCGGTTCGCGTCGATGCCGACCGCTGCCGTAGTGGGGGCGGGGCCGCCGCTGAGAAAGATCGCCAGAAACAGCGCGGCGCACAGCGCCACAGTGATGGTGATAAAAGTGGGCCAGCGGATGTCGTTCACCGGCCAAAAATAGCGGGAAGATGTTAAAAGAGGCTAAATTGCAGCGCCTGGCTGGCTGCACCAGCGTGCGGTGTTTCGCGGAAGTCGCGTCCGCCGCTTGGGGCATCCCGGGTGATCAGATCACCAGAGATGCGCTGTTGTTGACCGCAGGGCCGATCGAGGCGGTCAGCAGAACGGCGGCAGAAATGAAAGATGCGAAGGCGGCGGCGAGGCGGCTCTGGACTTTGGGAGATAGCATGATCAGGGTTCCTTTATTGAGGGGTTAGGCAACGAGGGCTGCGGCATTGTTTACGGCAGGGCCGATGCTGGCGCTGACAAGAACAGCGGCTGCGAAAACAGCGGCAAAAGCGGCGGCGAGTTGGTTCTGGATGTTGCTGTTGGTCATTTCAAAATTCCTTTTTGGTTCAATCTGCTGCTTCACAAATCCTATTGCGAAGATGCCAATAGCATTGCACGGGGCGTGCCAGTTTTAGAAAAACAATATATATCAATGGGATAGAAGTTTTGGGCGCAATGCGTTATATGAACGGAAACTGAACAATGGTGAAATAGGCCAATATTTGGTATTGGCTTTTGTCAGGCTTTGCCGACAAGTTGTTAATGTCCGGATGCTATTGCCAGAACCATGTTCGGACCGCGCCTCAGTCGAGTCTTTGCCAGCCGTGGCCACGCCTTATGGTGGTCGGCGATGGTGCTGATTACTGCCTATTGTGTTGCGATCGATCCGCCTGCCGAAGTGGCGCACGCACCCAATACGGCCGACGCGGCCAAGGCCGAACCCAAGCCGGCCGATCCCTGGGCGCATATCGATGACGCCGGACAGAACAAGGCTGAGAAGGCACCGGAAGATACCTGGGCAACCATGAAAGAGGCCGCCCAGACGCGCAAGGAATTGCTCCCTTAAACCGCGCGAATGAGGCTGCCATGGGTCAGCTTAGCGCGATCAATATTGCGCCGTGCCGCCGTCCACGCTCAAAGTTGCCCCGGTAATCCCGGCGCCGGCTTCCGAAGCCAGCAGCACTGCCATCGCCGCGACTTCCTCGACCTTGCCAGGCCGTTTGAGCGCGCTTTCCTGGGAAAACATGTCGATCATCTCGTCAAAGGTCATGCCCATGCCCGCGGCCGTCGCCGGACCGCTGTCCAGAATCAGGTCGGTCATGATCAATCCCGGGCAGATCGCGTTGACCGTGACACCCGAAGTGCCAACTTCTTGCGCCACCGCCTTGGTCATTCCGTTGATACCATGTTTGGCAATCGTATAGGGCGCGAAGGTCGGCTTGCCCATTTTGCCTTCGGTTGAACTGATATTGATCACCCGCCCCCAATGCTGCGCGATCATCGGTTTCAGCGCGCGGCGGGTCGCCCAGAAGCTGGAATAGATGTTCCATTTCATAGCCATATCAAAGGCTTCGTCGGTCAGATCAACCAGCGGCGCCAGATCCCCCGCGCCGCCGGCATTATTAACAAGAATGTCAATAGCGCCAAAATGTTGGACAGTCTGGTCAATAAATCCCTCAACCTGATCCTGCTCCATCACATCACCGGCGATAAACAGGGCCCGGTCCCCAACACCCAGTTCCGCGACAACTTCAGCACCTTTTTTCGGATTCCGTGCAAATAACGCAACATTAGCGCCCTCCGCCAGAAATGCCTCGGCAATTCCGCGCCCAATACCCGCTGTGCCGCCCGTTATCGCTGCCGTCTTGCCCTCTAATTTCATCGCTCACCCTCTTCTCACTATCTGCCAATCGCTATCGGACGGGAAGAAAGTCGGCAATGACTTAAAACGCTAGTCCTTTCTTCGCCATCAGTTCCATTCAGAAAACCTGCGTTGAATATGAACCTGAGATAAAACCATCATTCAGTATCTGGTCAACCCAGCGCCCCTAAAACGACAATCGTTGGGTAGCAATTGATTCGGCTTTCAAAGAAGCCTTCTGGAGTAGAAAAAATGATCAACAAGATTTTGGGAAGTTTGGCAATTTCAAGCGCCGCCGTCGCAACCATGGCCTTTGCCGCACCAGCAGAGGCGCGCGGGGGCTATTATGACAGCGGCTATTATCAGCAGGTCCGCGGCAACGGATATCGCGAATACCGGCGCGGTGATACCTATCGCGGCGACCGCTATCGGGATCGTCGGGATTACAGAGACCAGCGCCGCTATCGCGACAATCGCAATTATAACGATCGCTATTATAGTGATCGCCGCTATCGCGGCTGTGATCGCGGAACCGGTGGAACGATCATCGGCGCAATCGCTGGTGGTCTGCTCGGCAACGAAGTGGCCCGTCGCGGAGACAAGACCGAAGGCACGATCATTGGCGGCGCAGTCGGCGCATTGGCCGGTCGCGCGATCGACGGCAACTGCTGACCCACTCGCGTTTTAATCCATTTAGCTAAAGCCCTGCGCCCAGTGCGCAGGGGACGTAATTCCCCCGAGTAGCGTATTGGGGGACAGGGGGTCGGTGCTGCATAATAGCCCGGCCCCCGCTCTTTTTAAGGCTTCGCAAGCATCTTCGGAACCGGCCCGATCCAATCTGCCAGATCCGGCTCGTCTTTGACGAAATAGGGCTTGCCTTCGCTGTTCAGGTAGAAGCGCTGCATTTCGCTGCGGGTGAACGGTCGGGAACCCAGCCGTCCGAACACCGCCATCTGACCGCCGGTCTCGTCCACCGCCCGGTCCCGATCCAGCCCCTTGGACAAGGCCAGTGCCGGTTTCGGTGTCCTGGCATAGGCTATGAGTTCCGGCTTGGGAGCGGGAGAGAAACCATAGAAGTTTTTCTGGCTGTCTGGCGTGGTCAACTGGATTACCTTCAGTCCATTGCGGCCATCGGCGACATAGGCAAACAGGGTGGCGTTGGTCGATCCGACTATCACATCCTCTGCATCATTCATTGAACCTCCGAAGGTTTCCTTCAGGTAAACGGTCGGCGCTTCCGGTCGCGTGATATTTGCGATCACCAGGCCTTCGTCCTTGGCCGCGATATAGGCATAGGTGCGAGCGAGATAGAGGCGTCTAGCGTTTCGCAGTGGGATAGTTCCGGATGGTACCGCCACCGGATTTTCCATGTCCGTGACATTGAATAATTTGACGCCATCGGCGTCGGTGACCCAGAGATAGCGGAATTGCAGCGCAGAAGCCCGGGCATCGGTCATTGGGATGGTGATCACGTGCCGCGGTTTTAGCGGATCATCCAGATCGATCAGGGTCAATCCTGCAGCCGTCGTAATATAGGCATAATGGCCTGCCAGCGTTATATGCCGTGCACCATCAAGCAAGCCGCCTTCGTTCCAGGTCAGGCTGCGCTTGAAGAAATTGTTACGGAATTCACCATCGGCTAACGTGTTGATGTCGACCAGGATCAGTCCTTCTTCGCTGTCGGTAATCACCGCGTAATTATAGATCGGATGGAAAGCCTGCTCCTGATTGACCTCGCGCAATTCCTTGGTGTTGCGCGTTGGCGCAATCGGCTGGTTGGTAGCCAGCGCCATGCAGGTCGCGTTCTTGGTCTCGACATGCGTATCATGGCCAAGCGAAGAGAAAGGCGCCTTGACGATCCGTTCCGAGAATCCCTTGTTACCGATGGATGCGACATCATAAGCGCGGAAGCCGCCTTTGCCTTCCGCCACGAACATATATTCGCCGCGCAGTTGCAGGCATCGAACCGCGTCGCCGGTGCCTTGAACGACATTCTTGAATTCCTCGAGCGCCTTGGTTTCGCCGGAAAGATCCTTGTCGAGCCGTTCACCGCGAACCCAGTCGATCAGTTCGCGATTGTTATTCTCGACATGCATTCGCCAATAGTCAGGATAGGCATATTTTTGCAAATAGGAGCCGATCACCGCCTGTGGTTCATCCCATTCCGTAACTCGGACCGCTTCAAAGCCCTTTTCCAGGCCGACCCAGGCGTGGAGGCCGATGAAATTGACGAAATTCGTACCCTGTAGCAATGTCTGCGCCATGATCGCGTTGTTGTCATTGGCCTCGCTGACGTGACAATCCGAACATTGTTTGGTTTCGGTCTTGCGTACGGTGTGCGGGAAATGCGGAGCGAAAGCTTGCGATGAGAAACCAATGCCGGAAATTGGCGGCTGCTGGACATATATCCGCTCTCGGTTGATGTTGGTCGAGGACAGGATCAGAGCCGACGTCGAACGCACGGGAGCAATGACATTGCCCTTGGTCGTCTGATGACGGCCGAGCTGGAACATCTGGTCACGGGCAACTTGCGGGTTATAAGTCGCATAGTTTCGGGTCGTACCACCTTCATATTTGTGGCTGTCCGCCTGCCAGTTCGCTTCGATCGGCAAATGGCAGCCACCACAGCTGGTCGTCCAGCTCAAATGGCAGGTAAAGCAGACCATATTTTCGTCTTTGTGCGCCCGATCATCCATCGGAACGCCGCTGCCAAAGGCATATTTGTCCGTTTCTGCGCCGCTTTTGGACATAAGTTTCGCCCGCGCTGCCTTGAGATTGAAATCGGGGTGCGAACGATCCACGCTATTCTTGACGAGGCTGACCCGCCAACTGAGTTTGGGATCAACGATCGACCGCTGGATCAACACGCGTTTTCCATTGGGGTCATTAAACCATTCGAAGCGCCGCTCGCCATTGGCGTTGCGGAGCAGGGCAAGATTCTTGCCTTTTGGCCTCGCCGCGAGATTGCTGGTCATCAAGTTCGGAAAGGCATCGGCAGTGCCGTGACAATCCTTGCAGTTGATTTCGACGGCATTGGCGACTTCGCCATAGATCAGACCATTGCCATGGCTATCCTGTGCGAAATGACAATCGGCGCATTGCATGCCGACTTCGGCATGGATGCTCATCATATGGACCGATTTACCCGGATTGATTCCCGCTTCAACGAACTTTCCTTCGCCTTCCTTGCGGAATTTTTCCGGATCATCATTGGCGACGATATTCTCGGTATCCGTGCTGTAGCTCGCCTGATTGCCCTCGGCGTCGAGCAGATTGCCATCTCGATCGCGCTTCAGGACCGCGCGAAAATTCCAGCCATGGCCGTGATAGTCGGCAAATTGCGTATCTTTGGCTTCGCTGTTGAGATCATA
Source organism: Sphingomonadales bacterium CG_4_10_14_3_um_filter_58_15 (assembly GCA_002783865.1). Taxonomy (GTDB): domain Bacteria; phylum Pseudomonadota; class Alphaproteobacteria; order Sphingomonadales; family Sphingomonadaceae; genus Parasphingorhabdus. The sequence continues at coordinate 13,445 of PFJE01000104.1, forward strand.
GACATTGCGCAGGAAATCGATATCGGCCCACAGACCCTTGGGCGCGGCGCCTTCCGGATTTCTGTCGAGCACCTTGCGGACTTCTTCCGCATCGGGATATTTCTGTTGCTTATAGATTTTTTGATAGTCCTCGTCGCTCATACCTTCTGGTTTGGGCGTCTTGTTGTCGGGGCCTGGCCACATGTAGGGCGCGTCCGATTCATAATCCCACATCGTGTAGCCGAGATAGCTGTTCAGGAAGATGTTCGGCTGGTGCATGTGACAGTTCATGCATTGGGCGGTGGGAATGGCGCGGGTGAAGGCATGTTGTATCGGATGCCCTTTTTCGCGCTTGGCAGAATCGATCTCGCTGGCGTGATCATCACCATGGCCTTCGTCTTGACCATGAACCTTTGGGGCTGGTTTCTGCGTTTCGCCATGAGCGACCTTGGCACCATGAGCAGCATCGTAGGTGCCAAAGCTGCCGAACCGATGCTCGCCTTCTTTCAGATTCCTGATGGTCGGATCAACCGTCTGAGTCTGGCCGTCACGGCCATATTTCGCCCAGATCGAACTGTGCCGCGGTTCGCGGTCATTGGCGTAGACAACATGACAGCCGGCGCAGCCGGACTGGCGATAGTCGCCGGGCTGGTCATTGGTACCCATGAACCACATGAACGGATCGTTGAGCCGAGTCTTGTGGATGTTGAGCACCGGGATGGCGACGCGCAGACCGGTGCCGGGGCCGCGGTTGGATTGCTTGAGATCGGGACGTCCCGGCTCTTCCAGCCGCTGGATGATACCGCCGATATTGGGCAGTCCGATTTCCGGGAACTGGGTGTTTATATTGCGACCCCCGCGCTCGAACACACGGAAAATATCGCCCGGCGGCACCGTGTGCCATGTCGGCAAGGGATAAAGAATTGGCAGTGCGCCGCGGGCCTTCTCGGCATCGGTTACCGTACCGTGCGGATTGCCGGGCGACTTGATCGTCGCCGCTTCGCCCGTACGGGTATAGGCCTCGCCAAACACGTAATTTTTGAAGGGGACAATGCCGTTATTATAGGCGGCTCCGCCCCATAGCATCGCACCTGTTGCCATCAGCGACCGTTCCGAAGCCTCGATGATTTCCATATGGCAGGCACCGCAGGATTCCCGTGCAACGCGATAATCCGACGGATTGACAAAGCGTACAAATTCCGGCGATTCGTTGTTCAGCAGACCATAACTGCGCTTGGGATTGGCGGAGGACGGCCAGTGCCAGCTTTCCGGATATTTGGGCAGAACATGCGCCTTTGTCAGCGCATCCATATAGGCGAGGCTGTTCTTGCCCCATTTGTTGTCGCCGACAACCGACGCATCGCCGCCATGGCAATCGACGCAGCCCAGAACCACGGCCGGGGTCTCGTGCATGGTCTTCTGGTCGCTGTCGGTGTGACAGGACTGGCAGCCGCTGCTTTTGGCCTGCGCTTCGTCCCACGTCTGGTTTTGCGGGGCGGGGGGCGTGAAGCTATAGTCGATTTTTTGCGGCTTTTCCTTGCCTGCCGCGAGCAGCAAGGACGCCGGAGTGATGGTCAGCGCCAATGCGCCCAGCCCTGCCAGGATCAATTTGCTATTGCTGGTCATGAAGTTCCGCCAGCGCATCAGAAAGCGAATATCGCGTTGAGCAATATCGAATAGTGGAAGTCGCGTTTATCGGTCTTATCGAACAAATCCTTGAATCCTTTTCCGGGTATCAAAG
>PFJE01000147.1 GCA_002783865.1 Sphingomonadales bacterium CG_4_10_14_3_um_filter_58_15
TGCACCGTCTTGGACAAGGCGGCGGCCATTATGACCGGACCTTTGGCAAATATCCCGATGCCATCCGCATCGGTCTCGCCTGGTCCGTGCAGGAAGCCGACTCCATCCCGGTCGAATCCCATGACAGGCAGCTGCATATGATCATCACCGAATCCGAGATAATTCAAAGTGTTGAGATGACGTCATGACGGCACCGTCGGACCCTAATGCCCCGCATAATCCACCCGATCCACCGAATTGGCGGCAACCTGTCGGGATGATCCTGATCTTGATTCTGATTCTGCTGTGGTGCGGGATAGTTGTCAGTCTGCTCGACTGGATCGTCGAACTGAACTTCTTGCTGCAATTGCCAATCTACATATTTGCGGGAATTGCCTGGATATTTCCGCTCAAGCCGCTCTTGATCTGGATGAACACCGGAAAATTCCGGTCCTGAGGCGCCATTTCCCGCATATTTGGGGGAAATGGCGCGAGTGACGAGACTTGAACTCGCGACCTCCGGCGTGACAGGCCGGCGCTCTAACCAACTGAGCTACACCCGCACATGCGCCTGCATTGGGCGGTGAAGCAGCGCAAGTAGAAGAGCTCTGCATTTCTGTCAACTACACTCTTTCGATTATTCTACATAATTCAGATTCAGCGCCAATCTGTGAGCATTTGCCGGTGCCTTTCCTCGACCGGGCACGGCTCCGGCCGCCTGAATTTGCAGCACCGGTCTGACATAGTCAGGACCCATTGATGGTTATAAATCATCATCGGCGACAACGGCCAAACCCTCACAACACATTCTCGGGACGGGCTCCGCTCCCTTCGTCTTGTGTCGCCTCTTTGCCGGCCCGAAATAGCGAAGATAGTTTATGACCCGTTTACCAAATATTGTGCTTTGCCCGGCATAGGACCGCCATGGCTCACGCACAAAAACAGGGTTTGGGACGGCGGCTGCATTTCTCTGCGGTACCTGTCTTTGGCCGGCGATCTTCGCAGGCATTGGATACGGCTTCACCGCTGCCGACAGTAAAGGCGCGCAGGGCGTCCTATCTGCCGCACAGGGCGCTGACAGCGGCTACCAGGCGACTGCTGGCGATATCCGCCCCCGTGAGCCTCTGTACAACTCCTGGAGCGCTGACCAGCCTCTCCAATTCAAAACTCACCGACGACGAAATCTAACGGGGTATAGCAACATGGTTAAACGGCTTCTTTTTGCTCTGGCGCTGATCCTGCCGGGCACCGCAATGGCCGCCAATAACGTCCGCCTGTCGAGCGATGTCTACATCGAACGCAAGATTGAAAAGCCGAACGGCACCACTGCGCTGGTGCTCGAGCAGCCGACAACGGTCACGCCGGGCGACAAGCTGGTGTTCGTCGTCAAATATAAAAATGTGGGCAGTGCGCCCGCTTCGGATTTCTCCGTCACCAACCCGCTGCCAAAAACGGTGGCGTTCGAAGGTACCTCCGATGGGACCGAACTGGTCTCCATCGACGGCGGCAAAAGCTGGGGGCCCCTCGCCGCCCTCACCTACGTGACCGGAAATGGCAATATCCGTCCTGCCCTGATGAGCGATGTCACCCATGTAAAATGGAAATTCAATCGCAGTCTTTCTGCAGGTTCAGGCGGCAAGCTGGTTTTTCGCGGTACCGTCAAGTAGCCGCGGCGGTTCAGTCCGCGAACAACAGCACCGGTGTCTCGAGAAAATGCTTGAGCGCCTGCACATAGCTGGCGGCATCATAGCCATCCACCACCCGGTGATCGCATGAGATGGAGAGGTTCATCAGCTTGCGCGCGTGAATCTCGCCATCAATGATCATCGGTCGCTCAACGATCTTGTTGGGTCCGATAATCGCCACTTCTGGCCGGTTGATAACCGGTGTGGTCGCAATCCCGCCCAATGGCCCCAGCGATGTCAGGGTCAGCGTCGATCCCGACAATTCCTTCGCGGTCGCGCTGCCATCGCGCGCCGCAGCGGCAAGACGGCCGATTTCTGTCGCCAATTGCCAGACATTCATATCTTGCGCATCCCGCAGAACCGGTACCATCAGTCCCTGGCCCGTCTGCGTCGCCAAGCCGAGATGGACCGCGCCATGCCGCGTGACGATCCCCGCTTCATCATCATAAATGGCGTTCAGCATCGGAAATTCCGGCAGCGACTTGCAGATGGCAACGATCAGCAGTGGCAACATCGTCAGCTTCGGCCGCTCGCCGCGATTGGCGTTCAGATCCGCGCGCATATCCTCCAGTTCGGTCATATCGATTTCGTCGACATAGGAGAAATGCGGAATATTCCGTTTCGATTCTGCCATATTCTGCGCAATTTTGCGGCGCATTCCGATGACTTTTATCACTTCATCGTCACGTTTTTGCGAACTACCGGACGGACGATAACCCTCTCCCGACCCGTAGTTCAGATAGGCATCGAGATCGCTGTGGCGGATATGTTCGCCCTGCGCCTTCACCTGGCCCAGATCCACGCCCAGCTCGCGGGCGCGCTGGCGCACCGCCGGAGTGGCAAGTGGCTTCTGCACACCTTCCGTTGACGGCTTGACGTCAGTCTTGCCCGCCTTTGCCTGGGGAGTCTCTTCAGATTCTTTCTCAACAATGGGCTCTACCGGCTTGTCGACAGATTTCTCTGTTAATTCAATAGCTTGCTCTGAAGCCATGGTGTCAGATTTGACCTTATCGGCCATGTCCGAGTCACCATCAGATGCTTCCAGCTCTTCCAGTTCGTCGAGATCAACATCGCCCTCGACCTCGATCTCCACCAGCATCGATCCGATCGCGATGATATCGCCTTCTTCCCCGGCAATCGCCGTGATGGTGCCGGAAACTGGCGCTTCCATCTCGACCGTCGCCTTGTCGGTCATGACGTCGGCCAGCTGATCGTCTTCCGCGACAACATCGCCAATCTTGATATGCCATTTGACGATTTCCGCCTCGGCAATACCCTCGCCAATGTCAGGCAGGTTGAATATATATTTGGTCATGATTTCAAATCCCCGACAATTTTCTCAAGCGCTTCGCCGATCCGGACCGGTCCCGGGAAATAGGCCCATTCCAGACTGTGCGGATAGGGTGTGTCAAATCCGGTAACCCGTTCAATCGGCGCCTCTAAATGATAGAAACAGCGTTCCTGCACCAGCGCCGAAAGCTCCGCGCCAAAGCCGCTGGTCCGCGTTGCTTCGTGCACGATCATGCAGCGACCGGTCTTCTTCACCGACTTCTCGATCGTCTCGATATCGACCGGCACCAAGGTGCGCAGATCGATGACCTCGGCGTTGATGCCATGTTCCTCGACCACCGCCTTGGCGACATGGACCATCGTGCCATAAGCCAGCACCGTAACCGCATCGCCTTCGCGCACGATCTTCGCCTTGCCGAGCGGCACGGTATAATGACCCTCGGGCACTTCGGATTCGGCAAATTTCGACCAGGGCGCGACCGGATTGTCATAATAGCCGGTAAACGGGCCATTATAGATCCGCTTGGGCTCAAGAAAGAGCACTGGATCATTATCCTCGATCGAGGCGATCAGCAGGCCCTTGGCATCATAAGGCGTCGACGGGATGACCGTTTTCAGGCCGGAGACATGGGTAAACATGGCTTCTGGCGACTGGCTATGCGTCTGCCCGCCAAAAATACCGCCACCGACTGGCGTTCTTACGGTCATGGGCGCAGTAAATTCGCCAGCGGAACGATAGCGCAACCGCGCCGCTTCCGAGATCAGCTGGTCCATGCCGGGATAGATATAATCGGCAAACTGAATTTCCGGCACCGGCCGCAAACCATAAGCACACATGCCGACCGCCGCGCCGATAATGCCGCATTCGGATATCGGCGTGTCAAAGCAGCGGGTCTTGCCAAATTTCTCCTGAAGCCCGGCGGTCGCACGGAACACGCCGCCGAAATAGCCGACATCTTCGCCCATGATCACGACATTCTCGTCGCGCTCCAGCATTGTCTCGAGGCCGCTGTTGATGGCCTCTATCATGTTCATGACGGCCATTTGATTTCCCGTTCCTTGTTCGCCTGCGCCGCCTGTTCCTTGAGATGCCAGGGCATCTCTTCGAACACATCCTGAAACATGGTTTCGAACGGCTGATGCAGGCCGTGGCCCAATATGCCGTTCTTGGCGGCCTCGGTGACCGCCGCCTTGACCGCTTCGAGACAGTCCGCATCCAGCTGTTCCTGCTGCTCGACGCTCCAGATACCGCGCCGGATCAAATGCTTGTTAAGCCGCATGATCGGGTCACCCAGCGGCCATTCTTCCCGCTCCTGCGCGCTGCGGTAAGCGGTCGGATCATCGGAGGTGCTGTGGGCATCAGCGCGATAGGTGAAATGTTCGATCAAGGTCGGGCCCTGATTCGTCCGTGCCCGTTCTGCAGCCCAGCTGGTTGCGGCATAGACCGCCAACGGGTCGTTTCCGTCCACACGCAACGCGGCAATGCCATATCCGGCACCGCGCGCGGCAAAGGTTGTCCGTTCTGCACCGGCAAATCCGGAAAAGGACGAAATCGCCCACTGATTGTTGACGACATTCAACACCACCGGTGCATTATAGACAGCGGCAAAGGTCATTGCGGCGTGAAAATCACCCTCCGCGGTCGACCCTTCGCCGCACCATACGGCGGCAATCCGGCTGTCACCCTTGCTGGCGCTGGCCATCGCCCAGCCGACGGCCTGCGGATATTGGGTGGCAAGATTGCCGGATACGGTGAAGAAATTCAGTTCCCGCGAACTGTACATGATCGGCAGCTGGCGACCCTTGAGCTTGTCCGCCTTGTTCGAGAAAATCTGGTTGACCATCTCGACCATCGGATAGCCGCGGACAAACAATATCCCTTGCTGGCGATAGCTCGGAAAACACATATCGTCGGCATGCAACGCCATCGTGGAAGCAACCGATGTTGCCTCTTCCCCGGTGCATTTCATGTAGAAACTGGTTTTTCCTTGGCGCTGCTGGCGGTGCAGCCGGTCGTCAAACGTGCGTACCTGCACCATCGTGCGGAGCATCTTGACCAATGTTTCGTCATCCAGCTTGGGATCCCAAGGACCAACGGCCGTGTCGTCATCATCGAGCACACGGATCATGTCATAGACCATGTCCCGCATATCTTTTGGCGCGCTATGGATATCCGGCCGTGCCTGTGCGCCCGCCTCAGGGATTTCCAGATCGCTGTAATCGACTACATCGCCCGGCCGGTATTTCGGTTCCGGGATGTGCAGGCTCAGCGGCGGCAAATTGCTTTTGTTTTTTTCATCAGCCATCAGGCCTCTCCAGCAAGAATCGCGCAATTATTACGCTGCAATATTCGTTCAACCGGCTGTTACAATATTACGAATATTCACTTAGGTCAATCTCGCTGCCCTATTTTCTGAATCATACCGCCACAGGTGCAGAAATATGAGATTGCGGTTCATAATCATGTACCTCGAAATCACCAATATCATAGTGAAAGACAGATTCCGGTTTTCGCAGGATTTTGAGTTTGGGAGCACCAGCTGGTTGCCGCACCAACTGTTCTTCCACCAGATCTGCATGATTGAGATAGAGATGCACATCGCCGCCATTCCACACCAGCTCACCGGGTTCGAGATCACATTGCTGTGCGATCATGCGGATGAGCAGCGCCGCTGAAAACACATTGAACGCAAAGCCCAACCCAAGATCACAGCTGCGCTGATAGAGCAGTCCAGACAATTTGCCTTTGGAGACATAGAATTGATACGTCTTGTGACAGGGTGGCAAAGCCATCTGGTCGAGCTCGGCGACATTCCAGCCGGTAAAAATGTGCCGGCGGGATCCGGGATTGTTCCGAATTCCGTCGATCAGCGCGGCGATTTGGTTGATCCCCTTTTCCTCACGACGGAAAAGCCCCTCGCCTGCCGGCGTATAGCGCGGCCAATCGACCCATTGCTTGCCGTACACCGGGCCGAGATCGCCCCAACGCCTTGCAAAGGCCTCGTCGTCGATTATCCGTTGCTCGAACGTATCCCGATCGATTTGCTCGCCGGTCTCCTTGCGATATTTGTCGAGCGGCCAGTCGGTCCAGATATGTACCTTTTGCTTCACCAGTTCGCGGATATTGGTATCACCGGTCAGGAACCAGAGCATTTCCCGCGCCGCCGTTTTCCAGAACACGCGCTTGGTGGTGAGCAGCGGGATTGCGTCGTCGCCGAGATCAAACCGCATGGTCACGCCAAAAATCGCGCGCGTCCCGACACCGGTGCGGTCGACCCGCTCGTCCCCTTGCGTCCAGATTTGCCGCATCAGGTCGAGATATTGCTGCTCATAATGCTGTCCGGGAATCAAGCGAACATTCTCCAATTGCTTCTCGGATCACGCTAGACTTCTCTGCGGATATGCTCAACCGGCGTGATTGAATTCCGGCCGCATCATTACAGGTTTTTTGCAAGCATTTGCGGTACGGCGCGCGACCTGAGACTTGAACAGCAATTCCCACTGTCATATAAGGCGCTGGGACATATCGGTTGCGCGTAAAAATGCAAACGAAGCGGGAAGTAGCTCAGCCTGGTAGAGTACTGCGTTCGGGACGCAGGGGCCGGAGGTTCGAATCCTCTCTTCCCGACCAATTTTGCCGATTTCGCGGCCCTTCCCCCGCCGTCAATGTTTGTGAACGGTACTTTCCCAGCTAGTTCCCGTCCAGAAAACCGAGCAGATTGTGAGAAAACTGCGCTTGGAAAAATGGGTAAACGAACCCGTAAATCGGCGTTAACCTTATCTTGAACATACGGCTGTAATTCATCTCTTCATGAACACGCGCGTTTTGATAGTCGATGATCGACCCACCAATCTGAGGATCTATGCTCAGTTCGTAACGTTGATGGGGGAAAAATATTCCGCCATCACTTATGCTGATCCTGTCGAGGCATTGCACTGGCTCCGCGATAACAAAGCGGATTTGATGGTTGTCGACTATCGTATGCCCCAGATGAATGGTGCAGAGTTCATTCGCAAAGTCAGAATGATGCCCGGTGCCAACGAAATTCCGGCAATCGTGATTACAGCCCACCAGGATCGCGAGTGCCGGCTCGCCGCGCTTGATGCTGGCGCCACTGACTTCTTGCAAAGCCCGGTTTCGCACGTCGAATTCTGCAGCCGCGCCTCGTCGCTGCTGACCAAAAGAAAGAAAAGCGTGACGCTGCGAAAACGCGCATCGGAAATTGAGCGCAAACATTCGGCGTTCGGAGCGACAGGTTCGCACGAAGGTCCTTCGGGCAAAAGCATGCTCGAGCAAATTATCGACACCATCCCGATCATGATCAACGCGACCGACAAGTCTGGCAAATGCCTGTTTACAAATGCCTACCAGTCCGCCCTGTTTGACAAAGACCCGGATGAAATGGTCGGTACCGATTTTGCCGATAATTTCGAGCCCACTCTGGCTGCCAATACCCGCCGGCGCGACGCGCTTGTTCTCAAATCCAGCCTTGCCATCCCGCATTATGAAGAAAAAATCACCAGCGACGGCGTTGATCTGGTTTTCCATTGCAACAAATCGCCTCTGCTCAATCACGACGGCGAAACCATCGGCGTTCTGACGACCGCCGTCGATATTACCGCGCGAAAGTTCGCCGAAGAACATAGAACACATTTAGCCCTGCATGACATGCTGACCGGACTTCCGAATCGCGTATTGCTTGCGGAGCATGTCAAATCTACCATCGAAAATTGCAAGAAGACGAACAGCGAAGCGGCGCTTCTGCTGCTTGATCTGGATCGCTTCAAAATTATCAACGACACCCGCGGCCATCACAGCGGCGACGCGCTTTTGCGAGAGGTCGCAGAACGGGTGTCCAAAGCGATCGGCCCCGAGGACTTCGCGGCGCGCATCGGCGGAGACGAATTTGCAATCATTTTCAGCAAATTCCAAAACATCGACTCGGTCAATTCGCGCTGTTCGAAAATCCTGAAGGCGATAAACGAACCCTATGCGATCAGCGGTGTGGGCCAGGTTATCAGTGCATCTATCGGTGTGAGCCTGATCCCCAGCGACGGCGACGAATATGAAGAAGTCCTGCGGATGGCAGATCTTGCCATGTATGATGCCAAGGCCAATGGCCGCAACTGTCACCGGTTCTTCTCCGAAGACATGAACCAGATTGCGCAGGCCGACGCCGCTCTGGAAAATGAACTGCGCAATGCATTCAATGAAAACCAGTTCGCGCTTGAATATCAGCCGATCGTCGATGCCCAATCCTTGGAATATGTTGGGTTGGAAGCTCTGATCCGATGGGATCATCCGCGGCGGGGGCGGTTGCTGCCGATCCAGTTCATTCGGGTCGCCGATGAAAGCGGGCTTATGGATATTCTCGGCAACTGGGTGATCGGTGAAGTATGCCGTGAAATAAAATCCTACGCAGATCGGGGGATTGATCTTCCGCGCGTTGCGATCAACGTTTCTCCAAGACAATTTCAGAATCAAAATCTTTGTGATGAACTGCTGGCGAGTATTGAAGCCAACGGCATCGAGCCATCGAAGATCACGATCGAGATCACCGAAGAATTGCTGATCGACAACAATGAAGAGGTCCGGGCTACGCTTCAGCGTATTCGCAGCCATGGCGTCGGGATCTCGATTGACGATTTCGGCACCGGCTATTCGTCTCTGCAATATCTGCGGGACCTGCCCGCCAATTGCCTCAAAATCGATCGCACGTTCATTTCGCGCATCGAGCATAGCGCGGCAGACCGCGCGATCATCGGCACGATTGCGCATCTGGCACATGCGCTCGACATGCGCGTTGTTGCCGAAGGCGTGGAAAATGATGCGCAGCTGGATTTGCTGCGCGTATCTGGTTGCGATGAGATACAGGGGTTCAAGATTGCGCGTCCGCAAAGGGCAGAGGACCTGGGCAAACTGTTTGACACCCGGAAAGATGATCCGCCCAGCCGTGCGGCAGAAGGCTAAGAACATTGTTCTTCTCAAAAGCGAGCGCGCCTGCCAAGTCGCATAAACACCACCGGCACCATAAAAGTGGCATGCACGGTCAAGTCCGTGACCGCGAGCATGAAATGATCAAGAATCGGATCATCTTGATTGTTCTCGCATCGTCGGCTTGCGCTGTGTTGGGCGCACCGCTTCAGTTGATCATCGCATTCGGCATTTACTTCGTTGTTAGCGTTGCTATCGCCGTTGCCTACTACATCCGCAGCCAGCCATCCAATTTGAGACGGCTTGTGGGTCTTTGCTTAGACTTTGGTGCAATCGCTTTTGGATTCCAGGTTGGAGGCGAGAGCAGCCAGGCGTTTTACCCACTCATGCTTTGGGTCATTCTCGGCAACGGCTTTCGATTTGGCGTGCCTTGGCTTTTTCTGGCATCCGCGATGGCCGCAATAGTATTCGGATGGACGATCTACACCGTCGACTTTTGGCGCGACAGTCCTTCGTTATCGACAGGCCTGCTGATCGGACTGATCGTGATACCCGCCTATTGCTCGACGCTGATCACCAAAATCTCCCAGGCCAAGGAAGAAGCTGAGGCTGCCAACAAGGCCAAGAGCCTGTTTCTTGCCAGCATCAGTCATGAATTGCGTACCCCGCTGAACGCTATCATCGGTTACGGCACTCACCTCCTGGACATGAAGCTGCCAGAGACCCAGCATCAGATGGTCAATACAAGCGTATCCGCCGGTCGGCACTTGCTGCACCTGATCAACCAGCTGCTGAATTTTGCCCATTCTGATTCGCGCGATGAGCTGCCCGAACCAAAATCCTTTTCTCTTGTCGATATCCTGGCGGAGGTTCGTGACATCATGCAGATCGCGGCCGACGACAAGAAGCTGAAAATCATCCTGCAGGCGGAGCCAAGCAGCGATCAGATCATCTCCGGGCAGCTCGATTACGTACGCAACATTCTGATCAACCTGACCAGCAATGCCGTCAAATTCACGGAATCCGGATCGATTACGCTAAGATGCGGTGCCAACGCCGCAATCGACGATGAACAGATGTGGGTTTCGGTGACCGACACGGGCCCTGGCATCCCGCAGGAAGCGCAGCAGAGGATCTTTGACGTTTTTCAACAAGCCAATGACGGGATCGCAAACGAATTTGGCGGAACCGGGTTGGGACTGGCAATCTGCCGAAAACAGGCCACCCAGATGGGTGGACATATTTCGGTCGACAGCGAGATCGGCACCGGCAGCACATTCACCTTATCCTTTCCGGCTGAAATTTTGGAGCCGGCAGAATCCAGCGCCGACGACGAGTGCATCAGGATCCTTTCGCTCACTCGCGATCTCAATGTGCCAGTCATCTGCAATGATGATGATCATCCGGTCAAGATCGATCATATCCAATGCCATGCGTCGGATGACATCGGTACGATTCTCAGGCACCGTAATCTTGAACTTTATGACATCGCTCTGCTCGATGAGGCCATCGCAAACGATCATGACGATCAATCGCCGCTTTGGTCGGCGTTTCGGAAAGCCAAACTTCCTCCGGTTCTGTTAGCGGAAGGGAAAATGAAGAGTCTGAAGGATATTCAACTGCGGGCCGCCTTCGCAACACTGCTGCCCGCAGGTTCAGACTTTGGCGCCATCCGCAGCGCCGTGCAAATCGGCTGTTCCTTTGTCGGCTCCGCTGCTCGCGACCCATCAGAACCGAAAGACATCGAACAACCGTCGGAAGTTCCGTCGGTTCGCGTGCTGGTCGCCGATGACAATCGCACCAACCAGATGGTACTCGAAACGATCCTGTCCAATGCCGGCCACCAGGTTACGGTCGTCGCGGACGGCGAGAAAGCGCTGGAGGAACTGGAACAAGGGTCGTTTGAAATTGTCTTCCTCGATGTCAACATGCCGATTATGGGCGGTATCGAATGCTGCAGACTATGGCGGCAGATCGAAGGCCCCAGGAAACATGTGCCAATCATCGGTTTGACCGCAGATTCAACCGACGAAACCGAGAAAAAATGTCTCGACGCCGGAATGGATCTGAGGATGACCAAGCCCATTGAAGCAACGGAACTAGTGGAAGTGATTGCTTCGCAGACGGCCAACAGAATTAGTCGGGGAGAAAGCCAAGTCGCGACCGATCCGTTGGGCGTGGTCAGCAATATCGAAGGCAGCCTGCGCAAGCCCGATACGCCCGCAGTCGACCCTGCACAGCTCGATTATCTTCTGTCGATCGGAGATGCAGCCTTCGTTCAATCGATTATCGAGGCCTATCTGGAAGATGCCAAAGACATCCTCGCTGCCTTCACCACATCGGTTGAAACTCAATCGGTTGATGACTTCCGCTTCCATGCCCACGCGTTCAAGAGCGGTGCCGCCAATGTCGGCGCCAATATATTGGTCGAAACCTGTTCAAAGCTCGAAGTGATTACGGAACGGGAATTCAGTGATCGTCGGTTTGAATATCTGGCAAAAGTTGAACAGCAATTGGATGATATCGGCGTTTGCCTGAAAGCTATTTCCGCTGCCAGTGATGCTGATTTGCCTGCCGAAAAAGCGGCAATCAGCTAATCTCTACTCAAACAGCCCGGAGCGACCTCAGAATACGGCGGTCCTGAGCCGTGGCCAACCGCTCCATCTTGCGAACATCGGCATCTTCCAGATAAAGCGCAGTCTCGGCCCAGGTGTCGGTGATTTCCAGCAGCTCTTCCAAACTTACCGGGTTAGCGATTTTCCTGGCACGATAGACAGCCCGCTCCGCGTGGAAGCGTTTACGGTTTGCTTTGGTATATTCGACGATGGCGGCTTCGCCCATTCCGTCTTCTGCCAATATATCGACCACACCCATCTCATAGAGTTCGGTGGCAGAGAATAATTTACCCTCGAGAATGAACCGCTCGGTCTCCTTGCGACTGAGCCGCTGCCGCAAAAAGCTGTAGGCCCCCATACCAGGGAAGAGGTTGAACAAAATTTCTGGCAGTCCCAGTCGCGCGCTCTTTTCGGCCACCAATATGTCAAACGCCAGGGCGTGTTCAAAACCACCGCCCAGCGCATCGCCCTGCACAAGGGCCATGGTAATGATCGGCGCGCCAAAGGCAGTGCTATTTTCATATTGCATATGCACGCAGGTTCGGGCGTATTTTTTCAATGCCCCGAGATCACGACGACGGATGCAATCCGCAAAATGTTTCAGATCGCCGCCAAGATTGTAAATACCGGGCGTATGAGAGGCGGCGACGAAATAACGCAAGGGATCCGTGGCCTTTGATCCTTCACGACCATAAGTGGAGTGAATCCAGTCCTGAACCTGCTGGATTTCTTCGCCCAGTTCATAGGTATAGCTCGGACGTGATTTCTGGTTCATGTAGCACCAGAATATTTCGTCGGAACGATCAAATCTCAGGTCGATTTCGCTAAACTGTTTGGAGAAAATATCAGGCTCCGAAGCAGCCGATTCCTGGGCCAGCATGTCGTTCGCCTCAATCGATAAATTGCGATCCAACTCGTTGGCAGCGCGACTACGAAAGTCCATGTGATACTCCATGTTTAGCAAAGGGGTTCGGTGTTACAGCACCTAACAAGTTCCTCTACCTATGGTGTAAAATTTTAAGATATGCCCCATTTCAATGCAAGTAAAACCGAGAAGAATTTGTAACATGCTTAATTGATTCAAAATTTTTCTTATCTTTGAGTCATTTGAACGGAAATAACCGTCCCCAAATGGTTAATATCCCTGAAAATAAGTGAAAAAATCGCCCTGTCGCTGTTCTATTTTGGCACTGATTCCGGATTTCTGGCGGTCGTCGAGGGGACTATTTTCATCCGGCGTCTGACTCAGCCCCGGCTGACTGATTCACCAATCCACGAAACGCACGGACCGCTGACCGCTTGCCTTTTGTGACTTCGAAAACGTCCTCAGCGATCGGCATTGCGACACCATATTTCTTCGCCAGAGCGATAACGGTCGGCGCACTTTTCACACCCTCTGCGACCATGTGCATTTCTTTGATTATCGCATCAATGGAACGCCCCTTGCCAAGCTCGACCCCGACATGCCGATTGCGGCTAAGCGGGCTGGTGCAAGTGGCAATCATATCACCCATTCCGGTTAGTCCCGCAAATGTCTCCGGCTTCCCGCCCATAGCAACGCCCAGACGCGTGATTTCGGCCAGCCCCCTGGTGATCAACGCCGACCGCGTATTGTCGCCGGCCCCCAAACCGTCCCCCATGCCAACGGCGATGGCGATAATGTTCTTGAGCACGCCGCCCAGTTCACAGCCGAGGAGATCGGTGTTGGTGTACACCCGGAACAGGCCGGAGTGAAAAAGCTGCTGCAGCTGTTTGACGATGATCTCGTCTTCCATCGAGATCACGCTTGCTGCGGCCTGCCCGGCCATGATTTCGCGCGCCAGATTGGGACCGGTCAACACGCCGACCGGATGGCCGGGAAGAACATCTTCGATCACTTCGGTCATCCGTTTGCTGGTGGCCAGCTCCAGTCCCTTGGTCAGACTGATGACCGGCACCCAAGGCCGCAGATATTGCCTGGCTTCTTCCAGGACGCTGCGGAAATTGTTGGAGGGTATGCCCATTACCAATACGTCAGCGCCTGATACAGCCTCGCTGATTTCGGAGGTTGCGGTCAGCGCATGGGGTAATTTTATATCGGGCAAATATTTGCTGTTGCAATGATTGTCGTTGATATCACGAACGGTTTCCGGGTCGCGCGCCCAGAGCTTTATCGGCGCATTGCGTGAAACCAGAGACGCCACGGTCGTGCCCCATGACCCGCCGCCCAGCAGTCCAACCTTCAATTCCATACATTCCCTCCTTCGACGACTCCTCTAAGGAGAGTCCATCCAGTTCAAACTGAAGGGAAATTCAATGTTTTGCAAGGAACTCGAGTTGCCGCTTGGCCGTCCCCTTCGGGTTTTCGATCATCGGGACATGGCCGACATCTTCAAAAATGATCGATTCCGCATTGGGGATGCCGTGTTCCAGCACATCGACGCAACTGACATCGATCAACTGGTCATGGCGGCCCCAAATGATGAGCGTCGGCGTCTTCACTCTGCCAAGTTGGTCGTTCAGTGGTTTGACGGTGCCATCATCGACCAGCGTCCAGAAGATCTTGTCCAGCAACTCTCGATGGGCTGAGAAATCTTCGTAAAAAATCTTTCGGAACTGGCCGGGAACCTTCATCGGCTTGTGCGCGACAAAGGCAAGCATCCGCTTGACGTCATCGGCGCTGTGAATCTCAAGCGGGTTTTTCCCGGCCAGAGCCTCTTTCTGCAGCTCGCTTTCATTGGCTCCGACAACGCCCGCGTTGTTAAACAAGGTCATCGATAGCAAGCGCTCCGGATAATCCAGCGCAAAGCGTAGCGCCACGAAACCGCCCATGCTGTTGCCGCCAATGTGGCATTTCTCTATTCCCATCGCGTCCAGAAAATCACGAACCCGCGCTGCCTGCGTGACCATGTCATAATCATGACCGATGTCCCGGGTATTTTCTCCGAAGCCAGGCAGGTCGGGAGCAATCAGACGATATTTGCCCACCATTTCTGGCGCATACATCGCCCAATTATCCTTGTCGCCGCCAAAGCCGTGAAGCAGCGCCAAAGGCTCGCCATCAGGGGGGCCGCCTTCGAGATAGGGCCAGACTATTTCGCCGACTTTGACAGATTTCTGGGTCAGCTTGCCCTTGCGCCGCAACGCGTTCCGCAAGAAAATGAACAAGCTGCGCGGAAACAGAGCATAGATCGCAATCAGCGACAGGACCAGCACACCGAGAATGGTCAGGAAAATTTGGATTGCTTGCAAGTTACGCTCCTCTTGCTGCCAGCTGTTTGTCCAGCCAGTCGGTCATATCGTTCAACACTACGTCTTTTTCCGGTTCGTTGAAAATCTCGTGAAACAATTCCGGATAGATGATGAGCTTCTTGTCGCTCGAGGATATATGACTGTCGAGAAATTTTGATCCTTCGGCGGCGGCGAGACTGTCCTTTTCCCCGTGCAGCAGCAGCATCGGCAGCGAAATCTGTCCGGCCTTTTCCTGGATTTGCGTCATGTTGGCCAGCATTTCTGCCGCCAGTCGGGCGCCCATTTTCCCGTTATAAACGAGAGGATCGGCCAGATAATCGGCGACAACCTGTGGATCACGACTGACGCCATTCGGATCAAGCTCT
>PFJE01000151.1 GCA_002783865.1 Sphingomonadales bacterium CG_4_10_14_3_um_filter_58_15
TGGCTTGCGCCTTTTCGTGCCCGAAATGAAGCAGTTCCCCTGCGCAGGCAGGGGCCCATCTCCTGAATTATCGTCTGCACCTCTGGGTTATTGAATAGCGCGCTGCCGGATCCAGCGCCTGAACATTTCAACCATATCGCATGAACATGATTGCAGGAGATGGGCCCCTGCCTTCGCAGGGGCACTACTCTCAATCTGGTATGGCAATTATCTTGGTTCGCGCATTGCCGCCGCGGACAATGGCCAGCGATGTTTTCGGCAGCCCTAGCGCCTTGGCGAGCAGCTTCAGGACGGCGGCATTGGCCTTGCCATCCTCCGGGGTGGCAGTGACGCGGATCAGCAAAATTCGCGCAGGGCCGTTTTCGCCCGGCAGGCTGATGCTGTTTTCTCCCGCATTGGGGGTGACCTTGATAGTCAGCTCACCGCCATCGGCGAGCGCCAGCATCTCTTCACGGGTCGGGAACAGGGTCTTTTTTGCCATTTGCATATCTGCCTGATGCGGTTCCTTCTCCCGTGAGGGAGAAGGATACAGAGGCTTATTCGCGAAGCGGATTAGCCGGCGTTGGATGAGGGCGTTCTTCGATCCGAAGCGCAGTGCACCCTCATCCAACTGCGCCTAATTCGCTCCGCTCATAAGGCTTCATATCCTTCTCCCCCAAGGGAGAAGGTAAATTCACCTAAT
The DNA here is from genome assembly GCA_002783865.1 of Sphingomonadales bacterium CG_4_10_14_3_um_filter_58_15. GTDB lineage: Bacteria > Pseudomonadota > Alphaproteobacteria > Sphingomonadales > Sphingomonadaceae > Parasphingorhabdus. The sequence goes on from PFJE01000151.1 coordinate 683, forward strand.
GCCGGAAGTGGCGCATGCCGGTGAAAAGCATAGCGAGGCCGGCTTCGTCCGCAGCCGCAATCACTTCGTCGTCGCGGATCGAGCCGCCGGGCTGGATCACTGCCGTGGCGCCTGCCTCGACCGCAGCCATCAGGCCATCGGCGAAGGGGAAGAAGGCGTCGGAGGCGACCGACGAGCCGATCGTGCGGGCTTCGTCCCATCCGGCTTTTTCCGCTGCATCCTTGGCTTTCCACGCGGCAATGCGCGCCGATTCCAGCCGGTTCATCTGGCCGGCGCCCACGCCGGCGGTTGCGCCATCCTTGGCATAGACAATCGCGTTGGATTTGACATGTTTGGCGACCGTCCAGGCGAACAGGCAATCGGCCAGTTCCTGCTCGCTCGGCTGCCGCTTGGTGACGCATTTCAGATCATCGCGCGAGATCTGGCCATTGTCGCGGCTTTGCAGCAGATAGCCGCCGGTGATGGTTTTGACGTTCATGCCGGGCCGCGAAGCGTCGGGCAGTGCGCCGGTGAGCAGCAGGCGCAGATTCTTCTTCTTGGCGAAGATGGCTTTCGCGTCGTCATCCGCATCGGGGGCGCAAACGACTTCGGTGAAGATGCCGGTCATCGCTTCTGCCGCCGCGCCATCGAGCGGCCGGTTGACGGCGATGATGCCGCCGAAGGCCGAGACGCTGTCGCAGGCGAGCGCCGCCTTGTAGGCGTCGACGATATTGTCGGCGCTGGCGACGCCGCAGGGATTGGCGTGCTTGACAATCACCACGGTCGGCGGACCGTCGCGGAATTCGCTGACCAGTTCGAGCGCGGCATCGGCGTCGTTGTAATTATTATAGCTGAGCGCCTTGCCCTGCAGCTGCTCGGCCTGGGCGATGCCCTTTGCGGACGGGCCGTCGGGCAGATAGAGGGCGGCGCTCTGGTGCGGATTTTCGCCATAGCGCAGCTCGACCGGGCGGCTCATGGTCAGCGGCAGCGTGTCGGGGAACATCTTTCCCTGATCGGCAAAACCGAACCACTGGGCAATCATGCTGTCATAGCTGGCGGTGGCGGCAAAGGCCTTGGCGGCCATGTTCCTGCGGAACGCCAGCGAGGTGGCGCCGTCATGCTGCTGCAGCTCTGTGAGCAGTGTGTCATAGTCCGAAGGGTCGGTGACGATGGTCACGAAATCGTGATTCTTGGCGGCGCTGCGCACCATCGACGGGCCACCGATATCGATATTCTCGATAATCTCGTCGCGCTCGGCGCCCTTGGCAACGGTCTGGGCGAAGGGATAGAGATTGACGATCACCAGATCGATCCCGGCGATATCATGCTCTTCCATGGAGGCAACATGGCCCGGATCGTCGCGGCGAGCAAGCAGGCCGCCGTGGACCTTCGGGTGCAGGGTCTTGACCCGGCCATCCATCATTTCCGGGAAATTCGTCACGTCGCTGATGTCTGCAACCTCAAGTCCCGCTTCGCGCAGCGCCTTGGCGGTGCCGCCGGTCGAGATCAGCGCAACGCCCATGCCCGCGAGATGCTTGCCGAGTTCGGCGAGGCCGCTCTTGTCCGAAACCGACAAGAGCGCGCGTTTGATTTTGATATTGTCCGTCATTTCTACCCCATATGTTTGAGCAGCCAGCCGGTGGCGCCACCGCCCCTGCCCACTGCCCCGGAAATCACCATCTGCATCACGTCATGGCCTATGCCCATGCCGTCTACCCAGACGCTTTCTTCCAGTTGAATCTCTCCGCTGGTCGAGCGGAATTGCCATAAATTGCCGTCTTTCAGGCGCAATAGCACGCCCTTGCCCTCCGAAATCAAGTCACTTTCGATATCCGGTCCGAGATGGAAGCGCAGCGCATATTGAATATCGGTCTTGCGGCGCCGGCGTTTCTTGCCATCGGGGATCAGCATATCTTCGCCGCGCAGCTCCAGACCGTCAGAGCGCAGCAGCAGCAGGCGCTTGTGGACCAGCCCGAAACGCTTGGCATAGCCGTCATGGCTGGCCTCCAGACGGATTGCATTTTCGACATCGCGGCGGAACAGTTCGACCTCGCTGACGCCGCGCCCAAGCTTGCCGTCAGGCAATATCGAGGTGCTGTTGCTGTCCTCTATACACAAGGTGCTGTGCGCTGCTGTGGTGCGGAGGCCCCGCGCGAGCGCCGCCGGGATCGTCGCCCCGACCAGCCCGGCCCCGCCGCAATTGCTGATGATCCGGCAATCGCCGTGGGAAAGCTCGAAGGCCAGCGTCGAGGCGCAACCGGCAACCGCCATCCGCGCGATCGGTGGCGGGGCGGCATCCAGGATCAACACCGAGCGACCGGAGGTGACCCGCTGATACCCCCATTCGCGGGCCTCCCGCAGCGGCCTTGCGCGGACGCCACTGGCCTCGACGACTTGCGCAACCTGTTCCGCCGAGGTGGCGCCACTGCCCTGCCAGTTGCCCATAGATCCGTCAAAATGGGTCAGGGCGGTCAGCGGCGGAACGGCTTGATTCAGAGCTTCTTCCAGAAACGGCGGTGCATCCACCTGGCGGGCCAGATAGACCTGTTTCAACATCGACAGCAGCACCACGGCGTCCATCTGGGTCAACGGCGAGCGCGATACCGCACCACCGTCGGCAAAGAAAAATTCGCCCATCGCCTTTTCCAACCCGGCTTCGCCGACAATCTGGCGCACCCGACCCTCCGGCAGCAGCAGTGACGCCGCCACCACGCCGCTCCACGCGACCAGCCGGCCGAGGCTGGACTCCGCCTTGTCGGCGGTGCGATCAAGATGGCGGGCGGTGCGGGCGATATTGTTGAGCAGCTTGGAGCGGTAGATCAGATCTCTGGAGGACAGGATCAGCGGCGCATGGCTGGCCCAGATCAGCAAACGCCAGCCGCAATTGTCGGGCCGCCAAGCTGGCTGCCGGATGACGCCGCCATTGGCATCGAGCCACTGGTTGATCAGCTTTTCTGCCACCGGCACCGCATGATCGCGCGATGCCGCGGTATCGAGATCGCGCAACCACTGAAAGCGATGAACATAATCTTCAAATTGCGGCGGCAGTTTGAGATTGGCGAAATCGATATTCTCGTGCTTTTTCTTGAGGCCGCGAAACAGGAAATGGCCCGCGCGCACCGCCATGCCCTGGACCCGGTCGCCCTCGACCGGATCAACCGGCACGGCGAGCAGGCGCAGCGGCAATTTGCCCGACAGCCGGAGCCGGTGCATCGGCATCCGCCACGTCATCCGGTAATAGAGCATCGTCACCTGCTCGGCGAGCGACTGGCCGCGGTCGCGGTCGTGACGGAGGGTCAGGCTGCGGCCTTCGCCGGCGCTATCATGCTCGTCGTGGGTGGATTGCTCGTCCGGGTCACCGTCGCCCAGATCAAGCCGATCAGGACCGTCCGTGGTCATTCACCCCTCAGGCCGCTGATATTGGCAGCATAATGATCCGGTCCGCCGCGAAAGGTAGCGGTGCCAGCGACCAGAGTGTCAGCGCCAGCGGCGATCGCCTTGGGCGCGGTATTCAAATCAATACCGCCGTCGACTTCCAGGCGGATATCCTTGCCGGTGGCGGTGATCCGGCTGCGGATCGCCTCGATCTTGCGCAGCTGGCTGTCGATGAAGCTCTGTCCGCCGAATCCGGGATTGACGCTCATCACCAGAATCAGGTCAAGATCCTCGATCAGATAGTCGAGTATATCGAGCGGCGTTGCGGGATTGAGGACCAGGCCGGCCTGTTTGCCGAGCGCCTGGATCGTCTGCACGGTGCGGTGCGGATGCGGACCTGCTTCCGGGTGGAAGGAGATGATATCCGCACCAGCCTCGGCGAAAGCTTCGAGAAACTGGTCGACCGGCGAGATCATCAGATGGACATCAAACGGCTTGGCGCTGTGCGGCCGCAGCGCTTTGACGACCGCCGGGCCGATCGTGATATTGGGGACGAAATGGCCATCCATCACATCGACATGGATCCAGTCACATCCTGCGCGGTCAATAGCCTGCACCTCTTCGCCCAGTCGGGCGAAATCGGCGGAGAGAATGGATGGGGCGATACGAATGCTGTCGGACATGGCGCTTCCTTAAACTTGTCCCGGGCCTAGAATTTTTGCTCGGGGCAGGCAAGGCGCTAATCTGATGGTGCCACAGTCCCTTGTGGACAGATTGGGGACAGGTTCACAATATATAGAGAATCAGATTTTCCGGACCAGACGGGCGATGAAAAATCCGTCAACATGACCCTGCTCGGCGAGCGTGGTTGGCAGGGTGCGGACACAGCCGGTGTCGGTTGGCAGGATATGTTCCGGCAATTCGTCAGCAGTTACCGGATCAATCGCGAACTGGTCATGGCGCTCCAGAAACGCTTCGATCTGCTCCTCGCCTTCCTCGGGCTCGAGCGAGCAGACTGCGTAGACCAGTATTCCGCCGGGCTTCACCCAGGGCGCGGTGCGGTCGAGCAAGGCGCGCTGGACCTCGACCCGGTCGGCGATCTGCCTTGAGCCGATACAGTGCAGGACATCGGGGTGGCGTCGATAGATGCCGGTGGCGCTGCACGGTGCGTCGAGCAGCACCGCGTCGGCAGGTTCGACCGGTTCCCATTGCATCAGGTCGGCGATGACTTCCTCTGCCTGCAAATTGGTACGTTTGAGATTGTCCTGGAAGCGCTCCATCCGCTTGGCGTTATTGTCGACCGAGACCACTTTCCAGCCGGCGCTGGCCAGTTGCATGGTCTTGCCGCCGGGGGCTGCACAAAGATCATAAATCGTCCGGCCCTCGCCTTCGCCGAACAGCCGGGCGGGAATCGAGGCCGCCAGATCCTGCACCCAGAACTGGCCTTCGTCGAAGCCGGCGAGCCCGGTAACTGGAAGAGCTGGAAGCATCCTTAGATGTTTGGGGGCCAGCTTCACGCCGTCGAGAGAGCCCACGTCATCGGACTGGAAGCTGAGGTCGAGCGGCGCGGGCTTGGCCCAGGCTTCGTTCGCGGCGATGGCGACATCCTCGCCCCAATTGTTGGTCCAGCGGTCGAGCGTCTCGCCCGGAATTTCGGGATATTCGGGCAGTTTCAACGCGCCCGATTCAACGCCGCGCATCACCGTTGAAAAGACGCCGTGCACCAGCCGGCGCGGGCCGCCATGGACCAGCGGCAAGGCGGTGGAAATAGCGGCATGTTGCGGGGTGTCGAGAATCAGCACCTGGGCCAGCGCGATGCGCAGCGCCATCCGCGGTTTGGCATCGTCCGCCAGCCGGTTGCGGGTGGCGCTGTCAATCATCGCATCAAGCGCTGTCATCCAGCGGAGGACGTTGGCGGCGATATTGTGAGCCAGTGCCTTGTCAGACGGATGGGAAAGTTTCCCGGTGGCCGCGGGCATCGCCTGATCCAGCGTCTCGCCGCGCCGGCAGACGGCGTCGAGCAGGCGGATGGCCGACTGGCGTGTGGCGAGGCCGGGGATTTTATTATTGGGTTCGTTCATTGTTCGATTCCGCACTGGCTTGCCCGGCAGGGCCGGGACTCGCGCAAACCGGATGGTTTGCACTGTTCGACCGCATAGACCTTCCGGCGTTTCGATCAAGCTTTTGGAATGGGTGCCGGGGAATTGCATCGGTCGCGAGTTTCGCCGATGAACCAAAACATCAAATTTTCCGATGCCCGCCAACAAGCCAATTGACATTAAGTCGATATATATCGATATACGCATCATGCGAAAAATGAGGGCACCATCGAAGGCAACGGAACAGGCATTGATCGCCCTGCTCCACGCGCCTGAAAATCTGCATGGTTATGAGATCATGCAGATCACCGGGATAAAGCCGGGCACGCTCTATCCCATGCTCGCGCGACTGGAGGACCAGGCGATGCTGGTTTCGCACTGGCAGGAGCCGACTGTCGGAGGGCGGCCTCCCCGCCATCTTTACGGCTTGACCGAGGCCGGGCGCGCGTTGGCAAAGAGCCTGCTCAACGAAGGTCGTCGGACCGCCGATCGCAATTTGCAGACCAAGCCGATATGATGCGAGGCGCGCTGACATGGTTGATCCTCCGGATTGTCCCCGATCATCGCCAAAAATGGGCTCAAGCGATGATTGCGGAAATGGCGGTGATCGACAGTGATGGCGAAGCCGCAACTTTTGCGCTGGGCTGCATGGTGGCCTGCTGCCGCTTTCGTATCGAGACAATTATCTCAACCGGAAACAGAGGGAGCAGCATGGTGAAGGACAGGTTCGTAGTTTTTACATTCGCGTCGGGTGTGGTGGCAGGGTTGATCGGGCTGGCCTATCTTCTTGTCTCCGGTGCACCGCTGACCATGGTGATCGTCAATGGCGCGGCGCTGGTCGTCGGCATCTTGCTGGCGCCTTCGCTGAGGCTGTCCGCTCGGGCGACCGATCCGGTGGTGTCGACGGCCGCGTTGATCGGGGCTTTCATTCTATTGGGCACCGCCATTTTTGGTTATGCAATCGAGGATGCGAGACGGTGGCTGTTGATCGGACCGTTTTTCATCCAAACCAGCCTGATGTTGTTGCCGCTGATTGCGGTCTGCTTCGCCAGAGTTCAAAATCTTCGGACCACGGTGGCGGTGTGTGTCGCAGCCTTTGCGATGGGGGCTCAGCCTGACCGGGCGATGGCGGCGATGCTGTTTGTCGCGGTTGTCATTGTCGGCATGATGCGGCCCAACCGGCTGACGGTGAGCGCGGCGGTATTCTGTATGATGACCTTTGCGGCGACGCTGCTGTTGCCCGACCGCCTGCCAGCGGTGCCGTTCGTCGATCATATATTGTGGACCGCCTTTGATATCTCGTTGTGGGTCGGACTGGCGCTCTGGGCCGGATGTCTGTTGCTGGTTTGCCCGATTTTATTTGTGCCGAAGGCCGAGCGGTCAACCCTGCACTATGTGTTTGCGTCCTGCTGGCTAACGCTGATCGCCGCTGCTGCCATGGGGGCCTACCCCACGCCGATAGTCGGTTATGGGGCGAGCGCGATTATCGGCTATTTCCTGAGCCTGATATTCCTGCAGCCCAGAGCCCGGGGACGGATGGCTGTCGGCGAGGCCCCCACCGACCTGTCCGAATCTGACGAGACCATCCCTCCTCTTCGAAACAGCCTAGCTTCCTTCGCGATCTGAGACCGCGCGGAGGGGGAGCCGTTGCCCTTCGCAAAATGTAGTCGCTTGTCTTTTCCGAGATGATCGGCAAAAGGCGCTGTATGGAAATTTTAGCACTTCTGTCAGACCCCGCGGCATGGCTTGCGCTGCTGACGCTTATCGCTCTTGAGATCGTACTCGGCGTCGACAATCTGATCTTCATTGCGATTCTCTCGAACAAGCTGCCTCTGCACCAGCAAGCCAAGGCGAGGCGCATCGGACTCTCGCTGGCGCTTGTCATGCGGATCGGGCTTCTCATGCTGATCGGCTGGATCGTGACGCTGCAGACCCCCCTGTTCGACCTTGGCCTGCAAGGGGCGCCAAACGAATATGGCGAGGCGAGTTTCGAGACGGCTTTTTCCGGCCGCGATCTCATATTGCTGGCTGGCGGGCTGTTCCTCCTGTGGAAGGCGACCAACGAAATTCACCACACGATGGAGCCTGAAGACAATTCCGGTGAATTGCTCGACAAGACGCCGGGAGTGGCAACGGCTGCGGTTGCCAGCTTTGGTACGGTCATCGTGCAAATCATTGCCATTGATATGGTTTTTTCGATCGACTCGATCCTGACCGCTGTCGGCATGACGGACGATATCCCGATCATGGTCGCGGCGGTCGTCATCACCGTTGGCGTGATGATGGTGGCAGCGGATCCGCTTGCCAAATTCATCGAAAAAAATCCCACGCTGGTTATGCTGGCACTCGCCTTTCTGGTGATGATCGGATTGGTCCTGATTGCCGACAGCTTGGGCTTTCACGTGCCAAAGGGCTATATTTATGCGGCTATGGGCTTCTCGCTCGCGGTTGAGCTGCTGAACATAATTCAGCGCAACCGAAGGCTGAAATTGAAGAGCAGCATCAAAGCAGGCTGACCCCTTGAAGATTGCCGACAACGGACCGGGCATCCCTTTTGATTGATATACCGCCGTTTCCGGCTATACTCGCGTAATTGAGGGGCAAGCCCCCGATAATGTGAACAAGAATATCAGACCTTTACCCTGTAATCTTACGACCTGTGCGCTTGACAATCTGCTGGTCAAAATAACCCCGAGATCACAAATTCCGTCTGATATCCGAGCATGAGCTTATGCTTGCAGGACAAGGCGCGTGGCCAGAGAAAAACCCAATGAAAACCGGAATTACCGACAAACGAAACAACGCTCCGATCGAGCGCATTCAGAATAATATGATCGCCCGGCTGGAACGCCGCGCGCTCAACCGTCTTTGTGCGGGGATGCCGGCGTGGGCCACTCCGGATATGCTGACGCTCGTCGGCATGATCGGCGCCTTCTTCGTTTTCGGCGGATATGTTGCCAGCAATCTCCATCCGGGCTGGCTGCTTTTATCGATAGCCGGATATGTCGTTCACTGGTTTGGTGATTCACTGGACGGCAGCCTGGCCCGGTTCCGGAAGATTGAACGTCCGCGTTACGGCTATTTTCTCGATCACAGCTGTGATGGCTTTGCCACGGTGCTGCTCGTGGTCGGTATCGGTATCAGTCCCTATGTGCAGATGGAGGTCGCGCTGATTGCGCTCGTCGGATATCTGCTGATGTCGATTCATGCCTTTCTGTCGGTCCGCGTGCTGGGCGAGCTCAGGCTTTCCTATATGAATGCCGGTCCTACCGAATTGCGGCTGGTGCTGATCGGCCTGACGCTGGCCATGCTGGTCGCGGGCCGGGAGAATCCGGTAATCTTTCAGCTCAACGGCTTCGACCTGTTTGTCGGCAGCGTCGGCATCCTGCTGATCACGCTTTTTGTGGTGCAGACTGCCAAGACCGCCCGACGACTAGCAAAAGAGGACCCCCCGAAGCGCTATAGGGGCTGAGCCCAGCTGCAACCCTATCGCGTCGGGTCGAGTGCGCTCGGCTTACGCAGACGCCCCATGTCGCCGACTTCGTCGGGCCGGCTGGACCAGCCATCGAAACCGCCGCCCTGCGCCATCGCCTGCAGCGCCGCGATCCGGTCTTCGGTCGCCGGATGGGTGGAGAACATCTGCCGGACCCCGCCCGGCACGATATAGAGCTGTGATGCAGCCGGATTGCGCTCGGCCACCGGGTTCGGCGTCCGGGCTGCCACGCCGGAAATCTTGCCGAGCGCCGCCGCCAGCGACAGCGGCTTGCCGCTGATTTGTGCGGCAGCCGCATCGGCGCCGAATTCGCGGGTACGGCTGATTGCCATCTGCACGATCATCGCCGCAAAGGGCGCGATCAGGACCGCCATCAGGCCGGCTATTCCGGCGTTGCGGTCCCGGAAAAACAGGCCGAAATTGGCCAGCATCGAGACCGCGCCGGCAATGGTCGCGACCATGGTCATGATCAGCGTATCGCGGTTTTTGACATGGCCGAGCTCGTGCGCCATCACGCCTTCGATCTCGTCATGGCTGAGCATTTTGAGCAGACCCGTTGTAGCTGCGACCGCCGAATGTTCGGGATCACGGCCGGTGGCGAATGCGTTCGGCTGAGCCTGGTCGACAATATAGACTTTCGGCATCGGCAATTGGGCGCGCTGCGCCAGATTCTTGACCAGATTGTAGAATTCGGGATGGCTGGTGGCATCGACCTCGACAGCTTTGTGCATTTTCAGCACGATCTTGTCGGCGTTCCAGTAGGTGAACAGGTTCATGCCCGCCGCAACCAGCAAGGCGATGATCGCGCCACCGCTGCCGCCGAGCGAATAGCCCAAAACCATGAACAGCGCCGTCAGCGCCGCCAATAACATGGTTGTCTTCATGAAGTTCATCGTCTCTACTCGCTTGAATTTGGTCGTTTCCTACTCAATATAGGGATTGAGGCGGGACGATTCAATTTGGCGGACAGGTGAAAATATGACCGAAAGCGATAGAAAACCGGGTGAGCGACCGGCCCATGTGAAGGCACCCGCGCATCTTTCCAAAAGCAAGCCGGTGCCGGAGCCCGATCCGCTGGAAAAGGCGGACGAGATTGCCGAGACAAAGGGCCCTACTCGTTATGGCGACTGGGAACATAAAGGCATCGCGGTCGATTTTTGACTTGCCGCGCGGACAACCCTCAAGCGCCGCACCGACGAACCTGCACATTTAAGTCTTTGCGCTCGTGCGCATTTATGGAAAGATCGCCAGCCGGGGCGGATTGCCGGGCAGGAGCGATATTGTGAGCAAAGACAGGGCGAGCGCGGAAGGCTTCGAAACCATCGCGCCGGAAAACCGAAATGTTCCCACTGATGCCGGGCCGACCGCTGCCGCAGAAGCCGGGAATATCGACATCAGCTTTTCGCCCGGGCTGACGGCTTTTCTGGCAGCCAGCAATATCTCGATCGGCTTTACCTCCTATCAGACCGGCCGGCTCTATTTGATTGGTCATGGTCCGGACGACAAACTGGCGTTGCACGAGGCGGTCTATCCGCAGGCGATGGGCCTCACCGGAGATGCCAGCCGGATCTATCTGGGCACGCTGACCCAGATCGTGCGAATGGAGAATGTGCTCCGCGCGGATCAGACGGCCAATGCGGTGCATGACAAGGTCTATGTCCCGCGCAATCTGCAGACCACCGGCAATGTCGATATCCACGAACTGGGGATTCAGGCCAATGGCCGGATTATCTTCGTCAACACCCGCTTCAACTGCCTGTGCGAACCCAGCCTGACGCACAGTTTCAAGCCACTCTGGAAACCCGATTTCATCAGCCAGATTGTCGCGGAGGATCGCTGCCATCTCAACGGTCTGGCGATGGTCGACGGGAAACCCAAATATGTCAGCGCCGCCTCCCGTTCCAACGAGGTCGACGGCTGGCGGGATCATCGCGAGGATGGCGGGCTGATCATTGATGTCGATAGCAATGCGATCATCGCCGAAGGTCTGTCGATGCCGCACAGCCCGCGCTTTCACGATGGCCGGGTCTGGCTGCTGAATTCTGGGACCGGCGAACTGGGTTGGCTGGATCCGGGTGGCGGGGGATTTGTACCGCTTGCCTTTTTCCCAGGATTTTTAAGGGGCCTAGCGTTTCACGGAGAGCATGCCCTTGTCACCCTGTCAAAACCCCGGCACGGGCATTTTGAAGGCCTTGCGCTAGATGATCGGCTCACGGCGAATGATACAGAGGCCTGGTGCGGCGTGCAGATCGTGTCGCAGGATAGTGGCGAGGTCGCCCATTGGCTCCGCTTCGAGGGCGCGATTACCGAATTGTTCGATATCTGCGTCCTGCCCGGGGTTCAGAACCCGATCACCCTGGGACCAAATTCGGCCGAGATCCGGGATTTTCTGACGATCGAACCGGCGGCTATCTGAGTTCTGCCTGGTCTGTCTGTGGCAGGTCCAGAAATTCGGCGATCGCCACGGCCGCGCGTTGTGACGGCAATTGGCTGTCATCCTGATCAAAGGAATAAGCCAGGGCCCGGGTCTGGACCTTGCGATAGCCGTCCGGTAGCGGCGAGACTGCTGCCAGCGCTGCTCCGAGATCGGCAGGATCATCGAGCACCGGGCCAAACGTCCAATGCTCGTAATTGGGGTTGTCGCGCCACTCTGCCTTGTGGGAGTTGAGAAAAATGGCCGACCGCGGCGTCCTGATGAATTCATAAATCTGGCTGCTGACGTCACCGAGATAGATATCGGCGGCGCTGGTATAGGTCATGTCGACGCTGCGCGGGCTGCCGGTGTCGATATGAATATGGTCGAGCGCGGTGTAGCGCGGATCGAGACGTTGACGGAAGCGCAGCAAGCGGTGCTCGACCGAGGCCAGCACCCGGCGCTGAAACAGCATGACATGCGGCGCGAAAATCAGATTATAGTCAGTCTGGCTGGCGAAATAGTCGAGTATCTGTTCGCCAAAGCGGAACCAGGACGAGAGCAACGGATCGAAATGCGGATTGTAGAGAACGGTCGGCCTGCCATTGTCGAACAGCTTGACAGGCGGGCGATCGCCATAGGCCTCGAATTTGGGATAGCCGACGATCCGGTGATTGTCGGGGCGAATGACGCCAGCCGCCAGCATCCGGTCGCGGGTTTTTGCGCCGGGCAGCAGCACATAGTCGAACAGGCTTATTTCCGGTGAAAAGCCGATCGAGCGGTCACCCGCACCGTGGGGAAAGAAGATCAGCTTTGGCCGGTCGGCCTGATCATTTTTCTTCAGAAAGGTCGTGGTTGTCTCGGGCACGACAAGGGCATCGAACTGCCGGAATAGAGGAGTGCTGCGCTTCAGGCTGCTGAGGCGGTTGAGCGGCACGATGTTGCCCAGCATTTTTTCGACCAGCCGAATGCCGGGATGGGGACGGATCGACCAGAAAGCCGGCGTCGGCAAAGCGGGATCGAGGAACTGGCGAACTGCGTCGGCCTGACTTTCGCTGGATGTGATGACCTCGACACGCGCATTCGGCGCCCGCCGCTGCAACGCGGAAATGATCGGCGCGATATGGGCGACCTGGTGCATCTCGTCATGATTGAACAAGAAGCCGATGCGCTGGCGGTCGCCGGATTTTCCAGTTTTCATTCTGCTTCCATCGGATGTCCGACCCGTTTGTTCGCTGGCCAAAGGCGGAACCGTTCCGCCCTGCCCTGTCCTTGGACATATTTTTGGCAGAAGTCTACGCGGTCACCAACGGGTCAGCGGTATCGCGATAGCAGTGCCGATATTTGCCGGTCCCGCTTTGCAAAAGCGCGCCCGGCGGCTAAGGCGCTCGGGCCTACCGCCTTTTCGCCGGTTGCGATGGAAAATGAGCATGAAACCCTTGATCCCTGTTGATGATTCGAGCACCCGGGCCGCCCCGTCGTCCTCCGGCCCGGTCACGGGACCCACGCCGTGGACCGCGATCATCATGGCCGGCCAGCGCCCGGGACCGGACCTGATGGCGGAGGCGTCGGGAGTTCCCTACAAGGCGCTGATCCCGATCGCCGGCCAGACCATGCTGGAACGGGTGGTGCGCGCACTGCTGGCCTCGCGCCATGTCGGCAGGATCGTCATCATGGCACAGGCGACGCAGGCGCTGAGAGCCGCGCTCGGCAGCGATCTGGCCGAGCGCGACGACATCGCCTTCATGGCCTCGGGCGACGGCATCGCGACCAGCATCCACGCCGTGGTCGGCACCGCCGATGCACCCTGGCCGGTGCTGGTGACCACCGCCGACAATGCGCTGCTGACCGGAGAAATCATCGACAGCTTCATTGCCGGACACAACGGACAGAATGTCGCGGTCGGCGTGGTCGAGCGCCGGACGATGCTGGCCGCCTATCCCGATGCCCGCCGCACCTGGCTGAAATTCCGTGGCGGAGCCTATAGCGGTGCCAATCTCTTTGCCCTCTACAATGCCGAGGCAAAGCCGGCGGTCGCCTTCTGGTCATCGGTCGAGCAGGATCGCAAGAAGGGCTGGAAAATATTCGCCCGTTTCGGTCCCCGGCTGCTGCTCCGCGCGCTCAGCCGCACGATCAGCTTCAAGGATGCGATGGCCCGGGCCGGCAACCGCCTGTCGCTCAGCGCCGAACCGATCATATTGCCATTTGCGGAAGCGGCGATCGATGTCGACAAGCCGGATGATCTGGAGCTGGTGACCCGGATTGTGAGTGCGCGGGAAGGTTAGGCTTTGGAGGGCGGGAAGTTGTCTTGCACTGACCGTCAGAACCTTCATCGTCCTAGTAAAGCCGGGAATCTCTGGCGCAGCATCCGTTAATGGACAAGCCTCCTTAGCTCGCGCTTGGGAGGTTTTTCGGATGACAATCCGCCGGATTGATACATTCGCCTCGGAGCAGTAAACTTGTCAGGAGATTGTGTTGGGGAACCCTTAGGCAAGCCACCCTCCCTTGCGGTCGGGAGTTTTTCGGATGACAATCCGCCGGATTGTCATTTTGTCCGAAAAACTGGAGCGGGCGAAGAGATTCGAACTCTCGACCCCAACCTTGGCAAGGTTGTGCTCTACCCCTGAGCTACGCCCGCTCGGCGGCTGTGACATGGGTATCGTCATCAGCAGATTGAGGCGCGCGGTTAGCATGGGTTTTTATACCCCGCAAGCCCCAATCCTACTCTGCAACGCAGCAAATGCAAAAATATGCTTGGCATTGACGCGCCGGACCCCACATAAAGCGCTCTAGATAAATGATTTGGGCGCTGGTCCGGGCATTGGCCAGGCGTCATAACAGGAGCATGATGTGGCAACAGCAGGACTGACAGTCGAAGAACAGAAAGCGGTAGAAGTTTTCCAGCGAGAGGTCGTGGGACCGAGCATGGAGAAGCTCGTCATTCTCGATTTCTGGGCAGAATG
>PFJE01000126.1 GCA_002783865.1 Sphingomonadales bacterium CG_4_10_14_3_um_filter_58_15
TCCGTGAAATCATGCGAGGTGCCGGGGTTTCCGTGCAGTCCTTTCGCAGCGTCGATCATGATATCGCGCCTGGCGTCTATCCCGATATGACCGAGCATGGCTTTGCTGAGGACGCTTGGCCCAAGATTGGCGCGGCGGTGCTGGACGCGGATATATTGGTACTGGGCACGCCAATCTGGCTTGGCGAAGTCTCTTCGGAATGCCGCAAGATCATCGAGCGGCTTTATGCGCACAGCGGCGAGATGAATGACAAGGGCCAGTATATTTTCTATGGCAAGACAGCGGGAGCGATCATCACCGGCAACGAGGATGGCGTGAAACATTGTGCCATGGGCATGCTCTATTCGCTGGCCCATATCGGCTATATGATCCCGCCGCAGCCCGACGCCGGCTGGATCGGAGAGATTGGTCCCGGACCGTCCTATGGCGATAAAAAGGATGATGGCTCGCGGGTCGGCTTCGATAGCGAATTCACCGCGCGCAACTCGACCTTCCTGGCCTGGAACCTGATGCATAGTGCGCAAATGCTCAAAAACGCTGGTGGCCTGCCAGCTTATGGCAACAGTCGCCGCGCCTGGAATGACGGTGCGCGTTTTGATCATCCCAATCCGGAATATCGCTAGGTGCAGCGAAAATGAAATGCCGACGCGAACAGGCTGCACGAATTACTCGTGCGAGTGCCGGGGATAGAAAGCGCAAAAGCGGGCCACGCGCGAAAGCTTGAATGAACTCAAAATACACGCAAGATCGCCAAAAACCTGAAGGCCGTTTGTCGCCTTGTAACCGAATCTGACATTCTCCCGAACAATAGGTAGCGCCGATAACTCTCTCTTCCCTATTCGGCCATCCCCCTGCCGCGTCAGCCTGCACATGGCTGACGCGGTTTTTCAGGCAGGCAAATTTAAATGTTGATTGCTCAGAAAAATGCCGGACCAGGTTTTTCCAATGGCGATATCGTCAGGCCCACTTTGACCAAGCTGCAGTGGAGGGTCGTTCATATCGCCATATCCGATGTTGGCGACAGAGGCTGCTTTCCAAGAATCCTTCTGCGTCTGAAACGCATGGCTTCAGTGTTCGGCATGCAGCCAAAATGGATGCACAAAGCGCCGCTGGCCAACCCTGAACTGGAATGCCTGCGGCAATATGCCTGTTTGTGCAGACAATCCGACGGCGCAGCCCATGATCTGGTTCCCGCACTTCTCGACGCCGGTTTCGACCGCAAAGCCCTCGCAACACTGGCGAAGATAATAGGCCACAGTTCTCGTGAATGCTAATTGCAATCAATCTGTAACTTTCATTGCCCAACTGGCGAACAGCAGTTTCGAAAGGGGACGCCAACTGGTGCCTTGCCTTATTTCTTGGTGGAGAGATATTAATGGAAAATCGTAAACTGGCGTCGATGCTTTTGGTGGTTGGCGGCCTGACCATTGCAACGGGAGCTTGCTCTAAGCCCGCAGATGAAACGACCGATGAGACAGTTGAAATGAGCACCGAATTGAATGCGGATGGTTCACTCGCAACTGGATGCTCGGTCGCCGCATGCAGTGCCAAACCCTGCGCCGCAACTGGCTGTTCGGGCAAACCATGATTCATCGGCGGGTGACTTTATTCAGGAATGGGTCTGGTGCCTTCGCAGTCAGACTTCTTCCGGTAATTGCGCCTTCCGATCAAAACCGGGGATTGGGCGATTTTGTCCGATCCTTTTAACTCAAGGGAAACCAAAATGACGAAATCAAAATTTGCTTCAATGTTCATCGTTGCCGGCGGTCTCGCAGCTGCCGTGCCAGGGGCAGCCATCGCCCAATGTTCTGCAAGTCACAAGAAGCATGTTGAAGCTTGTGCAGCACATTCATGCACCAGCAAACCATGTGCCTCAGCCTCCTGTGCTGCTCAGACTTGCGCAGCGGCAACTTGCGCAGCTACTGGATGCGCAGCGAAAACTTGCTCGCCAAAATCCTGTGCTCCCAAAGCATAGACCTGGTTGCTAACCGGTTTCGGTCGGCGGTGGATAAGCCCCGCCGCTGGCCACCAAAACGAAGTCGCATGGCGACAGCGGGCGGATGGGATTTGGCTTTCCAATGGAAATAATCGAGGCAGCGCATATGGTGGTCGAGACCATAACCCAAATGGCCGCCGAGGGATGCCCGCTGATGGCGCGTGTTCTTGGCACTGCGGATATTCACTGGTGGGAGCATTATCCTGACGACGACGCCCGCGACGAGATCACCCACTCGCGCTGGTATTATCATGTCCATGCCCCTGGAGACCGCGATCCGGAAGAACATGGCCATTTCCACCTGTTTTTGCATCGGACACAGATGGAAGACGGGGTGCCGCCAATCGCCCAACCTGCGGAGGGCGAGGACGCGCTGGCTTTCGTGACGCACATTGCCGGATTGTCGATCGACCACCAGGGTATACCTATAAGCTG
This sequence comes from Sphingomonadales bacterium CG_4_10_14_3_um_filter_58_15, assembly GCA_002783865.1. Taxonomy (GTDB): domain Bacteria; phylum Pseudomonadota; class Alphaproteobacteria; order Sphingomonadales; family Sphingomonadaceae; genus Parasphingorhabdus. The sequence goes on from PFJE01000126.1 coordinate 2,432, forward strand.
GTTTGCGACCAACCGCTGGGTGACGGATGAATTTATGTATGCCGCGCCGGTGATGATCGCGCATCTTGACCGGTATAATGTTGACCAGACCACGGAAGACGACACCGTGAACCGGTTCCTGACCGCTATGGTCGCACTTTATCGCAATGAAATAGCTGACATGCTGCGGGAGCGGGATCAGAAGCTGGCCCGATTGGGCTCTGCGTGTGCCGCTCCCCAAGACGTATTTGAGAGCGACAACGACCTTTTGGCGATCCGCCCTATCGACCTTGATGCGAAAATCACAAAATTGGGCATCGAATAGCCTTGCTTCATAAAGCATCCTGACCCGTCAAAACCAGATTTACGTTTCCGTAATTTTTATAATGCTTCGGCAGAGGGCATCGATCCCATGAACAAAATTGATCTACTATCGAATATTTTCATTTTTACCGTTGGAAGTATATCTCTTTTCATAATGGTTTTGTTCGTGTTGGATATGATCCAAACGAAGGATGCGGTCAGACGAAATTTCCCGGTCATTGGCCGATTTCGTTCTTTGTTCACGACACTCGGCGAATTTTTCCGACAATATTTCTTTGCCATGGACCGAGAGGAGATGCCCTTCAACCGCGCCGAGCGCGAATGGGTGGACCGGGCGACCCACGAACATGACAACACCATCGCCTTCGGTTCGACCAAGAGCCTGACGCCTGTCGGCACCGCTATTTTCGTGAACTGTGCCTTTCCGACGCTGGATGATGATGCAGTCGAGATGCAGCCACTTGAAATCGGGCCCTATTGCCGCATCCCTTTTCACGCCCCATCCTTTTTCAACATTTCGGGAATGAGCTTTGGTGCCCTGTCCTCTCCGGCGGTTCTGGCGCTGTCGAAAGGCGCGAAACTGGCCGGTTGCTGGATGAACACCGGCGAAGGCGGCTTATCGCCCTATCATTTGTTAGGCGGGGCCGACATCATCATGCAAATCGGCACCGCCAAATATGGTGTGCGCGACCAGTTCGGCAATCTGTCCGACGACAAGCTGAAGGAGATCGCCGCGCACGAACAGGTTCGCATGTTTGAAATCAAGCTGAGCCAGGGAGCCAAGCCGGGCAAGGGCGGCATCCTGCCAGCGATCAAAGTTACTGCAGAAATCGCGGCGATCCGGAGCATCCCTGAGGGCCAAGATTCAATTTCCCCCAATCGTCATCCTGAAATTAACGATGTCGGCGACCTGCTCGATATGATTGGCCGCGTTCGCGCGGTGACAGGCAAGCCAACGGGCATCAAGGCGGTAATTGGTGCCTATGGCTGGATCGAGGAACTATGCGCTGAAATTTGCATCCGTGGACCAGAAAGCGCACCGGATTTTTTCACCGTCGATAGCGGCGATGGCGGTACGGGGGCGGCCCCTATGGCGTTGATGGACAATGTCGGCCTGACGATCCGCGAATCTCTGCCGCTGGTTTCCGATATCCTCCATAAATATGGCTTGCGGGAACGGACACGTATCGTCGCCTCGGGCAAGCTCGTCACCCCGTCCGAAGTGGCATGGGCTATCGCTACAGGTGCCGATTTTGTTGTCTCGGCGCGCGGCTTCATGTTCTCGCTTGGCTGCATTCAGGCGCTGAAGTGCAACAAGAACACCTGCCCGACCGGCATCACGACCCATAAAGCCCATCTGCAGAAGGGCCTCAATCCGGAAGAGAAGTCGGTAAAGGTAGCGAATTACTGCATGAACATGATTCACGAGGTACAGATCATTTCGCACAGTTGCGGTGTCAGCCGACCGCGTCTGATGGGGCGAAAACATGTACGGATCGTCCAGTCGGACGGGAAATCGGTGCCGATGGACAGATTATATCCGAGGCCGGACATCATTGCATCCCCCCGCGCCCTCGAAACACCGCCATCCTGATGGTGACGATTGCTGAACGTATCAGTTTTATCGGCGGTCAGGGCCATCTCCTTGCCGGACGGCTGGACAAACCCGATGGCGAGATCCGAGCATTTGCGCTCTTTGCCCATTGCTTTACCTGTACCAAGGATATTTATGCGGCTTCCCGTATTTCCAGAGTGTTGAACCAGCGGGGTTTTGCAGTTCTGCGCTTCGACTTTACCGGCCTGGGAGCCAGTAAAGGAGATTTTGCCAACACCAATTTCTCCTCGAATGTTGAAGATCTCGTGGCGGCGGCGAAGCATATGCAAGCGCATTTGCAACCGCCTACTCTGATCATAGGGCACTCTCTGGGAGGCGCTGCAATACTGGCGGCGGCTAGACATATATCTTCCGCAAAGGCTGTGGTGACGCTGGCAGCGCCAGCGGATATTGCCCATGTGGCCCATAACTTTGCCGATCAAGTCGAAAAAATCATGACAGATGGCGAGGCAGAGGTTCATCTCGCTGGCCGTCCCTTCACTATCAAGCGGCAATTTATCGAAGACGTACGCACCGCGCGTCTTGAGGAGCATGTACGAAATCTGGATAAGGCGCTGCTGGTCATGCACGCGCCTTTGGATGCGACGGTCGGAATAGAGAATGCGTCGCAAATTTTCGGGTGGGCCAAACATCCAAAAAGCTATGTTTCCCTCGACAACGCCGATCACCTGATTTCGAACAAAACAGATGCCGAATTTGTCGGCAATATGATTGCGACTTGGGCTAATCATCATGTGTAGGGGGGATAATCAGTGATGGACAGAGCAATCCGGCATAACAAATTCCTGCATCATGCAGCGCTTTTGCTTGCGTCCGCAACCATTTCTTCGTGTGCTACCCTCCCGCGCAACGCGCTTCCCTTTGGTCATCACGGGGAGGTGCGAATTGCGGGTATGCCTGACAATATCAGGGCTCTTGGTATCAAACCCAATCTTCCATTTCAGCATGATTTTGCAAAGGCGATGGTTGATGGCGGTCCCGAGGCAGGTTGTGACAAACGCGTGGGACAGCCGGTATTTTGTGTCCTGATCATTTCTGGCGGCGGCGGATTTGGCGCTTATGGGGCGGGGGTGTTGAATGGCTGGTCACAGTCAGGACAGCGACCAGAATTCAAGATTGTAACCGGCATTAGTACCGGTGCTTTAATCGCACCATTCGCGTTTCTGGGTAGCGAGTGGGATGAAAAACTCGCGATTGCGTTTCGGACCATCGAAAATGACAAGGATATCGTCGATCGGCGTGGTCTCGTCGGCATATTGACAAAGGATTCTCTCGCCAAGACTGATCCGCTCAGCGCCCGGATTTCGGCTATTGTGACATCTGAAATGCTGGAAGCTATCGCTGAAGAATACCGACAAGGGCGACGGCTTTATGTCGGCACCACCAACCTGGATACACAGCAACTGACGATCTGGAATCTGGGTGCAATCGCGAACAGCAACGCGCCAGATGCACTCCATTTATTTCGGAAGGTTTTGCTCGCATCTGCCTCGATTCCGATAGCGATGCCTCCGGTGATGATCAACGTCACTGCCGATGGTAAAACTTATGATGAAATGCATGTGGATGGCGGCGTTCAGGCCCAATTCTTTGTTCCGCTGGCTGTAATTGATCTCCCGGCAGCGATTGCGGAGGCCCGTTCTGCCGGTTTCGACTATTATCCCACGCCGCGGATGTTCGTCATCCGCAACGCAAAATTCATCCCGGAAGAAAAAATTACAAAACGCAGTCTCGGGAAAATCGTAACCCGCACGGTTGAATCCATGACCCAGTCGATGGGGCGAGGTGACTTGTATCAGATATACGCCATCGCGAAGGCCCGCGGAAATGACTTCTATTACACGGAAATGCCTGCCAGCTTCAAATGGCAGTCGAAGCAGGAATTTGATGGCCCGGAAATGCGCCGACTATTCGACATCGGTGTCGAGAACGGTTTAATCAAAGACACCTGGCAACGAACGCCGCCTGGTCTTTTTGCAACGAATACCGAGCCGGTTGATTCTCCGGATTAGATGTTCGCAATGATACTTAAATTTTCATCGCCGCAACTTTCCCATACCGAAGGCGCGTAGCCGAGTTGGCTGTGGGGTCCAAATCGATTAAGTCTTTGCGGTGTGTACTATTTTTCAATTCCCCAAATCACCGCGAGTTTGGAGTAACTCCTGTCGGGCCGATGGGGATCGCTGGAATCGGTGCCCCCGGCCAACCGAGCCTTGCGCGCTTCCGTGTCCTCCGCAGGCATGGCTAGCGGATTGACCTGCGTTCCCGTCCCTTCGACAATTCGGTTCATCAGATTGAACAGGCCGCAAACGCTGATGGAATCGAACAGCGCCTGTTCATCCCAACCGGCCGCATAAACAGCTTCGGCAATCATGCTGGGTGTCAATGTCAGCTTACGAACAAAACGCAGTAATGGTTTCAGCTTTGCATCAATTGTGCAGCTATCAACATCAGTCATCAAGTCTTCAAACAGGCTTTCGTCGATACCGAAGGCGCTTGCGGCCAGCACATGCGAACCGTGACAATAGGTGCAGGAATTGAGGCCCGAGACATAGGCCGCAATGAGCTCACGCTCGGCTACTGTTAGCGGCGATGAATCGCGCAGCACCCGGTCATGATATTCAAGTAGCGGTGCAGCCGTTGTGGGAAAGCGTTTGAAAATACTATCCAATTGATGATCCTCAGGCAATGAAGGGAAGATCGGCATTTTGGTTGCTCCTGTTTTAGGGCTGAAGATTACTTGAAGGTAATAAATGCTGCAACACTGCGCTGAATTACCGTCAGAAGACACATAATGGCGTAGATCGAGGCGATGATGGCGAAATGCCCAGGAAACAGGCACATCAAAATGAAGGCAGCAATTGTCTCCCCACCTTCGGCCAGACCCGTGTTGTAAAAGAAGCTTTTTTGCCCATGATCGGCGGTCTCCAGTCCGCGCTTCGCCGCCAACACCGCGAAACTCAGAAAGCTGATCCCGGTCAGAGTGAAGCTGGCAACCAGCAGCAGCGCAAACGGCATGTTGTCGGGTGCCGCGAACGCGAACCCGATGGGCACGGCACTATAGAAGGCAAAATCGGCGACAATATCGAGATAGCCGCCGAAATCTGTGATTTTTGTCGCCCGCGCGACGGCGCCATCAAGGCCGTCAAGCAGCCGGCTCAACAGAATGAGCGCAAGACCGACTGAAAAATAGCTGTGCGCGATTAACACGCCTGAACTCAGACCCACGATCATGCCCGCTAGGGTGATGCTGTTGGCGCCAATCCCCAATGATGCGATCCGGCACCCTAAAGCATTGAGCGGAGGATCAATGAGGGGGCGGATTTTTGCATCAAGCATCTGTTTTCAAACCTGTGTCACAAGGCCGATGACAGCTGCAGTCATCGCCGATGCCATATTGCCTGCAATCCAGCTTTTCATTCCAAGTGCTGACACTTCGGAACGGCGCGCCGGCGCCAAAGTGCCAATCGTGGAAACCAGCAATCCAACGCTTGCCAGATTGGCGACGCCGCATAATGCATAGGTCATGATAAGCGTACTGCGGACATCAAGCGTACCGTCAGGAATTGCCGCCAGGTCAAGATAGGCAACATATTCATTGAGAATGGCCTTGGTGCCCATCAGCGCACCGGCAGCAGGTGCCTGATCCCACGGTATCCCGATGGCCCACATGAGCGGCGCGAAGAGCCAGCCAAACCCTCGTCTGAGGGTGAGCGGCTGGCCATCGATAAGCGGCAGCCAGGTGAGCATCTGATCTACCAGATTGACCAGCGCAAATACCACGATGATAACACCGATGACCGCTAGCACAAGTTGGACACCCTCCATGGTGCCCCGGATGAGCGCATCCATACTGCTCTCATAAGCCAAATCTGGCTGTGCGTCCTCGGCGCTCACTGACCCGTCCCCCGGCACCATCAATCGCGCAATCAGCACCGCCGCGGGCAATGAGATTAGCGAGGCAACGATCATGTGCCCCACCGCGTTGGGAACCGTCTTGGACAAGGTGGTAGCATAGAGGATAAGGATGGCTCCGGAGATGGTCGACATGATCAGCACCATGATCGTGAACAGCTCCGACCGGCTCATCCTGTCAAACCATGCCCGCATTACAAGCGGCGATTCTACCACACCGAGGAACATCGTCGCACCGCCGCCCAGCCCTACTACGCCGCTGACACCTAGTGTGCGGCGCAACGCCCAGGACAAGCCGCGCACCATCGCGCGCAATATACCCCAATGCCAGAGCAAAGCAGAGAGCGCCGAGAATGTAATAATCAGCGGCAATATTTGAAAAGCAATGACAACAGGATCGTCAGCGCCAGGCTTCATGACAAAGGGAATCGGTGCCCCGCCGGTATAGCCAAACATATAGCTCGAACCGACCAGCGTTGCTTTTTCGATCGCGGAAACTGCTTGATTGGCGAAGCCAACAATTGTCCAGATAAAAGGTATCCGTGTAACCGCGAGCGCAAGCGCAATCTGCAACAGCACTGCGCCAAAGGTCCAGCGCAAGCTTGGGCGCATCTTGCGGTCCTCGGACAAAATCCAAGCGAGCAACAGCATGAGGGATATTCCAACCAGACCTTGCCCTTGTTGTAGAATCGCCATTGCTGTTTCGACCCCTAAAATTTCCAAGCCGCCCCGAACTGGAATTGGCGTGGCGGCCCGGCGTTGCGCTGAATGAACGGAGCGCCGCCTCCAAATTGCACCTGATTAGATGTGGTCGCTGCATTAGCGAAACCGGATTCATTATTGGCATTGAGAAGGTTAAACACGTCCGCACTTAGTTCCAGATGACCTGCAAAGGCCGGGACGGCGTAGCGCACACCCAGATCGACCGATGTAGACCAAGGCAAGCGCGCTGAATTGCGCGTAGAGCCAGGAAAGCGGTCTGAATTGCCTACAAAATTCTCACCAAACGATGCGCCATCACCATTCAAATCCTGCGTCCCAAAAATTCTAGCATCAGGCACCAGATTAACCGGCTGGCCGGATTGGAACAGGCCTGCAACAGTCAGTGTAAGTCCGTCAACCGGATACAGGAAACCGACTGCCGAAATAACATGGCGGCGGTCATTGGCCGAAGGGCCATTGTCAGCGTCAAAATTATTGGCGTTGGATGCCCTGAAGTTAATGTCATCCGTGTTGTTGGTTAGTTTTGAGAGCGTATAGGATAGACGGAAAGCGTAAAAGTCATCTCCTCGAAGCTTGTTCGCCTGCAGGTTCAGCGCGCGATAGGTGGCAGTGCCAGCAGTCTCGGAAACCGTAATCTGCCGTGCTCCGCCGGGCACCAATGCAACTGCGCGAGTGGCATCGGCTTCTGCTTGCGAGCGCACCAGTCCAAGAGACTGTGCCAATGCGAACCGCGCTGTATTATCAGGTAGTGCCTCAAGCAGCACAATATTCGCGTTGGTCAGATTAGCGAGATTTGGCGTGAATGGCGCGGGCGCGTTCAGGTCACGTAGTCGGACCAAATTATGCGAGCGGCTATAGATGATATCCGCACTCAGGCTGATCGTATCACTTGCCTGATATTGATAGCCGCCACTGAGTTGCAAGCTATACGGGCTCTTATAGCCATCCGGATTCAAGATACGTGCTTCATTGAGTAAAGCGGTGTCACGCAGATCCTGCACCGCCGATGGCGAAGGACAGGCATCTGTGGTCGCGCAGACTGGGGACACAGTCAAATTCCCGTCAAAAGTGACATCGCTTAAATTGGTGCCTGGCGGAATGATCCCAAGACCCTGCAATTGTCCGAGCTGCGTCAGGAAGGCTGGAGAAGTGGTATTGCGCTGGAGCGCGTCTGAAATCACACCGTAGCTGAGCTTGCCATAGAAAAGCCCTGCGCCGAACCGGAAGGATGAGCGCGCGTCCGGACGGTAATTCAGCGCCAATCTCGGCGCGAAATTATCCTTGTCACCGCCGGTTCCGCCCTTGGCGGTCAGGCTGTCATAGTCCCACCGAACCCCAAGAGTTGCGGTAAGCTTGGCAGAAAGCTGCCATTCATCCTCGACATAAAAGGCCAATTGTGTCTGTCCGGTGCCAAAACTTTGCGGCCGCAATTCTAATGAATAGTTGAGCACCGCCGGGTTGAGTGCGAGAACGTCGTTAGCTGACAGTGCGAGGCCATTGCCCGAAAGCGAGGCCAGTTGTGCTGGCGTCAGCTGAACAGTGAAATTACCATCGGGATTACCCCCACCCAGAAGCGCGAAATCCGAATGCATCAGATCGGCACCAATGCTCAACCGGTGGTTGCCAAGCTGATGCTGGAGGCGGTGCGTCGTCTGCCAGGTTTCCTCCAGATCGTTGAAGACAAAGCCCGGATGGCCGATGACACCGACTGTAAGTCCGCTCTGATCCTGGATCGAAACCTGCGGTCCAGCGGGTCCCTTGGGCTTACCATAGTTCCAGCGGAATCGGCTGAACTGTAACGCGCCGTCATAGTTCCAATCATCGCCCGAATAACTGGCAGTGGCAGCTACCACAGTCGAAAATCGATCTTGATCGGATCCGGCACTGGGAAATGTGACATTGCCGCCGCCCAGCGCCCCACCTGGACGATCAATCGTGACGCGGCCGATATTGGCGCGCAGGCCAATCGTCCAGTCGTCAGTCAACCGGTGATCGAGCCTGATTGATCCGAGGTAAAATTCATTATTGCCGGTAACATTGGCAACCGTGCCTAGCGCAGGAGCATCGACAATTTGCTGATTATGATCACGGGTATATTCAAAATTGGCATAGAAAAATGTCTTATCGCGAGCGATGGGGCCGCCGATACTCGCCCCTGTTTGATAGCGCTCAAAGCTCTCTCCAACCGGATTTCCGCTCAGATCCCGGCGCGCAAAGGCGGACCGCGCATCGAGCGGGCGTCCAGGGCGGACCAGCGCATAAACTTCGCCGTGATAATCATTGCTGCCCGACGGGCTGGTGTAATTGACAATCCCATTGGGCGTCCGGCCATAGGCAACTGAATAGCTGTTTGCGAGTACCGTGACTTCGCGCGTAAAGCCTAGAGGCACAGGGAATTTCACTCCCCCGAGGAAATTCTCGTTATTGTCGAGCCCGTCGATGAGATAGTTTGTATCCAGTCCATTCGAACCGTTGATGGAAATACCTGGCGCTTCAGGGAAGAAGCCTGTCGATGCGACAACATTGGGGAGGCGGACAAGCGCGCCAATGACGTCCCGGCCCTCGACCGGCAGCGCCCGCAGCTCTCTATCCGAAAGAGAAGCTGATATCTCAGCGTTCACGTTATTAATCCCGGTGACGGCTCGGCTTGCCGTAACGACAATGGTTGCCGCCCCAACAGGGTTGAGGCGCAGGGTTACGCTGCGGGCGAAATTGGATCGCAGCGCCACCGGTTGAGCTTTGGTATTTTCATATTGATCCGAACCCGTTGTCGAGACGGTATAGGCTCCACCGGTTGTCAGTGCTTCCAGCCGGACCATGCCTTGTGCATTGCTGCGTTCAACACGCAGCAGCCCAATGGCTCTGTTTTCAATCACCACTTCAATTCCCGCCAGCGGTTCGCCCGTTTCTGCATTGATTACCGCGATCTGCAATCCGGCCTGCTGTGCATAGGATGGTGACGGAAGTGTAACGGCAAGAGTGGTAAGGGCGCAGCCCAAAGCGGCGCGATTAAGAAAAGTCAAATGAGATCTCCGGTGAAATGGTTGGACAGGACAAAACCAATCAATGACGTTTGATTTATGTCAGTTTGTCGCCGCCTCTCGCTCAACCTTACAAAGTTTTGAAAATATTCTTTCAGAATCATGCAAATTTTGCATCAAGTGACAACGTATCTTCGTCGCGGAATGCTAAGAGAACAAGAGTTGCAGCGGCCATTCCAAGCGAGGGAAAGAAGAGTATCTGGCTTGTCTCACGCGTAAGCAGATAGAGGCCCAGCGGATCAAGCAGATATTTCCAGATGGAAAGCGCGCCGGTCACCAAAATGACTGCCTGCGCCGCATAGCTGAAACGTCGCCAGAGGCCAGCTATGCAGAGCAAGCCGACAATCACCAGAGCAATTCCCCACATCGCCTGGATTGCGGCCGCGTGACCAAAGCCGCCGTAGTATTTGTTGCTTACATGGGCACCCATTTCTGGCGCGCCCAATCTGACAACACCCCAGATCAATAGCAGCAGACCCGTCGCTATACGCAGCAGCAGTAATGATATGGCTTTCATGTTTCTCTCCAGTTTTGATCTCATGTTATTCAGCTATAGGAAGCAGAAAGTTACAATCACGCCTTGTCGCCGGTAACATTTACCTCTGTTGACGCGAATGAAGTGCGAAACTTAAACGAAAAACCGAAAGCCAGATATGCTAAAATATTGGCACTTAATGTTGATCTTAGTAACCAGCACGATCAGCCTAGCCGCGGCCGAAGCGCGTATCGTAGTGTATGGGCAAGATTTCGATGAAGCTGCCTTTGCCAATGCACAAGCGCACGATCGTATAATTCTGGTTGAATCCTACGCTTTCTGGTGCCTAGCATGTCGGATCCAGGCACCTTTGATCGCTGATATTCAGAACAGTGACGAACTGGGTAATTTCGTCATCTTCCGAATTGGTGAAAAAACACCGAACGACGTTTGGAAGCATTTTCGTCTCAAATATTATGGTGCACTGATCGTGTATCGCGGCGAACTCGAAAAAGGACGGTTGACCGGCGCAAAGACGTCCAATGAGATCAAAGAATTGCTTCGAACCGCAAACAGATAAGGCGATTATGTGCTTGAAATTAAAACCACCTGTAACCCACATATGATATCAAGCGAATTTCATGTTGGAGGGACATAGAACCCAGAAAGGCCAGACATGAAAATCTCATCAATACTCGCCGCAAAAGGAGCAACAGCACGAACGGTTGCTCATAACCAGAATTTCGGCACGGCAGTTAGCAATATGCACGAGGCGCGCATCGGTTCGATTGTGGTGGTTCATGCAGACACGGGGGCTCTTCTCGGATTGATATCTCAACCTGAGATATTGGCAGGTCTTTCCACATTTGGATCTTCAATTATGGGCCATTGTATTACCGGCTTGATGCGTAAACCAGCTCCGGTCTGCCACCCTGGTGACGACGTCAAATCGGTTATGCACCAAATGACCCGCGATCGCTGCCGACATACGATCGTGACTGATGCTGACAATGCCATCGCAGGTATCGTATCTATTGGAGACTTGGTAGCAGCGCAGCTAGAGGAATCCCGGCTCGAAGCCGACGTGCTCCGCGACATGGCGCGTCCCCATTTGATGGCGTCTTCGGTTTAAAAACCTGAGAGGAACGCCTATCGCAATGCTGTTCTCAATCGGTCGCCTGCTTGCACAATATCTGACAGGCCCATCGCGCGCGCCATACGTCAACACACCGACCGATCCGCTTCTTCTGGCGCGCGCAGTCAAGCCAGGCGATGTCCTGCTTGTGGAAGGCAAGCAACGCATTAGCACAGCAATCAAATATCTGACCCAGTCAACCTGGTCTCACGCGGCCTTGTGCGTCAAGGTTCAGCTGGTCCCAGATCAGGAGCCGCAACCAACCTTTATCGAAGCGGACGCGGTCGAGGGCGTCCGACTTGTAAGCCTGCAGGAGTTTGGGGGATTGCACACGCGCATTTGCCGCCCCATGGGACTTTCACCGCAAGATATTGCTTCTCTCACCGCGAATGCCATGAACCATCTTGGCGATAGCTATGATTTGCGCAACGTCGTTGACCTTGCCCGCTATCTCTTTCCAACGCCGCCAGTGCCTATTTCTTGGCGCAGGCGCATGATAGCTTTCGGCAGCGGGGAACCGACCAAGGCGATCTGTTCAACCCTGATCGCCCAAGCCTTTCAATCGATCCGTTACCCGATTCTGCCGGAAATCACCCGTGGCCTGGTTGCAGATCGCGATTGCAAGGGCTGCGTTCAGGAGCTGTTGCACATACGGCACCACAGTCTCTTTACCCCGCGTGATTTTGATGTTTCGCCCTATTTCCTGATAGTGAAGCCAACGCTGGAAAAAGGCTTCGATCACCGTATTTTGATCTGGCAAGAGCAGCTCGGAACCCAATAAACAGATGGTTATAGTGGCTAGCTGCGATCAGCCCCTAGAATTAGCCGATAGTTCTTTCGGTCCAATCTGCAAGGCAGGCGAAATGTGGAAAGCTGCCGAGCGCCTACACTTGCAAGAAATTTGTCAACCCGCAGCCGATCCGGGGTATCAAGACTCTCTATATAGTCGAGAATCGACTGCAACCGGTATAGCGAAAATGCCAGCGCTGCACGCCTGCCTGATCGTCCACCGATTGAGAAGGGCAATTCCCCCAGAGCCCGCGGGACGAAATCACCTGGAGATGATTGGCTCGCCCATTCCACCAGCAGACGAGCGGTCTCGGCCAAAAAGGGGATTTGCTCAGCAGCCTGGCGCTTGAGAATCGGGAAAATTGTTGCGGGACATTCATCTTCAGCAAGATAACCGCCATCAGTGGAGACCGGAGTGTGGCACCTGACGACCCACTGGGCAACGCGCGGGGCAATCCGGCGCATCAATTCTCCCGATTTGGGATCACGATAGAGATGCGCATATAGTGGGCCCAGCAGCGCAAAATCTCCAAGCGAGGGCCGTGTGCCGAACAGAAATGGGTGCAAGGCAAGATGCGCGGAGAAGTCCTCTAGAAATGCCTCGTAAGACGCTTCGATCCCAGGAATTGTAGCTTCCTCCACCCCTAATGCCGGCACCATAGCACGAAACTTCTCACCAACGCTGCGTCCAATAGCGTATTGTTCTTCTGGTGTCGCATCAGGCGCGGAGGTTTGGCCGAATTGACCGTAAATCCATTCAGCATTGTAATTCCAGCGATAATGCATCGCAGGAATTACCAGCCACTCATCGCCGTAGAGTTGCAGCATCAAGCTCGCCAATCCCTGCACCGCCCCTCCGGGCATGACAGAGGGTCCAGTCTCGTGTGTTTCGATATGGGCAATGATCTCGGCGGAATCCTGAAGTATCGTGCCACCGGGCGTCTGGACGACCGGAATGACCGGCCATCCGATCGTGGGAACTATCGTGTTACGGTAAACGTCTGCCGTCGCCTTGATTTCTTCAAAAGAAATGCCTTTCCAGCGCAAATAGCCCCTGACCTTGCCGGTGAACAAACTGGCTGGCGAGCCGATAAGAGTATAGGTCATGGGACTTCCTTTCTGATCACGCATCCTGCTTTTGACAAACGTTTTGTTTTCTTGGTCTGACAAGGCTCAAGAGACCAAAGCCAGATGCGATCGTGAGGATCATGATCAAGTATGCGGCTAGCCCGTGACCGGCGAGTCCGGGAATCGACCAAAGCATCATCGTATCATTGCCTCCCGGGATCATTTTGGCACCAAGCCCCATCAGGAAGCCGCCAAGGAGACAGCCGGTCGATACAAGAAAGGAAGGCCGGATAATTGTAAACTTTGAACCCAGAATTGAACTGAAAATTGCTCCAACAAACATACTCGCTGCGCCAACTTCGAGTGGCCATGATCGGGCGGTTAAGTTTCCGTGTACGGCACGATCCAGCATCGATGTGTAACTCCAGTCCGGGTTGAAAGAATAAATGAACCCGCCCGAAATACCAACCATGATCAGTGCCATCATCGTTATCGTCCTGCGCTGGTGCAGTTTGATCAGGCTGAACGCGATCATAACGCAGAAAAGTAGCGCGGCCAGACAGCCATACCAGGTCAGATGTACGGCGGTTATGGCTTCAGCCGCGTATCGTCCCCGAGCCAGGTCGACGGTATCGGGTGCGTGGCTATATGTGCTCAGCGCAAGCGCGATGCCGGTCAAAGTCAGCAAATAGTTGAGATTGCCACGACAGAGCTGTGAAACACTCCCCAGAAAACAACCCTTGTTTAACAACGCCCCGACGCCGAGCAAAATGCTTCCGGTCACTAGCGACATGGTGATCGGAAGATCGGTTGGAAATCTGAGGTTAATCGGGGTCAGAAATGCAAAGCCGAGCAGGACAAATCCCGCCCAACTGATAGCGACCAGTAAACCCAGCAACCAGTCCGCCCGCCGTTCGATCACCAATCGTCTGGTGCTGGCAACATTGCAACTGTTTGCCCGGACCAGTGAGACGCCAAGCAGCAGACCGGCGACTGGCGTAATCCAGGCCGTTGCAAGCATCACTCTATTTTATGCACAGATCAAGCAAGCAGCGCATCAGGCTAAGCAAAGGAATGAGCAACAGGCTGACCGCCATTAATCCAACAGTGCTGCTATCGAACATGACCGAAATGTGATCATATGTCGGGATTGCAACTATCGCTGACACTACCAATGCCGCCATCCGCGACCGGACCATAGTGGGGTGTCGCACGCCATCGTCCTGAGCAGGCTTTCGGACATGTCGCAACGCCTGCTCTGGTGCTATACTCGCGCGGCCCGTTGGCCGATTCCGGTTAGCGCGACTGCCGATCTTGGAACCGGCTATGGTGTTGAGTTGGGCGTACTGACGGCTTGGAATACTGGAAGCTGCGCCAGATGCGACTGATGTGAGCAACAGGGACATGGCGTTTTCTCCTTTATCAATTTGATTACTAATCCTTATGCTATAGGGTAAATATTATTTTTGCAAGTCCATCAAAAAACCCCTGTGTTGCAGGGGTTTTTATAAGGCTTATTTGCATCAACTTATTCCTCTTCCTTCATTGATTCCCAATTAGCCTCCAATTCTTGCTCTACTTTTTCCCATTCACCTTTTTCCTCCCGAATAGCTTTGAAAACCAGACGAAAATCAATGAGGATGGTTTTATCAGTAACAATCATTTTTTGTGACATATTTTCTCCTTTATTTGACAAGCTCGATAAACTTTTTAGACCGAGCTTGTCATCCTGAGCGTTTCTGATTTGATAGCTTGTCTCGAGCTTGTCGAGAGATGACAAATCAGAAAGCCGAAGGATCTGTTCTACTTATATCCTAC
>PFJE01000010.1 GCA_002783865.1 Sphingomonadales bacterium CG_4_10_14_3_um_filter_58_15
GATGCTGGATGACGGCTGGACAGCGGTGACCCGCGACCGGTCGCTGACGGCGCAGTTCGAGCATAGTATCGGGATTACCGAGGACGGGAACGAGATATTTACGAAGAGTGCGACGGGGTTGGATTGCCCGCCTTATTGAGGGGTGACTAGCCGGTTCCCAGCGCCTTTTGCACCGCCTCGGGATCGTCTTCGATCACGGTAAGCAAGGCGCGCGCGGGGGCATCGGGCTGACGCCTTCCCTGCTCCCAGTCCTTCACTGTCCCGAGCGGCAAGTGATAGGTTTTTGCGAATTTGGCCTGGGTCATCTTGACGCGCTTTCTGAGCGCCTTGATATCCGGCCCCGCCACCACGCGCGCACGCGCCTGCTCTCCCTGAACAAAGGCGGTCGCATCCTCGATGCCTTCCATGATGCCGCTGAAATCTTCGTCTTTCATTTTTTCAGTTCCTTCTTGAGCTTAGCAAGGGCTGCCTTGAAAGCATTTTTCTGTTCGCCGGTCAGACTGTCGTCGTCGGTCTTGTCGATCATCCAGAGCAGGAACACCGGATTGGCGGCGTCAGCGAAAAAGCTGAACACGCGATAGCCACCGCTCTTGCCCGTGGCCTGCTTTGCCACCCGCCCCTTGCGCAAACCGCCGGTCCGGGACTCGATCTTGCCGAAGGCAGGGTCGGACTGATACAGGTCGTAAATCGCATTCAGTTCGGCCTCGTTCACGCCGAGGGCCCTGACCCTCTTTTGGAAAGCAAGCGTTGCGACGACAGTATGGATCGGCGCTTTGTCCATCCAGAATATGTACGGCATAGCCGTCCTAAATGCAAGAGGAAAAGGCGGCAGCGCCGCCTTTTCGATGATCGCTATCGGCAAATATGCCTGCAAGATGCTGGATGACGGCTGGACCGCGGTCACCCGCGACCGGTCGCTGACGGCGCAGTTCGAGCATAGTATCGGGATTACCGAGGACGGGAACGAGATCTTTACGAAGAGTGCGGCTGGGTTGGATTGTCCGCCTTACTAGGTTTTAGGGGTCGCACCGCCAGAGCGCGGGATTGGTTGCGCTGAACGAAGGCGGTCGCGTCGGTGATGCGGTTGAGGGTTCCGGCGAGATTTTCGTGCTGCCTATCTCGACTCCAGCTTCCCGCTATTTCCCGCTGTCCGGAACGAACCGGCGGTTCGGCGGTAGATCATATGATAGATAATCTAGAGAGGGTTTCCATGGATTTCCAGTTCAACAGCGACAGCAATATCGAAGGCACCAGCGAAATGGCCGACCGGGTCGAGACGCGCGTCCGGGAACGGCTCGCGCGGTTCGAAAGCCGCCTGACACGGATCGCGGTGCATGTGCGCGACATCGATGGCGCCACCGACGGCCCGGACGGCGTCGAGGCGTCGATCGAAGCGCGCCCGGCGGGTGGTCAGCCGGTTGCTGCATCGGACCGTGCGGGTGAGCCGGAGGCGGCCGCGAACGGTGCGCTCAAGAAGCTGGTGGCGCGGCTGGATAGCGAGTTTGGGAAGATGGATCGGGTTCGGCGGTAGGTGGGATTGGGGAGCTTAGAAAAAGTGCACTGTCACCGTAATTTCGTAATTTGTCACCGTAATTCGTAATTCACCGTAATTCTGTCACCGTAATTCTCGAGCCGATGATCAATATCGGCAAATATGCCTGCAAGATGCTGGATGACGGATGGACAGCGGTGACCCGCGACCGGTCGCTGACGGCGCAGTTCGAGCATAGTATCGGGATTACCGAAGACGGGAACGAGATATTTACGAAGAGTGCGGCTGGGTTGGATTGCCCGCCTTACTAGGTTTGGGTGGTGGCACCCCCAGCGCGCGGGTTTGCTTGCCCTGAACGAAGGCGGTTGCGTCTTTGATGCCTTGGATGATGCCGGTGAAATCTTTGTCCTTCATTGCTTCGACTCCTGTTTGAGTTCTCGCCAGCCGCGGGGTTTTCGGACCTTGTTATCATTGGGAAATAATTTTCTGAGACTATAAATACGTTTCGCTTTAAGAGGTCCCTTATTTTTTCTAGGATATTGTGTGGCAGTTAATTATCACCTTGGAGCGTTTCCGCCAGAAAGCCTCGATTTAGAGATGCTGTTTCCACTTATCGGTCCCGCTAGCGCAGCTGTGGCACGATATGAAGGAGTTCTGTCGGGAATCCCGAACCCAAATGTTCTTCTATCGCCCCTGACATCTCAGGAAGCAGTTCTTTCCAGCAGAATTGAGGGCACCCAAGCGACGCTGGGTGAGGTTCTGGAGTTTGAAGCTTCCAAAGGGGGAAATGATGAAAGCACGCCGAAAAAAGCTGATATTCGAGAAGTTCTGAATTATCGACGCGCCTTGAACGAAGCCGTACGTATGCTGGACGAAGGCCTGCCCCTGTCGCAACGCCTTATCAAAAAAACTCATGAAATATTGATGGATGGTGTTCGTGGCCGAAACAAAGACCCCGGAGAATACCGCAAGATTCCCAACTGGATTGGGCCTCACGGTTGCAGCATTGAGGATGCACGCTTTGTCCCTTGTTCAGCGGACAATCTCGCAGATTGCATGGCGTCTTGGGAAAGCTATATCCACACGGAGGCACCTGACCGATTGGTGCAACTCGCGATTGCTCATGCAGAATTTGAAGCCATTCATCCTTTCCTTGATGGTAATGGTCGCTTGGGTAGGCTGATGGTACCCCTTTTCTTGCATTCAAAAGGGCTACTTTCGCGACCTAATTTCTATCTTTCAGAATATTTGGAAGCACATAGGGACGAATATTACGACCGTCTTCTAGCCATATCGAGCGAGAATGACTGGACGGGATGGGTCGCCTTTTTCCTTCGGGCTGTGACTGAACAAGCGGAGTCAAACATCAGAAAAGCTGATGAGATTTTGAGGTTACACACAAAATTGCGTGATTGGATCGTGGACGAGACTCACTCGCAATACGCAGTTCGTGCGCTGGACTGGATGTTTGTACAGCCGATATTTCAGCCGCCTAGCTTCATACAAGATGTCCAAATTCCAGGTGCAACGGCCAGACGAATTGTGCGCTTGTTGCGCGAGAATGGGATGCTGAGAGAGTTACAACCTGCATCTGGACGCCGCCCAGCTATATTAGCATTCTCTGAATTATTGAACATCGCGGAAGGAAAAAGTGCCTTTTAAACTTCCAAATCACCTTCGGTAATATGAGGTCGCACACTTTTTGCAGTTCATTGATCCATCCAAGCACCTGCGATCAGATGATCATGTGATCATCAACGTTCGTAGTGTTTAATGCGTGATCATCAACGTTCGTAGTGTCTAATGCGTGATCATCAACGTTCACAGTGTCTAATGCGTGATCATCAACGTTCGCAGAATTACGGTTACAGTGCACTTTTATCTTCATTATGGTGACCTTGGAACAGCGCACAGTTGTCACCGTAACCCTAAAAACCCCGCTCCAAATCCATGCTATGATGCAGCACTCTCACGATAACCAGCTGATCCTGCCCTAATGTATAAAACACAACATGCGCCTGCTGGCGGATGCGCCGCAATCCGGCTGCGATTTCTTTGGCGCTGCGGCCCAGCTGCGGGTTGTCCAGCAGGGAGCGGAAGCAGGCCTGCAACTGGTCGCGATAGCGCCGGGCCTGATCGATGCCGAATTCGGCAATGGTATAATCGGCTATTTCGGCCAGATCGCTGGCGGCGCGCCGGCTTAGCCGCAATTCAGCCATTGGCGGCGCGGTCTTCGGCGGCGCTCCATATATCGTCCAGCGATTTGTCGCTGGTGCCGCTGTCGAGACCCTCGGCGATCGCCTCGCGCAACGTCGCCAGCCGGTCCTGCTGCGACTGGTCGCGCCTGACCAGATCGCGGATATATTCGCTGTCATTGGTAAATTCGCCGCGCGCAATTTGTGATTTTATCCAGGCGTCCTGGCTCTCGCTCAGGGTAATGGTTTTGCGGACGGTGGCCATCGGGGAAGCTCCTTGCGGTTGGCCATCATACTATTGGTGCAGATCGGGGTTGTAAAGAGGCGGCGAGCGCGAGCAAAGCTGAGCCGGCCCGCCCCCAACGGAACCTTCCATCGCCCGCAGCGTAAATTTCGCACATGCCCCGAAAACGGAGAAACCGATATGGCCAGCAATATTGAGGACAAGAACAAGCATCGCCACGAATATGAACGGCTGAATCCCGGCGCTGCGCCCGGGACGCCGCACCGGCCGGACAGTTCCTATGGCATGGACAAGGGCAAGGCCGGTGGCACCTATGGCGATGCCGAGGATGCTGCGGATGTAGACAAGGACGAAGACGCGGACGCGGAAACCCCCGGCGGGCAGGCGCCCGAGAAGGTCAGCGACCGGCCCAATGTCTCGACCGTCAAGCCGGAGGACTATCCCGCGGAGCAGCGCAAGAATAGTCGCCCTTGAGCGGGAGCGGACCGCAGGCTTCCTGCAGATACCGCTCGTGGTCCCAGCTGTGGTGCACGACCGAGTAGCGGCATGCCCCTAAACAGGCTCGCGCGGCGGCGGATGACTGTCCTGCCCTACGCCCGAACGCTTTGTCTCGCAATTGCCGCCGCGCGGGCCTAGACACCCCCCTCACCCCTCCACCAACCGAGACCCCGAAACATGGCCCGCAAACATTCGAAACATGGTGGCTGGCAGGACCTGCAGCCCGAGGAAGAGGAGGCTCCGGCTTGCTGGCTGTGCGGGCGACCGACCGGCGCAACCATTGTCTGGCATCATCCGGTGCCGAAAAGCCGCGGCGGGCGCGATACTGTGCCGATGCATCCGATCTGCCAGAAGATGCTGATCACCCAGTTCACGAACAGCGAGCTGCAGCGCCACGGCATGGATGTCGAGGGGCTGCTCGCCGATCCGGCGGTGCGCAAATTTGTCGACTGGGTGGCGAAAAAGGACCCCGACTTCAACGCGACGATTGCCAAGAAGCCGCGCTGAGCGGACCGTGCCGGCTGCGGCCGGCGTCGGGCGCTGGCCTTTCCGCCCTCCCCCCTTCTATAATCCTTGACCTTTCGCCCCCGGTTTAGCTAGTCAGTTAAATTGCACGGATGGCTAACCATTCGGCGATTTGAGGAGTCGGGTGATGCGCAGGTTGGGAATATTGTTGATGCCATTGATGCTGATGGCTTGCGAGAGCCAGACCAGCGCGCCGGAAGCGACCGATGTGGCCGTGGAAGCGGACTGGAGCAGCATTGGCTTTGACGCCAGGGAACAGCGTCACAGCCCGCTTACCCAGATCAACGACGGCAATGTCGATCAGCTTGGTATCGCCTGGTTCAAGGACCTGCCCGACGCCCGCGGCCAGGAAGCGACACCGATCGAAGTCGATGGCAAGCTCTATATCTCCACCGCCTGGTCAAAGGTCTTTGCCTATGACGCGAAGACCGGCGAGGAGCTGTGGTCCTATGACCCGGCGGTTGATGGCGCAAAGGCGGTCGACGCCTGTTGTGACGTGGTCAATCGCGGCGTCGCGATCAATCGCGGCAAGCTGTTTTTCGGCACCATCGATGGCCGCCTGATCGCGCTCGACGCCAATACCGGCGCGCGCCTGTGGGAAACCCAGACCACCGATAACAGCAAGCCCTATACCATCACCGGCGCCCCCCGCGTGGTCAAGAATATGGTGATCATCGGCAATGGCGGCGCCGAATTCGGCGTGCGCGGCTATGTCTCGGCCTATGACACCCGCGACGGCAATCTGAAATGGCGTTTCTACACCGTGCCCAATCCGAAGGGCGAACCGGATGGCGCGGCGAGCGACGAGATATTTGCAAAGGCGGCAGCCCAGACGTGGGGCGATGGCGAATGGAAGGAATCCGGCGGCGGCGGCACGGTCTGGGACAGCATCGTCTATGATGAGGATCTCGACCAGCTCTATTTTGGCGTCGGCAACGGCAATCCGTGGAACCACGGCCTGCGCTCGGGCGGCGAAGGCGACAATCTGTTCCTCTCTTCGATCGTCGCGGTCAATCCCGATACCGGCAAATATCTCTGGCATTATCAGGAAACCCCGGCGGAAACCTGGGACTATACCGCGACCCAGCACATCATCCAGGCCGAGATGCAGATCGGCGGCAAGATGCGCAAGGTGCTCTACCATGCACCGAAGAACGGCTTTTTCTTCGTCATCGACCGGCTCGACGGCACGCTGATCAGCGCCGAGCCCTTTGTCGAGGGGATCAACTGGGCGACAGGCTATGACATGGCAACCGGTCGGCCGATCGAAAATCCCGATGCGCGGTTCTACAAGACCGGCAAGCCGTTTGTCGCCATTCCGGGCGCTCTCGGCGCGCACAACTGGCATCCGATGAGTTACAATCCGAAGACCGGACTGGTCTATATCCCGGCGCAGCAGATTCCGCAGGGCTATGACATACCGGTCTCGGAGATTGACAAGAAGCGCGAACGGCTGGGCTTCAATGTCGGCATCGGCTGGGCGATCGGCCAGCTGCCCGACGACAAGGCTGTCTACAAGGCCGCGGTCGCCGCGACCACCGGCAAGCTGGTGGCGTTCAATCCGAAAACCGGTAAAGTCGAATGGAGCGTTGATTATCCGGCGGCCTGGAATGGCGGCACGATGACAACCGCCGGCAATCTCGTGTTCCAGGGCACCAGCACCGGCTTTCTCAAGGCCTATGCGGCGGACACGGGCACGGAGCTGCTGAGCCTGCCGATGCAGTCGGGGATCGTCAGCGCGCCTTCCACCTATATGGTTGACGGCGAGCAATATGTCGCCTTCCTGACCAGCAAGGGCGGCGCCTTTCCGCTGGTCGCCGGAGTCGCTGGCGGGGTGACACGGCAAGTGCCCAATCTGCCCCGGCTGGTCGTGTTGAAACTCGGCGGCAAGGCGAAACTGCCCGCGCTGCCGGCGAAAACGGAAGTGACCTGGGAGCCGCCGGTACAGACCGGTACGCCGGAGCAGATTGCTGCCGGCAAGGCGCTCTACGGCCGCAACTGTCTGGTCTGTCATGGCGACAGCGCGATCGGCAATGGCTTCACCCCCGACCTCCGGGTGAGCGGCGTATTGCCGGACACCGAAGCCTGGGCGTCGGTGGTTACCGGCGGGTCATTGAAACAGCATGGCATGGTCGGCTTCGCCTCGCAGCTGAGTCCCGAGCAGGTGGAAAATATCCGGCATTATGTGGTGAACCGGTCGATCTGGACCAAGAAGAACCTGCCCGAGATGACCGCGCCAACAGCGCGGTGATAGCGGCGCAACTGATTGCCCCAATGCTTGCCTAAATTATGGCAATTATATACTTTACTTAGCAAGCTATTCTGCTATGGTGGTTACACCATACAGGAAACAACCAATGACGAACCTTACAGACCCCATTTTTCATGACGAAAAAGCCGCTGAAAAGCATATCGAAGTATCGCGCTGGAACGGCGAACCCGTTTGCGCTCACTGTGGTTCAGCCAACGTCACCCGCATGAAGGGCAAAACGCAGCGCGGAATGTTCCAGTGCAACGATTGCCGCGACAAGTTCACAGTCCGCACCGGCACCGTAATGGAACGCTCCCATGTCCCCCTTCATAAATGGCTTCTGGCCATGCACTTGCTGGCATCCAGCAAGAAAGGCATTTCAGCCAGCCAGATCGCCCGTAACATCGGCGTGACCTACAAGACCGCTTGGTTCCTTTGCCACCGCATCCGTGAAGCAATGACCCCTATCAACCCTGCACCTATTGGTGGCCCCGGCAAGATCGTCGAAGCCGATGAAACATATATCGGCGGCAAGGACAAAAACCGTCACAAGTCGAAGCGTTCGCGCAAGGGCACCGGCCCTATCACAAAACAGTCTGTAATCGCCCTTGTGGAGCGCGAAGGCCATGTCCGCAGCTTCCATGTCGCCAAGATCACCGGACCCCTGCTGCGCTCCGTTCTGGTCCAGAACGCAGACCGCCGTAGCTGGTTGATGACCGATGATTTCCGTGGCTACGTTACGGTTGGCAAGGAATATGCCGGTCATGCCGCCGTTAAGCACTCCCTTGGCGAATATGTGAAGCATGGGGTCGTTCATTCAAACACAGTCGAGAATTTCTTTTCCATCATGAAGCGCGGCGTTATCGGAACCTATCATCATTGGAGCGAAGCGCACCTTGGCCGCTACACCGCCGAATTTGATTTCCGTTATAACCACCGCGACATTACCGATGGCGAGCGCGCCGCCGTTGCTCTTAAGGGCATCGAAGGCAAGCGCCTGACCTATCGGCGGACTGACAAGCTCGCCGCCTAAATGGACGTTTGAGGCCCCTCAGATTGGCGAGAAACGCAAGCGGTATTATTGAATCGACTCTTTGAGTTTGGTTGTTATTCTCTAATTTTTACATGGAGAATAAAATGACAGATGCACCAGTAGTCCATATTGGCGAAAATTCACCAGAACAAGTTGCCTATAAGCTTATGAAACACATTGCGAGGGCCGAAAAAGTTCAGCTTGAAGGCATAAACATCAACTCGGACAGAGAGTGGATCATAAAAACCTATATTATGTGCCGGACTGCTGTTGCCGGTCACTCGAATGTGGAGCACGTTTTAGGGCTTGGGAAGTAGATTCCACAAACTCAACGAACTCCTTTGCTACGGCGGTAGCGGTGCTGGCATCGGCGCCGCTCGCCACGGCGACTTTGAGGCATTCAAGCCTGATATCAGTCATTTTGGTTTCCTCTTTTTTGCCTTGTGAGGCTTAGGCGGCGTCTCAAGCAGCTTTTTCAACGTAGCCTCGCGCCGCGCTTCTGTTTCCGCTTCGGAGTATGTTTCGTCTTTTTGATCGGAATTTTTCATGTCTCAAGAATACCAGGATATTACCAAAAAAATAGGTGATTTGTGTTTGCATTGGGCCGCGTTCGACCATCGGATTGATAGGCTATTCGAAATTTTCTTGCAAATTGACGCAACTCAAGTTGCCTGCATCGTAGCGTCAATGGACAATTTTCGCGCACGTTGCGAAACCTTAAAACGCCTAATCGTAAATGAGCCGCCTAGTGACAAATGGGCGGACCTTTTGATTGCAGTTCTAGATTTTTCCAGCATCAAAATCGCACCGAAAAGAAATAGGTTTGTGCATGATGTGTGGCTTAAAAACGAGAACGAATTCACGCGGGTTGACAAAAGGGCGGTCATCACAAAATTCAAGGCCCATGGGCGCGACAATGTCCGCTTCAACCTCCATTATCCAACCGACATTGGCGACATCCACACGCTAACCTCTTGTGTATGGAACATGTCGCATATTTTTGATTTTATCCAGTCTGACTTAGCGCAATGGCGTCAAGGGCAGCTTCAAGAACCATCTCCGCAATTGATCGAGATGTGTAACACGTATTTCGAATTGCTTCATCACCCATGGCCGAAACAAGCGCGTTATCTATTGCCTCAACCACGCCCTGAAAAGAATGAGAATCAACGCTCAATTGAGAATAGCTATATTGTCCCGAAATAGGGTTGGGTAAAACACCGGCCTGTCCAGTCACGCATAATTCCAATTCTCTGCTAAGTAACGTATATAATTGCCTAAATTATGGTCATTCACCTCTGTGAATGCCTGTTTTTTGGGCGGCATTGTCAGCGGCCCGATTAGCCATTAGCAATACAGGCAAGCATTCCGGTGATTCTGTTCGCGAATCAATTCTGGCATGGTAATTGAATGGAATCGGGCAATTGTGCCCGGCTGAGGCGTTTTCCTTTTGCGCAAGAGGAACGGCCGAGGAAGAGGGACACGGGGACGTAAAAAAATGAAAAAGATTGAAGCGATCATCAAGCCTTTCAAACTGGACGAGGTCAAGGAAGCGCTGCACGAAGTCGGCGTGTCCGGCATTACCGTGACCGAGGCGAAAGGTTTTGGCCGGCAAAAGGGACATACCGAGCTCTATCGCGGCGCGGAATATGTCGTCGATTTCCTGCCCAAGGTGAAACTGGAAGTGGTCGTCGAGGACAGCCTTGCCGACCGCACCGTTGAAGCGATTTCCGCCGCAGCCCAGACCGGCCGGATCGGCGATGGCAAGATTTTTGTCATTCCGGTGGAATCGGCGCTGCGCATCCGCACCGGAGAGCGCGACAACGACGCCATCTGACCGTTCTTTTCTTTCGCCACCAATTCAAATCAACCAGAACCAAGGGACCAAAATATGGGCAATTCAGCATCCGACATTATCAAATTGATCAAGGAACATGAGATCGAGTGGGTCGATGTCCGGTTCACCGATCCGCGCGGCAAATGGCAACATCTGTCGATGTGCGCCGAGGTCATCGACGAAGATGTGCTGGAAGAAGGCTTCATGTTTGACGGCAGCTCGATCGAGGGCTGGAAGGCGATCAACGAATCCGACATGATCCTGCGTCCCGACCTCGACGCCATGTATATGGATCCATTCTCCGCCACCCCGATGATGATCCTGGTCTGCAACATCGTCGAACCCGGTGATGGCTCGCTGTACAGCCGCGACCCGCGCTCGACCGCGGTCCGGGCCGAAGCCTATCTGAAGTCGACCGGCATCGGCGACACCATCTATGTCGGACCGGAACCCGAATTTTTCATGTTCGACGACGTCAAATTCGAGAACGGCTATGACCGCTCCGGTTTCCGGATCGACGATATCGAGCTGCCGACCAACAGCGGTCGCGATTATGACGTCGGTAACATGGGCCATCGTCCGCGCGCCAAGGGTGGCTATTTCCCGGTCGCTCCGGTTGACAGCTGCATGGACATTCGCGGTGAAATGGTCGCGACCATGCTGGAAATGGGCCTGCCGATGGACAAGCATCATCACGAAGTCGCCGCCGCGCAACACGAGCTGGGTATCACCTTCGGTACATTGACCCAGACCTGCGACCGGGTGCAGGTTTACAAATATGTCGTGCAGCAGGTCGCCCATGCCTATGGCAAGACCGCGACCTTCATGCCGAAGCCGATCAAGGACGATAACGGCAGCGGCATGCACACCCACATGTCGATCTGGAAGGACGGCAAGCCACTGTTCGCGGGCAATGAATATGCCGGCCTGTCGGAAATGTGCCTCCACTATATCGGCGGCGTGATCAAGCATGCCAAGGCGATCAACGCCTTTTCCAACCCGACCACCAACAGCTACAAGCGCCTGGTCCCGGGTTTCGAAGCACCGGTGCTGCTCGCTTATTCGAGCCGCAACCGTTCCGCTTCCTGCCGTATTCCTTATGGCGCGGGCGACAAGGCGAAGCGCGTCGAGTTCCGCTTCCCCGATCCGCTTGCCAATCCCTATCTGTCGTCGGCAGCGTTGCTGATGGCCGGCCTCGACGGCATCGAGAACAAGATCCATCCCGGCGAGGCGATGGACAAGAATCTCTATGACCTGCCGCCGGCTGAGCTGGCCGAAGTGCCGACGGTTTGCGGTTCGCTGCGCGAGGCGCTCAACGCGCTGGAAGCCGATCACGAGTTCCTGCTCAAGGGCGATGTCTTCTCGAAAGACCAGATCGACGCCTATGCCGAGCTGAAATGGGAAGAAGTCAGCCGCTGGGAAACCATGCCGAGCCCGGTCGAGTTCGACATGTATTATTCGAGCTGATCTTTGCGATCAGATGGAAAACAGAAGCCCGGGGCGAGAGATCGCTCCGGGCTTTTTTTGTTGGACGCAAGGATGCGGGTCCGATTGTCGATCGGCGAGCGGTTATTTCAGCGGCTCATATTGTCCGACTTCAAAAGCTTCCTGCAATTTGAACTTCTGAATCTTTCCGGAGCCGGTCAGCGGCCAATCGTTTACACTGATCCAGTAAGCCGGTGTTTTCTGGGGAGACAGCCGTTCGCGGACGAAGCGCTTCAGATTATCAGCCAGCAACGGCTTTTCCGCGCTGCTGCGGAAAAAGCAAGCGACCTGCTCACCCCATTTCTCGTCCGGAATGCCGACCACCGCAACCTCGGTTATCGCTTCATGTTCGAGCATCGCATTCTCGATTTCCGCAGGGAAGAGATTTTCGCCGCCGCGGATGATCATCTCCTTCACCCGACCGGTGATCCGGACATAGCCGCGCGCATCCATCCGCCCGAGGTCGCCGGTGTGCAGCCAGCCCTCGCTGTCGATGGCTGCGGCAGTGGCCTCCGGATTGTCATTATATCCGAGCATCACGCTATAGCCCCGCGCACAGATTTCGCCCTGTTCCCCGATCGGCAGCACGTGATTGTCATGCGGGTCGCGGATCGAGATTTCGGTATGGTCCGCCGGCTGGCCGATGGTTTCGGTCAGGTCCTCGAGCGTGTCCTCGAACCAGGCCTGGGTCAGCACCGGCGATGTTTCGGTCTGACCGTAGACAATCTGGATCGGCGCGCCGAAGACCGCCTTGGCATCCCGGCACAACTGCGGCGCCACCATGGAGCCGCCGGACATCATCCGCCGGGTCGACGAGACGTCCCGCCCCGAACGGCGAACCTCGTCGATCAGCGCCACCAGCATGGTCGGCACGCCGAGAATGAAGCGGGCCCGTTCGCGTTCGATCACGCGCGCGACCATCGCCGGGTCGAACATCGGTGCCAGCAGCATGGTGCCGCCCCTGCCCAGCCCGCCCAGGACCAGAATGGCACAGCCGGTGGTGTGAAACAGCGGCATATGGTGGACGAAACTATCGCCCCGCTCCATGCCGGCGCGGGTCATCGTGTCATAGCCGTTGCGAACCAGGCCGTTGTGGTGGAGCAGCGCGCCTTTCGGGAAACCGGTGGTGCCGGAGGTATACTGGATCTGCACCGCGTCGCCGGGCTTCGGATTGCGGAGCGCGCCGCTGTTCTCGCCATCGTAGAGCGCTTCATGGTCGGTCAGCAGTATCCGATGAGTGATCGCCGGAATATCGTCGCAAACGGCGTCGGCGATCTGCTGCATCGGATTGCCGCGGAATTCGGCGACATAATAGATTGCCTCGGACCGGGATTGTTCGAGAACATATTTCAGTTCCCGTTTCTGATAGGCCGGATTGACGGTGACCAGAATGACGCCGGCAAGGCCGCAGGCCAGTTCCAACAGCACCCATTCGGGCACATTATTGGCGTAGACGGCGATGCGCGCGCCTTCGGCATGGCGGCTGGCGAGCGCGCGGGCGAGCCGCTCGGCGTCGGCCAGCAACCCGGCATAGGTCCAGCTGCGGGCGATTGCGCCATCATAGCTCAGCTCCCTGAGGGCGATCTGGTCCGGGGCTTCCGCCACCGACTGGCGCAGCATGTGGCCGATCGTCATCGGTGCGGGCTCGGGTCCGCCTTGCGCCGGAAAATAGGACTCCGTGAGTTCAACTTTATACATGCATCACCTCTCCCATGGCCAACATTACACAGCGATCTTTCGAACGCTACGAATTTTGCGAAGCGGCCTGACCGGAGCCCTCTTCAGCGCGGCTGGCGGGTGCCAAAGCGACGGCGCGAGAGCAACGGTTGGGCATGATCGCTTCGGACAAAATCCGTCCGCGGCCTGCGATTGCCGCGACCGCCTGTTTCCACCGAATCGTCAGAAAGAAGAGAAACGCTGGGGTTTCGGGACTTTGCCCGAACGGACATATGGCGCGGGAGGGCGAGGCTGCTAGTTTGCAGACATGGAAATCAGCAAAAAATACATGAACTGGTTGATCAGACGCAAGCGAGAGGCGCGTGCGAACGCCCCTCGTGGATTCTTCTCGCGGCGCGGCACGCTGGCTTTGGAACGCGATGCGTCGGCGCACCGGCGTTTCTCCTATCTATATGAGGATTTACTGGAATGAAAATCAGCGAACGGGTCGAATATGCGACCAAGCCTGTACCCCTCACTTGCGATCCCAGCGACAAGGTAATCGACGCGGTCAAGAAAATGTCCGCGAACAATTACGGTTCAATCATCGCTGTCGACAACGACAATCATGTTGTCGGCATGATGACTGAACGCGACATTATGAAGCGGCTGGTCGCGGAAAGCCGCGATCCTGCCAAAACCACGGTAGCCGAAGTCATGACCGAGAGCGTGCGCACTGCCAAGGAAGATGACGAGTTGGTCGACTGGCTGCGGATCATGTCCAATGAACGGTTCCGCCGCTTGCCGATCGTCGACGACAACAGCAAACTGGTTGCGATCATGACCCAGGGCGATTTTGTGTCCTACACCTGGCCGGAGCTGATGGGCCAGATGAAGACAATGGCGAAAGCGACATTTGGCGACAGCCTGTCGCTGCCCCGAATCCTTGCCGGCGTGCTGATCTACAGCGTGGTCATCATCATCGCGGTCGGGCTGATCAGCTAGACTCGTCAGCGTCCGCTGACGATTCAATAATCCTTGCTCACCCGCACATTCACGCTCTGCCGACCCAGAGTTGAAATAGTCGACAGAATCGATAGCCAGCGGGTGATCTGATATTC
This sequence comes from Sphingomonadales bacterium CG_4_10_14_3_um_filter_58_15, assembly GCA_002783865.1. Taxonomy (GTDB): domain Bacteria; phylum Pseudomonadota; class Alphaproteobacteria; order Sphingomonadales; family Sphingomonadaceae; genus Parasphingorhabdus. Next base: position 14,338 of record PFJE01000010.1, read on the forward strand.
GAGCTGGGTGGCGCTATAGCCCTTGCCGTCGGTGATCAGCTCGACATAGGCGCGGCGGGTGATATATTTGCCGGCGGCGATCGAGGTTCCGGAGCCGGTGTCGGTGTCGGATGGCAGGATGCGCAAACGGTCGAGACCGACCGCCTTGCGCAACTGGTTGATCGGATCGAGCCCGCCGCCGCTGTTGAGCGAGGCCACGGCAGCGGCCAGCTGCACCGCTTCGGGTGCGGACAGGTTAGCGATCGAAGCACCGAACAATATCCGCGAGAGCAGTTCGTCCTGGGGCAGTGCCGGAATGCTGGCGAACGCGATTTCCGGTTCATTGCCGCTGCCAGCGACCTTGATCGTGGCATTGAGACCGGTCAGATTGGCCTCGGCCTCGATA
>PFJE01000149.1 GCA_002783865.1 Sphingomonadales bacterium CG_4_10_14_3_um_filter_58_15
AGTGCGGCTGATGCAGGAAAACTGGATCGGCAAGTCGCAGGGCCTGCAATTCCATTTCGATCTGGCGGAACCGCAAAATGATATCGCGGCTGTCGAGGTTTTTTCGACCCGGCCCGACACCATTTTCGGTGCGAGTTTCATTGCTTTGGCCGCCGACCATCCGCTAACCCAACAACTGGCCAGCCAAAATAGCGCGCTGGCAAGTTTTGCCGAAGAATGCAAAGCTGGCGGTACCACGGCTGCCGAGCTCGAAACGATGGAGAAAAAAGGTTTTGATACCGGCCTGACCGTCACCCATCCGCTCGATCCAGACTGGCAATTGCCGGTCTATGTCGCCAATTTCGTGCTGATGGATTACGGCACCGGCGCGGTATTCGGCGTGCCGGCGCATGACCAGCGCGATCTCGACTTCGCTCGCAAATATGACCTGCCGGTCAAGCGCGTGGTTTCCGAAGGCGAAGAAACCGACGCCGTGTTTGCCGGTGACGAGGCCTACACCGGTCCCGGCAAAATCGTGAACAGCGCCTTCCTCGACGGCATGACGATCGAGGACGCGCAGCAGACGGTGATTGATCGCGCACAATCCGAGGGCTGGGGCAAGGCCCAGACCACTTGGCGGCTGCGCGACTGGGGCGTTTCGCGGCAACGCTACTGGGGTACGCCAATCCCGATCATCCATTGCGATGCTTGCGGTCCGGTGCCGGTACCAAAAGACCAGCTGCCGGTCGTGCTCCCCGAAGATATTGATTTTGAAACACCGGGCAATCCGCTGGAGCGCCACGCCACATGGAAATACGTGGACTGCCCGAAATGCGGCGCGGCGGCGCGGCGTGAGACCGATACGCTCGACACCTTTGTCGACAGCAGCTGGTATTTCCTGCGCTTTGCCAGCCAGCCTAGCGATCGGCCCTTTGACCCGGATGTGGTCAAACAATGGCTGCCGGTGACGCAATATATCGGCGGCGTTGAACATGCGATCCTGCATCTGCTCTATGCGCGCTTCTGGACGCGCGCTCTGGCGAGCATCGGTAAGCTGGATTTTACCGAGCCGTTTGAGAGTCTGTTCACGCAGGGGATGGTAACGCACGAGACCTATAAACATGGTGATGGCAGCTGGCTTTCTCCCGACGAGGTGGAGAAAAACGGCGCTGACTGGACGATGATCGCCGACGGTTCGCCGGTCACAACCGGCCGGGTCGAAAAAATGTCGAAGTCGAAGAAAAATGTCATCGACCCCGACCCGATCATCGAACAATATGGCGCCGATGCGGTGCGTTTTTTCATGCTGTCCGACAGCCCGCCAGAGCGCGACCTGCCCTGGTCCGAGGCCGGGATTGAAGGCAGCTGGCGTTTCATGAACCGGCTTTGGCGGCTGTTCCTGTCCATCGCCGATGAAACCGACGCACCGGATGTCGAGGACAAAGCGCTTCAGCGCAAACTGCACCAGACCATTGCCGGCGTGGCCGACGATGTCGAAGCGCTGTCGTTCAACAAGGCGGTCGCCAAGATCTTTGAGCTAGTCAACCTGATCGAGAAATCCGAGCCCTCGGCAGACCGGGCCGCGGCGATCAAGTCTCTCACCCGGATCGTCGCGCCGATGGTACCGCATATCGCCGAAGAAGCCTGGGCCCTGCTGGGCGAAAGCGAATTGATCGCCAGCGCACCGTGGCCAGAGGTCGACGAAAGCCTGCTGGTCGAGGACGAGGTCACCATTGCAATTCAGGTGCGCGGCAAATTGCGCGATACCATTACCGTCGCCAAGGGCAGCAGCAAAGAGGATCTCGAAGCGCTTGCTCTCGCCTCCGAGAAGGTGCAGCGTAGCCTTGACGGAGCAGAGGTAAAGAAGGTGATTGTCGTGCCCGACCGACTTGTGAATATCGTGATATGAGAAACATGATTGCCCGGCTCACCTTGCTGGTGGCATTATCTGCGGTGCTGGGTGGCTGCAATTTGCGGCCGCTTTATGCCGGCGGCACCACCGGCGTGGTCGCTCAGGAACTTGGCCGCATCGAGATTGAACCGATCGCCGGCAAAGCCGGCTGGCTGACGCGCAACGCGCTCAAGGATCAGCTCGAAGCCTTTGAAGGACAGGAGACGAAATACCGGCTGACAGTAGCACTCGATGACAAGATTGCCGGATTCGGCGTGCGCAGCGATGACCGGATCACACGCGAACGCAGAACGTTGCGCGCCCGATACCAGCTGGTCCGGCTTTCGGATTCGATCGTGGTGCTGGATGCCACCGCGGGCTCGGATGCCGGTATTGATGTCGTATCCTCGGAATATGCAACTTTGGCTGCCGAGGACACCGCGCTTGAGAATCTCGCGACCCGTGTCGCCAACCAGATCGTAACCCGGATTTCTCTCTTCGCCAGAACCGAGGCCAGCGCGTCACCAAGCCCATGAAGGCGAAGCCGGAAGATATTGTCAGGCGCTATCACGCCGCAGCCGATAGCATCAGACTGATCCTGCTCTGCGGTCCCAATGTCACCCGTTGTCAGGCGCTGGTTGAAGAACTGGTCAAACCGCTGGCTCAATCCGCAGAGCGCGTGGATCTGACCATTTCCGATATCAGCGACAGCGCCGCCCGCCTCAATGACGAAGCCAATTCGGCATCGCTGTTCGGCGATAAACGCTATCTCGTGTTGCGGTTGAACGCCGGCGAAGCGGTCAGGGCGACAGCGGCAATCGAAAATGTGCTGGCGAGCGAGACTGCCGGTGATCCGGTGTTTGTCATCGCACCCGGCATGGGCGACAAAACCGCTCTCGCGAAGGCCATCATCAGCGCGCCAGATGCGTTGATCGCCACCTGCTACGAAACGACGCCGCAAGAGGCGGGGGTGGCCATCCTGAGCATGGCAAAGGTCGAAGGTCTGCAGCTGAGCCGCGAAATGGCGCAGGAAATCGCCGCCCTGACCAGCAATGACCTGGTTCTGGCGCGGATGGAAGTCGAAAAAATCGCGCTATATTTGGACGCCACTCCGGATAATCCGCAGGCGCCTGATGCGGACATATTGCTATTGCTCGGCGCCGAAAATGACGAGGAGGATATCAATCTGCTGATCCACGCCGCGCTTAATGGGGATGCGGCCCGTCTGGCACGGGAAATCGCCGCGGCGCGTGCCCAGGGGATCAGCGAGATTGGCCTGATCCGGATCATGCTGCGCCATCTTGCGAAGCTCGCTGAGCTGCGCAGCAAAGTCGACAAGGGCGGCAATATTGATTCGGTCGCCGGCCATCCCAGCGTCTTTTTCAAGGAACAGAAGCATTTCAAGCGCCAGCTGCGCATCTGGTCATCCGCCCATATAGCGCGGCTGATCGAGCGGATCCTGCAACTCGAGATCGCGATGAAAAGCAGTGGCCAGCCGGATCAGGTATTGCTGGAGGAAGAATTGCTGCTGATTGCCCGGAAGGCGGCCAGCGCTCGTGCGTAGCCGCCGAACCCGCCACCAGCACCGCTCGGGTCTTTGAACGGCGCATAGCTCCAAGACCAATCTCTTCTCCGGCTCTCTTGACCGGTCGCGCCTGAGCGCCCATTTACGCACAATGGAAAAAACAATAATGAGCGACGAACAATGGCGGCAACAGCTGTCGCCGGAACAATATCATGTGCTGCGCGAAGCCGGTACCGAGCGACCGTTTACCGGAGCGTTGAACACCGAATATCGCGACGGTGAATTTTTCTGCGCCGGTTGCGGCAGCAAATTGTTTGAATCGGAAAGCAAGTTTGACAGCGGTTGTGGCTGGCCAAGCTTTTCCGCGCCCGCTGATTCAGAAGCGGTCACCGAGATCGAAGACAATAGCCTCGGGATGCGCCGGGTCGAGATTCGCTGTTCCACCTGCGACGGCCATCTTGGTCATGTTTTTCCCGACGGACCAACCGAGACCGGCCTTCGCTATTGCATGAATAGCGCCGCCATGGCCTTCGAGCCCAAGCCCGACTGATTTTAACGGTGCGTCCGCGTTCAGCCTGCAGTAAGGCGTCGAAACGCTAGAAAATCTGAAATTCAGTATTTAGTTGGGTGGATCAATATGGCGCGGGCGAAAAAACGCAAGAACAAGCAAGGGCCGGTGCGAACCTGGCTGTGGCGGCTCGCCAAGATTGGTCTTGTTACCGGGTTTCTTGCCGCGCTGGCGCTTGTGGTGGCGGTTTTGGTGGTCCGTTCCTCGCTCCCCGGCTTCGAGGATCTCAAATCATCCCCCAATGGCCAGATGATCCGGGTGCTGGATGTGAATGGCAAAGAGCTGTTTTCGATGGGCCCGAGCTACGGCGAGTGGCTGCAATATGCCGATATCCCGGACGTCATGAAAGGCGCCATGATCGCCGTCGAGGACCGCCGTTACGAAAGCCATCCGGGCGTGGACCCGATCGGCATCGCACGGTCGCTCCAGGTGAGGCTGCAGCGCGGCCATTGGGCCCAGGGCGGATCGACCATCACCCAGCAGCTGGCCCGCAATATATTTTTGAACAACAACCGGACCTTTGGCCGAAAAGGCCGGGAGATCCTGCTGGCGCTGGCGATGGAACGGAAATTTTCCAAAGAGCAGATTCTCGAACTATACTTGAACAAGGTTTACTACGGCGGCGGCGCTTATGGCATTGATGCCGCGTCCCGCCGCTTCTTCGCGCACAGCGCCAGAGATCTTGACCTCGCAGAAGCGGCAATCATCGCCGGTCTGGTCAAGGCACCATCCCGCTACTCGCCCACCGCCGACGCGACAGCGGCGATCGGACGGGCAACGGTGGTCCTCGAGGTCATGCAGGATGCGGGTACGATTACCGCGGCCGAGGCCGCAAAGACCAATCCCGCATCGGCGAAGCTGGCACCCGAACCCCGGCAGAACAGCGTACGCTATTTTACCGACTGGGCCCTGCCCCAGCTTGACCTGCTGATCGACGAGAGCGTGGAGCCGATTGAAGTCTGGACCACGCTGGATCTCGACATGCAGCGCGCTGCGACGGCGGCGATCCTGTCGAATGTACCATCTGGTGCGCAGGGTGCATTGGTGGCGATCGACCGGGATGGCGCGGTGCGTGCCATGGTCGGTGGGACAGATTATGTGACCTCCAACTATAACCGCGCCACTCAGGCGATCCGTCAGCCGGGGTCGGCATGGAAAGTGTTCGTCTATATGGCGGCGCTGGAGGCCGGCTATACGCCCGATGACACGGTGACCGACGAGCCGATTACGATTGGCAACTGGACGCCCCGCAACAGCGGCAACCGCTACGCCGGCGACATTGATGTCCGTACCGCTTTCGCCTTTTCCAAAAATACCGTCGCCGCGGCGATTGGCAATGACATCGGAACGTCCTCGATCGCTAACATGGCGCGTCGGTTCGGGATCACGACCCCGATCAACACCAACCCGTCAATGGTGCTCGGCACCTCCGACGTCCGTGTGCTCGACATGACCCGCGCCTTTGCCTCGATCAGCGCCAAGGGCGTCGCGATCACTCCGTTCGGCATCACCAAAGTGCAGACGATGAAGGGCGATGTTTTGTACCAGAGTAAATTCGACGGCAGCCGCGTGCTGGTCGACCCCTGGGTCGCCGCTGGGATCACCGATCTGATGCAGACCGCGGTCGCCACCGGCACCGGGCGGGCCGCCCAAATCGGCAGACCGGTTGCGGGCAAGACCGGAACCACCAGCAGCAACAAGGATGGCTGGTTTCTGGGCTTCTCCAGCGGTCTGACCACTGGCGTGTGGATGGGCCGCGATGATGCAAAACCCGTCGGCGGATTGCAGGGCGGTCGCGCGCCCGCGGCGGCGTTCGCGCAGTTCATGAAAATCGCTGTGGCTAAGCGCAAGGTCGAGAAATTCGATACCGAGCTGGTCTTGCCGGAATGGCAGTTGGAACCGGACGAAGGCGAGATTTTTGGCGCACCGGAAGACGGTATCTACGTGGACGAAAATGGCATGCCGATCGAAACCGGGCGCGGGGTCGAATATGATATGGAAGGTGGAGAAGCCGCCGATAATCCGCGACTGGACCAGGATTGGATCGATTCGGTACTGGGTCGCGGCGGTGATCCGGCTCCCAAAAAGCCAGAGCAGGCCCCGGTTAAGAAACCAGAGCCGGCACCGGTCAAAAAACCAAAACCACCGCAAAATCAACCGGAATCGCTCATTCCCGAAGCGGCGCAGATAGAACCGCAATAACGATGCGGTTCAGGCCGCAGGGGGCAGCTGGCGTGCCGCTCCAACCATATGCAGACCCCTGCCATGATCCTTGAGCCAACGGTCCGCTACCCGGCGATCCGACTCAAAGATATCGTCGAGCAACGCGTAAAATCGCCGACTATGGTCCATATGCGTGAGGTGCGCCACTTCATGCGCCACCACCGAGCGGCGCACATGGGGTGGTGCCATGACCAACCGCCAGCTGAGCCTGATCGATTGGCGACCGGAACAGCTGCCCCAGCGGCGGCGTGCATCGCCGACCGCCAGTCGCGGTAAATCTGTTCCAGCGCGGCTGCAGTAAAACTGCAGGTCGTCGGCAAAAATCGTGCGGGCCTGAGTCTTGAGCCAGCGAAGGATCCGGGACTCGATATGCTCCTGTGGTCCGCCCAGCCGGATTTCGTCTTCGACCAACAGCGGCGTGCGAGCAAAATCGGGCGACCATCTTATGATACAGGGCTCTCCCAAAAATGCGATCTGGCCGCCATCCTCCACCGGAACCGGCGGTACGGCTTCGGCAAAGCGTTCGTTCAGCCAGCCGGATTTAGACTGCGCAAAACGCAGCGCCTGCTGTTCAGACGCGTATGACGGCAGCGTCAGGCGGACGACACCTTTGACCGTATCGGCCGACACAATGATCGACCGGGCTTGCTTGGATCGCCGCAATTGAAGCGGATAGCTTACGCCGTCGAGGCTGATGGCGAGCGCTTCGGAACGGGTTGAGCTAAAGAGGCGCATCGAGAATATGCTGTTCAAGCGGTCCGGCCTTGCTTTCGGGTATCACTTTTCCCCGGATCGACTTTCCCGCCGCATGGATCGATTCCCGGTCACCGGACACGAGATAATGCCATGCTGGTAACGGCAGGTTGCGGGCGCGCAATTTATAGGCACAGCTATCCGGCAGCCAGTCAAATTCCTCGAGCTTGTTCCGGGTCAGGCGAACGCAATCGGGCACATGAAATTTCCGGTGGCGATAGTCGCTGCACTGGGCGTCCTGAAGGTCGAGCAATTTGCAGGCAATATTGGTCATGTAGATCTGACCATCATCCTCGTCTTCGGCCTTCAGCAAACAGCATTTTCCGCAGCCATCGCACAAGGCTTCCCACTGCCCGCGATCCAGCGATTCAAGTGGCGCTTCCCAGAACGGCTGAGTGGAACCTATCGCACCCATCGGGTAATTTCATCGGCGACTTGCCGTGGCGTACCATCAAAGGGCAGCAGCGCCAGCGGCTCGCCTTCCGGCCCGAACAAATAGGCCTGTCGGCTATGATCGACCAGATATTCGCTGGACCCTTCGTCTTTCCGGACATCATAAATGATCAGATATTTTTTGGCGACCGCATCGATTTCGTCAGGGCTGCCCGTCAGCCCGATAAGCCGTGGATGGAAGGCGGAAACATATTGTTTCAGAACCGCTGGTGTATCCCGGCCCGGATCGACCGAGATGAAAATCGGCTGGACTTTTTTGCTCAGTGCCGGATTTTCTTTTTCCGCCAGCTTCAATCCCAGCATGATATTGGCAAGATCGACCGGACACACATCCGGACAATAGCTATAGCCGAAATACATGATGCGATATTGGCCATCGAACTGCTCTTCCGAGATTCTGTCACCATCCTGATTGGTCAGGGTGAATGAGCCGCCAATCTTGGCCCCTGCGAGCGGCGGCTCCGCTGCGGCGGAAACGCTTCCGTCCGGCGCAGGATTGCAGGAAGCCGCCAGTGTGAGTAAGCTGACGGCCAGAATGGTTTTTACATTGTCGATGATATTGTTCATTACGGGGCCAGACATGGTCTGCTAGTTGATCAATTTCAACAGATAATTGATAAGCTGCGAATACAGCGAATATCGGCGAAGACTCGCTGGTTAACGAAATGGGGCCAAAATGTTCAGTAAAAATTCTTCAGGCACACCTATCGGCCGTCGCCTGCTCATTTTCCTGCGCTATGCATGGATCGCTGCTGCGGCAGTTACTTTTTCCGCTCCTGCTGCGGCACAATTCTCGGACAGCTATAACTTTCTCAAAGCGGTTGACGACCGGGATGGCGACGAAGCCAGTAAATTTCTCAACCGGCCCGGGACGGTGATCGTCAACACCCGTGACAGCACGACGGGACGCGCCGCGCTGCATATCGTCGTGGAGCGCAAGGATAGAACATGGTTAGCCTTTCTGCTGCAGAAAGGTGCCAATCCCAATATACGGGACAAAGAGGGTCTGACTCCGCTGATGTTGGCCACGCAGCTTCGGTTCGTGGATGGTGCAAAGATCCTTCTGGCGAACAATGCGGATGTGAATGACACCAATAAGCAAGGTGAGACGGCCCTGATTCGTGCGGTCCAGTTCCGCGATTCCGAACTGGTCCGCCTGCTTCTTGCTAGCGGCGCCGATCCGGACCTGCCTGACACGCTCGCTGGCTTGTCAGCGAGGGATTACGCAAAGCGTGATCGCCGTGCTGCGAGCATATTGGCAGAGATCGAAAAAGCCGACGCCGACAAAAAGCCGGAAACCAAGGAACGGTTCTTCGGACCGGAAGGCTGATCGTCTCTTAGTAGCCGCCCTGATCGCTCGGGGCGGCATCTGGACTGATCCACCCATCGAAAATTGCGGCTCTCTGCATGGCGCGGCGTGCCAGCCGCATCGTCTCCGTCTTGCGCCGGGCCGGAGCAAGCGCATTGGTCGCCGCCGGGCGTACCATTTCCGCATCATAGGCATCGGCAATGATCAGGCCTGTGCGTTCTGGCAGGAAATCCGGCCCATCGACCGGAGACGCATCAAAACCGATGGGCAAGGCCCAGTAAAAGCGGTCACAATATGCGAGATACTCGGTCCATTTCATATCGCCGAGCAAATCGCTTCGTGCGACCTTGATCTCGACTATGACAATTTGCCCTTTGGCATCAATTCCCATCAGATCTGCCCGGCGCCGGTTCCGCAGACTCACCTCGGGCAATACCAAGATATCATGACGCAGAAACATACGGGCGACACCGCGGGCGACTGCCTGGGCGCCGGTCAGCTCACCGACCGTGGTTAGCAAGCCAAGAGAATCATTCGTGATCGTCATCCGCCACGGATAGAACAAAAAAAGAACAAAATAAAGGCCCCCGGGCGGGAGCCTTCATCATGCCAATCTGTCTGAACGTCTAACGATAGAAGATATGGTTATCGATGGTCGCCAGGCGGGTAAGACGCCAGCCAGGGGACACATAGCGCGCGTGAAAGAACAATGCGCCTTCGACCGGGCTTTCCCATCCGTCGTTCATTGCAATTTTGGCGATAGCCACCGCATTGCGCCAATGACGCTGACCGGTTCTGATCGGGGGCATTTTGCCGCCGCGCACGAAAGAGAACTGGCTGCGCTGAAAAACGACACCGCAGATGCTGTTCGGGAAGCGCGACGATGCAACGCGCGCGAGAACGACGCGGGCCACGGCCAACTGGCCTTGCAGCGATTCACCCTTCGATTCAAAATAGACGGTGCCCGCAAGGCATTGCATTTCGGCATCCAGCGAACCGTCGACCGATTGCTGCCGGACCAGCTGACGCAAGGACGACGCGCCATCATCGATAAATCCGCTATTCTCATCAGAACCGAACTCGGCTTCGCCATTGGCAAGCCTGTCTGAGTCGACAACATCCTGGGGAATTTCCGCGACAACTTCCTGTTGCTCGCCAAAAATAATGGCCGGGTTGGATTCGTCATCTGCCAGCAGGGCAGGATCGACGAAAATCTCAGCTTCCGGTGTTTCATCGCTTGCTTCCAAAGCAAAGGACGCATCGGTGAACGACAAGGCCGCAACCGCAGTAAGGGCAAGCGACAAGACGCTTGTTGCACGAAAAATTTTGCTCATTAACCTGTAACATTATGCGGTGAGACCAGAGCATTGATGACATTCTCGTCAAAACTGCCAAAACAGACTCTAAAAACCAAAGCGCGAACCTGTTTCTGTTCTCCCCGTCTGCGTGTTTACCGCCTGTCATTTCTGACATGCCAGCGGCTACCTGCGCATCAAAGTTGAGCGGCAAATATGGTTTTGGAAAATAAAGTCAAGTTTACTGACCCATTTGGGCGATGAGCCGTTCCGCATCCGGGATGTCCAGTTCAATTAACCACATATCGGGGTCAAAGCGGAATCTCTGGGCGATATAATCCGATAATTCCTTATTATTATCAACGGCTTGAGGCCATATTATCTGCCAATTGGGCCGCCCGTCCAGGGAGGGCATATTCTCCAGGAGCTTAGGGTTTCTGCCCTTCTCGACACATTGGACAAGGATGGCGCCCGATATTCGGTCACCTTTTTTCAATACCGCACCGAAGCCGCCGTCCTGGTTAACCATTCTGAGAAGGGTTTTGACCTTCATTTCCGCAGAAAGCCGCGGTTCAATCATTCTTTTGGTACCCAGGCAGGGACGCGAGCGGGATATGCGAGCGCATGAAAGTCCCGGTACCGCGGGCTATTTCTTCGCCTTCGCTATCAATCAGCCGCGAATCGGCGACGAACACCCGCCGTTTACCACTAACCCACCGGCCCTCGGCGGTAACCGGACCGGATTTCAGCGGCTTGGTGAAGAGGAGATTGAAGGCGGTGGTCAGGATGAAGCGGTCGGACACCAGACTATTGGCGGCGTAAAAAGCGGCGTCGTCCAGCATCTTGAAATAAGCCGTACCGTGCACCGCACCGGCGGCGTGATAGTAGCGTTCGTCCACATCAAAAAATATGCTGGCCTTGCCGGCTTCGGCAATTTCAAGACGGGAATTGAACAGGCGGTTTATCGGCGCCTCGGCATATAGCCTTTCCAGAGCCCGAAAATGTTCCTGGGCGCCGCCGCTTTCCGGACTATTTTCAGCTGTACCTATCATATTCAGAGATCAAGCGGCCTGCTGCTCACGCTGTTTGTTCAACAGCGCATAAAGAGCATCCTGACTCGATGCACCGCGGAGCTTTGCCACCATATTCTCATCTCGCAAGAAGCGGGACACGGAGGCAAGGGCCTTCAAATGCTCGACCCCTGCTTTTTGCGAGGATAGCAAAGCGAATATCAGATCGACCGGTTTTCCATCATGCGCGTTGAAGGAAACCGGCTCCGCGAGACGCAGAAAAATACCGACGCAATGGTCAAGTTCGGCGAGTTTGGTGTGCGGTATCGCAATGGATTTTCCAAAAGCGGTCGATCCCAGCGCTTCACGGGCTATCAGTCCGGCAAGGATGGCATCCGCATCAAGACGATAGCAATCGGACCCGATGCGGGCAATTGTGCGTAAAATATCGTCATGGTCGCCAACCTCCGGACAATCCCGAACAGCAGCGAGTTCCAGTCTAACCGACAAATCAGTCATGAATCGTTCCTTTGTCCTGGCAAAACTCAAACCATTCAGCAACCACGCCAGAATACAGACGTCGGTGCGCGTTGGGCCGGCCTTCAGAAAGGCCAGCTATCCGACTGTCTAGAGCGGCCCGGCTATATCAGCGATGCGGCTCCACCCAGCCGATTGTGCCATCGGAACGGCGATAAACCATATTATGGGCACCAGTGCCAGAGTTTTTGAACAAAAGCGCGCTGGTATTGCGCAGATCCATCATCATCACCGCATTGGAAACGCTGGCTTCCGGGATATCGGTGCTGGTTTCAGCAATGATCGGAGGGGATTCACCGTTGAATTCGCTTTCGTCTTCTTCCTCAAACGATTCAAAAACCCGATAGGCCGCTTCTTCTTGCTTCGCAGCATATTGCGCCTGAACATGGTGGTCGTTTAGCCGCCGCATATAGCGCCGAAGCTGCTTTTCAATCTTGTCGGCAGCCTGTTCAAAAGCCTGATGGGCATCGCCGGCTTCGGCATCCGACTTCAAGGTCAGGCCCTGCATCACATGCGTTACAATATCGCATTTGAAATGCGCGTGCGGCGCTTTGCTCACCGTAACATTGGCGGATATGGCCTTGGCAAAATATTTGCTGGCGATCGCATTCATCCGATCCTCAGCATGGGTTTGCAATGCATCGCCGATATCTACCTGATGTCCTGAAACACGAACTTCCATTTCACTCTCCTTTTCTTTCCGTACCATGCGTCAACGGCGGTACAGTTAAATCTCTGTCCACAGGGGGTTTTTGATCCCCTCGATAAATATCTTGTGCCTCGCCAGTTCATCCGCACCCGCATGATGCTCGCGCGGTGTGATAAAAACTTTTCGCTCAATCTTCTGCGCAGTTGACCGCATACTCGCGATGGGATCAGCGCGTTTCATATCGTCTGCCAGACCGAGGCCAATCTGGCGCCCGCCCGTCAATTCGATATAGAGCTGGGTGAGCAATTCGGCATCGAGCAGCGCACCATGTTTGACCCGATGGCTGCGATTGATCCCATAGCGAGAACACAAGGCGTCGAGCGACAATTTTGCACCAGGATGCTTGGATTTGGCAATTGCCAATGTGTCAATCATGCGAAACCGGGAAATCGGCTGATAACCGCACAGCACCAGCTCGGCATTGAGAAAATTGAAATCAAATTGCGCATTGTGGGCGACGAGCTTGGCATCGCCCAGGAAAGCCAGCAGCTCTTCCGCGCCAGCGGCGAAAAGCTTTTTATCGGACAAAAACATATCGGACAGCCCGTGCACATTCTCGGCGGCCTTGGGCATTGGCCGTTCGGGATTATAGTAGCAATGAAAGGTCTGGCCGGTTTCGATCCGGTCGATCATTTCGATGCAGCCTATTTCGACCATCCGGTCACCATTTTGAGGATCAAAGCCGGTGGTCTCGGTGTCGAAAATTATTTCCCGCATATAGACGATATCGGACTGAAGACGGGCTTACGCAAGAAATGCTTTCAATTTCTGAACAAGTTTTTGCACCTGCTGACGCGTTTCTGCGTGAGGCAGGGATGTGTCGATGACGGAATCGGCCTTTTGCCGTTTGTCCGCGTCCGGCATTTGCAGGGATTTTATCTGCTCGAACCGCTCCGCTGTCATGCCGGGGCGTGCCAGAACCCGATCCTTCTGGTGGTCGGCGTTGGCCGATACCACGACAATATGATCGACGCCCTCGGCACCGCCTTTTTCGAAAAGCAGCGGGATGTCGAACAGGATCAATGGCTGGTCGTGATGTTTTTCGAGAAAGGCCTGACGCATGTCGGCTACCGCTGGGTGGATCAGGCGTTCGAGCCGCTGCAAGGCCGCCGGATCACCCAGCACCAATGCTCCCAGCTTCTGCCGATCCACCCCGTCGCTGTTGGTACTGCCTGGAAACAGAGCTTCTATTTTTTCCACAAGAGCGCCGCCAGATCCCTGCAACTCATGCACCGCGGCATCGGCATCGAATAGCGGCACGCCCTGATCGACAAACATCTGCGCGACCGTGGATTTGCCCATCCCGATCGAGCCGGTCAGACCGATGATATAGGGTCGGCGCGATGTCATCAGGTGACCAGCAATTTCCTGAGTTCGGCATCAAGCTCCATCGGCGGATTCTTGCCAAAGAACAGTTCAAAAGCGAGCGCCGCTTGGCCGATCAACATATCGAGACCATCAACCACCGCCAGATCCCGCTTTTTCGCTGCCCGCAGCAGCTTTGTCTCCAGCGGTGCGTAAACCAGATCATAGACTAGAGCATCGGACGGCAAAGGATCAAGATCTACCTCAAGCGGCGGTTTGCCCGTCATCCCTAGCGGACTGGCATTGACCAGCAGATCCGCTTTCGGCAGGCGGGCATCCATGGGCAGGACGCTGCCCTTGACCGACGCGTTCACCAGCAAACCGGTAGCCTTCAGTCCGCTTCGCGCGACGATGGTGATTTCCCCAATTCCGGCCTGCTTCAAAGCGAATAATACCGCCCGGGCCGCGCCCCCTGCCCCGATCACCACGGCATGTTTGCCGGTCCAGTCGTTGTCGGCAATCGGTGCAAGAAAACCGGCGGCGTCGGTATTGGTCCCCATCAGGCTGCCATCCGCTTGCCGCACGATCGTGTTCATCGCGCCGATCTTCTCGCGCACGCCGCCGGGATCCGCGACCAGATCAAGCATGGCTATTTTATGCGGTATCGTCACATTGCAGCCGCGCCATGCCGGATCGGCGGTCCGCCGCTCGATATAGGCGGGCAATTCCGCAGGCGTGACATGACAGGCGCGGTAATCCGACTCAATATCCAGCCGGTCGAGCCAGAATTTATGGATCAGCG
>PFJE01000152.1 GCA_002783865.1 Sphingomonadales bacterium CG_4_10_14_3_um_filter_58_15
TTTCAACAAAACAAAGTGACTTTATATGAGCTTGCGTTTTCAATAATCCGTCAACAATCTTGCCTTTTCCCGTGACGCTATGACCTCCAACTACTTGCTGAAGTTTCTGTTCACTGAGTGATGATGTAAACTGATACGATAACCCGTAACCGAATATCCACGTATTTGCTTCAAAAAAGTCTTGCCAGAACTGCTCGGGCCGCACTCCTAGCTTTTCGATTTCGCTTTGAAATAGCTCTGGGCTCTCTAGCAGCCTTTCAAACCGATCTAATTGCGATCTCCGATAACCAAGTGCGATCACGTCATTCTTCAAGTTGGCGTTTTGGGCTGCTTGAACAAATAGCTCTTCATTGTCAGCGAATAACTGATTAGCTGATGATTGGTTTAGTAAAAGTTGCTTCAGATCCGATGGACTTAGCTTTGATTTACCTGGGTGATCAAGGTTCATTGTTGCAATCCCAACAAGGAACTTAATTAAAGAATCAATCTGATTGCCTGTGAAGGTAAAATGCTCTCTTTCATAAGGCCCAGTCTCTGGATGGTAACGTTGAATCGTTATAGATTTTATTGCCCGGTCATCTTCTAAAAATGTTGCCTTTATTTGCTGCCTTTTTTTGGGGGTGGTTTTAATGACCAACTCGTCGTTTACGGTTATAAAGCGATATCCCGGCTCACCCTCCTGTACTTGGGATGCGATCCTCATTGCCCTATCACCTGACACAAACCGGCTTCCAACAATTGTTCTGCCAGGGGTCGAGCTGAAGTAGTAATCTCTGTCATCCATGAAATGATCATCAATCAACTTCAGAATATTTGCAAATAATGTTTTCACGGCGCTGCATTGCAAATCCTTGACATCCCCGCCCCATCCGTTAATGGCTCCTCTACAAATTGTGCTTCCGTCAAAAGAATCACAATTTCCGTCCGAGACAGCGGGTGAGGGGAATTTGCCTCTCTTAATTTCCAGCCTAGACGGGGATCAGTTTTTTCGTGTGGCAACACACGGGCACGCAGCCAGCGTTTTCTAACGCGGCAGAGCGACCAAAACCCCCCTTCGGATTATATGCGGAATGGTGCAAGCCAGGCCGTTCGCTCGTCGCCCCTGCGCAGGCAGGGGCCTAACCCGCCTATCGGTTTCGCCCGATAGATTGGTTTGGATCCCAGCCGACGCTGGGATGACGATAACTAGAATCGGGTGCGGGCCTTAGAAACCCAAACCCACGTGAAGGAGCAAAATATGGATCGTGGTCAAAAGACCGAAGCGGTTGTCGCTCTGAACGCTATTTTCAAGCAGGCCGGGGTGGTCGTGGTGACACGCAACCTGGGTCTGACTGTTGCGCAATCAACGGCGCTGCGGACGAAAATGCGGGACGAAGGCGCAAGCTTCAAAGTCTCTAAAAACCGCCTTGCCAAGCTGGCTCTGGAAGGTACCGACTATGCCCAGATAGCAGAAATGCTGACGGGTCCGGTCGCGCTTGCCACATCGGATGATCCGGTGGCCGCTGCAAAAATCGCAGTGGAATTTGCAAAAACCAACGATCGACTGGAAATCGTTGGCGGCGCAATGGGCGACACCCTTCTTGACGAAGCGGGCATCAAGACCCTGGCTGCCATGCCTTCGCTTGACGAACTGCGCGGAACGATTGTGGGATTGCTTGTCGCACCACAAACGAAAATCGCACGGGTTCTTGTCGAGCCGGCAACCAGTGTTGCACGCGTAATCAGCGCTTATGCTGCTGCGGGTGAATGAATTTAACTTTTCAAATATTTAGAAAATTGGAGCGTATTTAAAATGGCTGATATTGCAAAACTGGTCGAAGAACTTTCGAAACTCACCGTCATGGAAGCGGCTGAACTGTCCAAGGCACTCGAAGAAGAGTGGGGCGTTTCTGCTGCCGCTGCTGTTGCAGTTGCTGGTCCAGCGGCTGCCGCTGGCGAAGCTGCTGAAGAGCAGACCGAATTTGACGTAATCCTGACCGGCGACGGCGGCAAGAAAATCCAGGTGATCAAGGAAGTCCGTGCGATCACCCAGCTTGGCTTGACCGATGCGAAAGCCCTCGTCGAAGGCGCGCCTAAGGCGATCAAGGAAGGCGTCAACAAAGCCGAAGCAGAAGAAATCAAAGCGAAGATCGAAGCTGCCGGCGGTACCGTCGAACTCAAATAAGCCTGACGGTTTATTGCAAAATTCAGGGGCGGTTTCCGGTTCGGAAGCCGCCCCTTTTTTATGACAGTCGGAAGAGTAGCCTCCCGGCGCAGAAGACCTTTGCCTAGCCGATCGGCACAATTTTAACCGGCATGTGGTCAATCTCGTGCAGGAAACAACTGCCGGAATAGGTGAGCGGACCATCCTGCTCGACTCGGACATTGCGGCTGAGAATTTCTTCGAAGAGCGCCGCCAGCTGCATTTCTGCCAGCCGCGCACCCACGCAGCGATGGATGCCGTGACCGAAGGCGATATGGCGGCGGGCATTGTCTCTCGTAAAATCCACAACATCCGGATTGGGAAACAGCTTCTCGTCGCGATTGGCTGAGATATACCAGAGGATGACTTTCTCGCCCGCCGGAATGATCTGGCCGCCCAGTTCCGTCTCGCAGGTCGTGGTCCGCCGCATATGGGTGACGGGTGATTGCCAGCGGATGATTTCCTGCGCGGCATTGGGCACCAGCGAAGGGGTGTTGCGCAGCAGTTCAAACTGATCGGGGAACATGTTGCAGGCCCGGACAAAGCCACTCATGCTGTTGCGCGTTGTATCATTGCCTCCGACGATCAGCAGCGCGATATTGGCCAGCCGCTCCAGTTCGGGCATGTTGCCCATGGCCTCGCTGTGGATGATGCGGTTGAGAATCTTGTTATTGGGCGGTTGTTTGCGTTCCTTTTCAAACAGCTCGTCGAATTTGCCCAGCATCTGGTGCATTTCGGCGAAGAAATTTTGCATCCGCTCCTCGCTCTGGTCAGGCGAAACATCGCTGGCGGTATCCGACCAGCGCTTCATGTCGCGCCATTGCTCCCAGGGGAAGTCGAACAGCACGCAGAGCATGCCGATGGTCAACTTCACCGAGACTTCCTCTACCCAGTCAAATGTCTCACCAACAGGAAGAGCATCGAACAGCTCCTTGGTACGCTCTCTTATTTCCGGTTCTCGAGAGAGCATCTCGCTTGGGTTGAAGGATGGCTGTACCACCTTGCGCTGCGCCGTATGAGTCGGGGCATCCATGGCGATGAAATTGGGAAATTCATATTCTCCACTGCCGTCGGTGATGGTGATGCCGCCAACCTTATAGGAGGAAGAATAGGTCTCTGGATCGAGCTCGACTTTCTGCACCAGATCATGGGTCACCACTGACCAATAGGGTCCATAAGGACTTTCGGGGAGATAGCTGACCGGCATTTCGCGGCGCAGCCGGGCGAAAGGTTCCTGCCAGCGATTTTCGGAATAGAGCGCACCGTCACTTACATCAAAGGGAGTGATGACCCGATTTTCCAGAACATCAGATTTGGTCATTGCATTTCTCTCCTCGGTTGCAGATTATCCGATGGTTGCGGAAAGGCAAGCCGCTGCTTACACAAATGTTCATTAAGGCAGGGGCGGAAGACAATGACCGACAATGACGATCTGAGGGCCCTGGTCCGCACCATCCCCGATTATCCCAAGCCGGGCATCCAGTTTCGCGATGTATCGACCCTGCTGCTCGACGGCCCCGCCTTTCGCCAGACGATCGACCGGATGATTGCGCTGATCGATCCGGCCAGTTTCGACCTGATCGCCGGCATCGAGGCCCGCGGCTTCATTGTCTCCGCGGCGATGTCCTACGCACTGGAAAAGGGCAAGATCATGTTGCGCAAGCCGGGCAAATTGCCGGGCAAGTCGGTGAGCATCGACTATGCGCTGGAATATGGCACCGACAGAATAGAGATGCACGACGACGCGATTCTGCCAGGTCAGCGAGTTTTGTTGGTCGATGATCTGCTCGCCACCGGCGGCACCGCGATGGCGGGCGTGGAGCTGTTGCGCGGTCAGGGCGCTCTGGTCGAACAAGCCTTGTTCATAGTCGACCTGCCCGATCTGGGCGGCGCCCAGAAGCTCGCTGCAGCCGCAGTGAAGCCAATGGCCCTGATGGCCTTTGCCGGTGATTGAGCATATCGCGATCATCACCGGGGTGCAGGACGAGGCCGATGCCTTCCTGCGCGATCGTCCGGCCACGCGCGTCAACAGTCCGCTCGGCGACGTCCGGAAGCTGGAGCATGCCGGCAAGCAGGTCACGATCCTCTGCTCCGGCATAGGCAAGGTCCACGCCGGTGCTGCCGCTCTCTATCTGCATACCAAATTCCAGCCGGATCTGTTTCTGGTGATCGGCACCGCCGGTCATGTCAGCACCCTCGCCGGCGACTGTTTCTATCTCGGCGAATCCCTGCAAGCCGATTATGGCACACTGGAACGGTTCGGCGATCATGAGGGCTTCACGCATTATAACGCCGGTGCCTGGCCCATAGGTCCGTCCGACTGGAAACCATTCCAGTCCCATCCGATGCCGGAAGTCCTCGCCTTGCCCCAAGCACGGATTGCGACCGCCGACTGTTTTGTTAAATGCCCGGACCGCTCCGGTTATCTGCGCGACACACTCAAAGCCGACCTGGTCGATATGGAAACTGCAGCGGTCGCCCAGATCGCCGCGCTGCTCGATATCCCCTGGGCCGGGATCAAGGCGGTGACCGACGGAGCGAACAGCGACAGCTCGGGAGACTTTCACGCCAATCTCGAACGGGCCGCAACCCGCGCCGCCGATGAAGCCGCGCGGTTCATCGAGTTGCTATGATTGCATTTGACAAGCCACCACAATCTTAGCCATGAAATGGATGGTCGCTCAATAATCGGAGCCAAGCCACGTGCCAATAGTTGAATTTTTCGTCAGAAAAACGCTACATTTCATGCCGATATTGTTCGGTTTTCTGTTCTTTGGGCCGCTTTTTGCACAGATTATGGACAGATTCGGGTTGCAACAGCCGCTTGGCCTGTCGACACTGACTCTCGGGCTGATCATCGGCGGCGCATGGGGCATAGCGGCATTTTTCCGCGGCAGCTGGATATGGGCGAGACCATGACCGAGGCAGAACTGCGCAAGCAGGAGCGGATGATTGCCCGCAAATATGCCGAGCGCTTTCCGTGGGAAGTCCCGGTCTGGGGGCTCGGCAATTTGCTGCTATGGCTGTCGCTCTGGCCACTGGTTTTTCTCGACATCTTGCCGCTGTGGATTGCGTTTCCGATCGCCTGCGTCAACGTGATGGCCTGTTTCCTGCCCGCGCATGAAGCAGTGCACGGCATGATTGCCCGGCCCGGTCAAAAGCTGCGCTGGCTCAACGAACTGGTCGGCCATCTGAGCCTGTTGCCAATGGCGATGCCCTATCGCATCCAGAAACTGACCCATTTCGAGCATCACAAGCATGTCAACCATCCGGAAAATGACCCGGACATCACCACCCAGTCGAAAGGTCCGTGGCACGCCATCTGGCAAAGCTTTGTCCAGCGGCAACGCGGCAAGGGCGGCGTGCTGCGCGGCTACGGCTATATCCTGGAGAAAATCGGCCGGTCCGATGTGCTGGTCGACGGCGCGCTCTATCAGCTGACCTTCTTCGCCTCCCTATTTGCGCTCGCGTGGAGCGGCTATGCGATAGAGGCGGCCCTGCTCTGGTGGGCACCGCGCCATATCGGCATCGCCTATATCCAGTTTTTCTTCAGCTGGGCCCCGCATCATCCAGCGGTCAAACGGGGCCGCTATGACAATGCCAAATTTTTCAAAAGCCGGGTCGGCAATATCGCCTCGATGGGCATGCAATATCACCTGATCCACCACCTCCACCCCTTCATCCCGCTCACCGACACACCTAGGGCCTTTCGCGAATTGCGGCCGATACTGGAGGCGCGCGGATGCCGGTTTGAGGGGGATCTGCGTTAGGCGCTTTCTACCCAATTGCCATGAAATCCCGGCGGGATGCGGTGCGGCACATGAATCACCGCCTGCGGCTCGCCGAGAAAATCATCCGCGTTCAATATCTGCAGCTCGGTCGTCTCGTTGGCGGAATCGATCACCAGCCCGATCAGCCAGCCGTCATCTTCTTTTGCATTGTCCCCGGACTCGTCTGATCGCGGCACAAACACAAATTCGCCTGGGTAACGGTCTTCACCCAGTTCGCGGGTCAGTGTCTTGCCGCTGTCCAGATCATGCTTGAACAACTGCGATCCGCCGCGATCAAACACGCCGCTGTCATTTTCGGCGAGCGCGACGCTGTATACATAGCGATAGGGCTGCGCTGTCATTCGTTCATTATAGCGCGGAAATTCCTGATTCTTGTCGTGGATGATCTTGCGGTCGACCGATCTGCTTTCCGGATCAATCGTCCAGCGCTCGAACCGCGACCACTCGCCGCCCGGGCCGTAAGGCGATTGCGCGTACATGCTTTCATGCACCACGACATCGACAATCACCTTGCCGTCGGCGGTCTCGAACGCGTTGGCCGGGTGGAAAACATAGCAGGGCTCGACATCGCACCAGATGATATCGTCATTGCTACCGGTTTTGGGCAGCAGACCGACCCGAGCACCATGGTCGGGGTTCCAGTCATAGGGGAATTGAAACCCCTTGATCAGCCGCTTCATCGAAAGCGTGGCCGGCAGGTCGAGAACCAGCACATAATTTTCGGTGATCGCGCAATCATGGATCGACGGGCCGTCCTGAACCGCAATCGGCTCCTCGCGGATGACCTTGCCTTTCGGATCAACCACGACATGCCAGACCGTATCCTGCGTCGCCGCATCATAGCAGATCGCGTGCCGTTCGCCGGTTTTCGGGTCGAGATGCGGATGGGCGGAAAAGGCGTGGCTCAGCGTGCCGTCAAACGGGTTGTGCCGGATCGTGTCGAGTTCGTCGTTCAGCTCGACGGGAAAGCCGCCGGCCTCGACAATCGCGAAGGTCCGACCATCAATGCCGACAATATTGGTGTTGGCGGTATCGGAGCGCGGATTGCGTGCGCCCGGTTTGCGCGGTTCGCCCAATGCATCGCTCACTGCATTGCTGCGGATCCAGCGGTTGCGATACCAGACCGCCTCGCCGCCCCTGATCCGGATGCCGTGCGCCATGCCGTCACCGACAAACCAGTGATGACTGGGGCTGTGCGCTTTCTTCAGCGGATTGGGGCCGATCCGCAGATAACGCCCATCGAGCTGATCCGGGATATTCCCCGTCACCTGCATCGCCGAAATTGTCTCCTCGCTCTGCATCGGCGCATGAAGACCGTCGAGAAACGGATGCCCGCCATTGGGCTCGGGCAGCCGCTTGCGGTTATAATTGGCCACGGCGGTAATCACCGGAGTGACAGCGGAACGGATTGTTTTCTCAATAACGGAGGCCATGTCGATTTCCTTCAGTTGAAAATTATATCGGCAGCCGACGCGGCAGCGGCCAATAATAGCATGATTCCGCCCGGATGAGGACGGCGCAGGACCAGCAGATTGCCCAGTCCGGAGACGGTGAATATCAGTATCGCCAGATAGCCGACCAGATCGCTGCCGCCCTGCCACCGGTTGACCAGAACGGCGACACCAAGCGTAGCCCAGACCAGCGAGTGCAGTTGAAACATCGCCCAGGTCAGATCGCGCATCGGTTTCGCCGCCAATATTCCGCCGGTCTGTTCCCGGAACAGCGGCTGCAGCACGACCCGATCACCGATGATATAATGCGCTATGGCAACCACCACGCCCAGCAAGGCGGCAGCATAAGCAAATAGCATCATCGGCAATACTCCTGTTGGCAAATCGACTCGCAATGTTTATGCTGTTAACATGCGTCTGCCGAAAGGCAAAACATGCTTCCAGTTCTTCCAGTGCCAGACCTTTCAATGCCCGGCCTTCCAGTGAACGCGCCCTATCATCACGGCGATCTGCGCGCTGCGGCGCTGCAGATGGGGATGGAACGGCTGGCCAGTCAGGAGCAGCCCGATCTCGGCCTGCGCGCGCTCGCCCGCGATCTCGGCGTCTCGGCGACTGCGCTGTATCGCCATTTCCCGAACAAGGACGCGCTGCTCGACGCCCTGGCGCTAGAAGGGCTCAACCGGCTCGGCCAGCATCAGGCGGAAGCGGCGGCGCAGGCGGGCGGCGGGCACGATGGCTTCGGCGAAGTCGGAGTCACCTATGTCACATGGGCGGTCGAAAATCCGGCCCTGCTCCGCCTGATCTACAGCCGTGTCGGACAGGTCGATCTGGCCGCCGATGATCCGACCGCGATGGGCGAGGCCTTCCGTCAACTCCGCGCTGGCATCGCCGCGATGATGCCCGACGAAATGTCAAAGGACCGCCGCGCCGCCGCCGCGCTCCACGCCTGGTCGCTGGTCCACGGGCTGGCGATGCTGATCCTCGACGGCCAGGTCGAATATGACCCGGCGATGGTCCGCAAAGTGGTGCTGATGACGGATTTTTCAGCGTCACATTAGCGCGAAACCGGCCCAGAAATAAGCCAGCAGATTGGCACTGCCGTGCAAGCTCCAGCCCGGTAGGATGGAGCCCTGACCACGACGCTCGTTCAGCCAACCGGCAACAAAACCCAATATAGTGGTCGCTATCACCATCAGAATCACAATGCCCAGACTGGCGCTGGCCAACCTCAGTAACGCAAGATGGACCAGACCAAAGAGTATCGCCTGTATGCTGTTGCCGACGGGGAATCCCTTCCAAGCGATCAACCGCTTGCCGATGATGCCGCGAAACAGCAGTTCTTCGGAAAAAGCTGTCTGGAACAGCGCGGCCACCGCCAGTACGGCAAAGCTCCATTGACCGCCGCCGGCGGTGTCGGCTGCCACCGATCCGGCGCCGATGGAAAGCGCCCAGATCGCAGGCACCATCAACAATGAAACGGAATAGGCAAAGCCCAGAACCACACCAATGACAAGCGCGGTTGGTGGTGCGCGGTACAAGCCGCAAAACCGCATAAACCGCGTGGCTCGACCGGTAAAAAACCAGACAGCCAGTCCAATCACCAGAACCGCGAGACACTGGACCGTTGCCGAAACCAGCGTGCCAATGAATATTTCCATTTCTACCCCTCTTCCCATCGAGAAATCAAAATGTGGCTGTGAAATTATAAAGCGCGAGACCCAATCAACATCTAGCGCTGCGCCATCCTCGGATCAATAATGCTTAACCTGCCTTTTACCTGCCTCTGCTAGCTTTCCGGAGGCATGACAGGCGGGAGCCAAGACACAGGCGGATGAGAGACTATTTTACCAACCGAGGCAGGCAGGGGAAACTCTGGCTGGCGGTCATCCTTGCGCTGATCTGCGTGCTGGGCGGGCTGGAACTCGCGCTGGCCGACCGCAAATATGGCCTGTTCACCGGCGGCTTTGGCCAATCGCAGGCGGTTGACACGCTCGTCGAACGATTACTCTTTGTCGCGGGCTATATCGCTTCGATGGCGATGCTGATCACCGCTGTCTGGTGGATCATCGTCCGGATTTTCCGCAGCAAAAGGTCCTGGCCGCCTCTATTCTTTCTGGTGACCATCGTCGGCGGCAGCTATGCCCTGCTGCTCGCGCTGACCTTCAAGCTCGGCCAATATTTTAGCGATACCATGAGCTTTACACTGATGGCGAATCTCGGTGGTGGCAGCCTGACCGATGCGTTGCTGTTCGTATCCAACGAAATTTTTATCGGCATCACCGCGCTGCTGCTTGGCATGGTCGGTTATATCTTAATATTCCGATGGCTTTCCCGAAAATTCCCGGTGCAGCCTGGCCATCCTGCCTGGCCTGCCCGTGGTCGCTTCGTCATTGGATTGTTTTTCTCAACCCTGTTGCTTGCCGTGACGGTACCGGCAGCTTCGATCGATGTGCAAAACGGTCTGAACCGCACCCTTGCATGGGGCCTGTTTGCCGAAGCTGCCAACACCATTACCGACTTTGACATTGATGGCTATGGCTGGGTCTCCAGCATGCCAGACCAGCACCCGTTCGACAGCGCGCGCTACCCGCTGGCGCTGGACATCCCCGGCAACGGCATCGACGAAGATGGCTATGGCGGCGACTTGCAGTTGTCAGGGATGGACACGCAGCAGCCAAGCACAATGATCTCCGGCAAGCGCCCGAACCTCATTCTGATCGTGATGGAAAGCGCCCGCTATGATACAATCGGCAAGCGAATCAACGGCCAACCGGTTGCGCCCCATCTCGAAGCCATAGCAAAATCGGGCAGCGTCATCGCCCCGGTCTTCAGCCATGTCGGATTTACCACCGCTTCGCTCAAATCGCTATTTGGCGGCGCCCTGCAACCGGCTATTGGCTCCCCATCCCTGTTACGCGAACTCAAATCCAGCGGCTATGGAATATCTGTGTTCTCCGGTCAGCCAGAAGATTTCGGCGATATTTCGAAAACCGTTGGCATGCGCGAAAATGCCGATATTTTCATCGATGGCGAGACGCTGAAACATCTCCGCGCATTCAGCAACGGTGCGCAAGGTTCGATCCTGGTTGACGAGAAGCATCTACTGAAGGCCTTTGACGAAAACTACGCCCAGCCCAACAAATGGGACAAGCCGCAATTCCTCTATTTCAATTTCCAGACACCGCATTTTCCTTATTTTCATGATGGTGTACCGCTCGAGCTGACCGACCGAGCCCTACCTCGCGCTGAGATCGACGCCGCCAACCGGGTTTCCCTGCAGCAGACCTACTGGAACGCGGTGCATTATTCGGATCAACAACTGGGCGAACTGGTTTCCCGGCTGAAACGCGATGGCGTGTGGGACAAGAGCGTGGTGGTGATCACCGGCGACCATGGTGAAGACCTGTTCGAGGACGGTTTGCTCGGCCACGGCCACAATATCAATATCCGCCAGAACGGAACTTTTATGGTCACCAATCGCCCGGGTGTAACAACCGACGGTCCGATTGGATTGAGCGATTATCGCGCCATCATATTGTCGCTGCTCAAGGGGGACAAACCGCATATCGCGGCGAAACCGGTGCTGATGACAATCGGCGATCTCGATCGACCCACACAAATCGGTATCGCAGAGACCGGATCGAGAATAACCAGCTTGCGGCTCGATACCGGAGAAGCCTGCATGGTCGAGCAAAAACGATGCGCCAATGCCCGCAGCCTGACCGGAGCGTTCCGGGATCGCGTCGATCGGCTGATCCGGGTCTGGGGCTCGGCAAGGTGGCAAAACCGGTCCTCAGCACCGCGTGACTGAACATTGTTGAACTATTGTTCAGTCACGCCCTCTTGACCCAAATCCAACAACTCCCTATATCGCCACCTCACCACAGATTTCGAGACAGGGCGTGCAGTCGCGCGGCGCGCCAGAAGAAATGATATCTGCACGGTTTTCAGGACGCTAAAAAGCTGCAGTTTCCCACTTTGGGAGACATGCGGCTTTTGTTGTCTTGAAGCGCCTCCACATATTGATTTTCCGCCGGTTTTCCGGCGATGGCGAGAAGGCAAAACTATATGGCTACCCAAGCAGCTTCGGTCAAAACGACGGCTCCGACCCCCACCCGCAAGAAACGCATCCGCAAGATCTTCGGCGATATTCACGAAGTCATCGAGATGCCGAATCTCATCGAAGTGCAGCGCGAATCATATGAACAGTTTCTGCGCTCGGACGCCTCGATCGGATATGTTTCTGGGCTGGAAAAGACGCTGCGCAGCGTTTTTCCGATCCGCGATTTTGCCGGCACCGCCGAAATGGACTTCGTCAACTATCAGCTCGAAGATCCCAAATATAATGTCGAAGAATGCCGTCAGCGGGGCATCACCTATGCCGCGCCGATGAAGGTGACCCTCCGCCTGATCGTATTTGAGGTCGACCCCGAAACCGAAGCACGCTCGGTTCTCGATATCAAGGAACAAGACGTTTACATGGGCGACATGCCTTTGATGACCAAGAACGGCACGTTCGTCATCAACGGCACCGAGCGCGTTATCGTCAGCCAGATGCACCGTTCGCCCGGTGTGCTGTTTGACCATGATCGCGGCAAGACCCACTCGTCCGGCAAATTCCTGTTCGCCGCCCGCGTCATTCCTTACCGCGGCAGCTGGCTCGACTTTGAATTTGACGCCAAAGACATCGTCAACGTCCGTATTGACCGCAAGCGCAAGCTGCCGGTGACCGCATTGCTGCGTTCGCTCGGTGATGCGATCCTTCAGGTCAAAGAAAAGAAGCCTGACTTCAAGGCCGGTGAAATGGTCCGTGTCGGCGGCATGAAACAGCCAGCCGAAATTCTCGAAGTCGATGGCAATCTGATCACCATCCGCGAACCGATGGGCGCGATTGACTTCAACGGCGGCAAGATCGAAGACGAGGGCCGCACCAAGAGCGCCGAAATCGTCAAGATCGTAAAGCAGGGCTATTCGGAAGAAGATATCCTCAACCTGTTCTACGCCCGCATCGTCTACAAGCGTGCGAAAGACGGCTGGACCATTCCTTTCGTCGCCGAGCAATGGCGCGGCATTAAGCCAACCTTTGATATTGTCGACGCCCAGAGCGGCGAAGTCGTATTTGAAGCGGCGACCAAGATTACGCCTCGCGCTGCGAAAAAGGCCGAATCCGATGGCATGAAGAACATCGTCATCCCGACCGAGGAAATTTTCGGTCGTTACAGCGCCTTTGACCTGATCAACGAGAAAACCGGCGAGATTTACATCGAAGCCGGTGACGAAGTGACCGCAGAAAATCTCGAAAAAATCGACAATGCCGGCATCGATGCGCTCGAATTGCTCGATATCGACCATGTCACAACCGGACCCTGGATCCGCAACACGCTGAAAGCCGACAAGGCCGAAGACCGTGACGGTGCCCTGTCCGATATCTACCGCGTCATGCGTCCTGGTGAACCACCAACGCGCGAAACCGCGGAAGCGCTGTTCGAAGGCCTGTTCTTCGATCCCGAACGCTATGACCTCTCCGCTGTTGGCCGCGTAAAACTCAACATGCGTCTCGAACTGGATGCGCCGGCTGATTATACGATCTTGCGCAAGGAAGACATTCTCGCCGTGGTCAAAACCCTCGTCGACCTGAAGGACGGCAAGGGTGAAGTCGATGACATCGACAACCTCGGCAACCGCCGCGTCCGTTCCGTCGGCGAATTGCTGGAAAACCAGTATCGCGTTGGCCTGCTGCGCATGGAGCGCGCCGTCAAGGAACGCATGAGCAGCGTCGATGTGTCCACCGTCATGCCGAACGATCTGATCAATGCGAAGCCTGCCGTCGCGACCGTTCGCGAATTCTTCGGCTCCTCGCAGCTGTCCCAGTTTATGGATCAGACCAACCCGCTATCGGAAGTCACGCATAAACGCCGCGTGTCAGCGTTGGGCCCCGGTGGCCTCACCCGCGAACGCGCCGGCTTTGAAGTCCGCGACGTTCATCCGACCCATTATGGCCGGATCTGCCCGATTGAAACGCCGGAAGGCCCGAATATTGGCCTGATCAACTCGCTGGCTTCGTTCAGCCGCGTCAACCAATATGGTTTCATCGAAACCCCCTATCGGAAAGTCGTGGACAACAAGGTTACCGACGATGTTCTCTATCTCTCCGCGATGGAAGAGCAGAAGCATACCGTCGCACAGGCGAACGCCGAACTGACCGAAGACGGCAGCTTTGTGGAGGAAATCGTTTCCTCGCGTCAGGCTGGCGAATTCCTGATGGCACCGCGCGACATCATCACTTTGATGGACGTCAGTCCGAAACAGCTGGTGTCGGTTGCCGCCTCGCTCATTCCGTTCCTGGAAAATGATGACGCCAACCGCGCCCTCATGGGATCGAACATGCAACGTCAGGCCGTGCCTTTGGTGAAAGCCGAAGCACCGTTTGTCGGCACCGGCATGGAAGAAACCGTCGCCCGCGACTCTGGCGCTGCAATCGCCGCGCGCCGCTCCGGTATCGTCGATCAGGTGGATGCCACCCGTATCGTGATCCGCGCATCGGGTGCGGTCGAAGCTGGCAAATCCGGCGTCGACATCTACACGCTGCAGAAATTCCAGCGCTCCAACCAGAACACCTGCATCAACCAGCGTCCGCTGGTGAAGGTTGGTGAAATGATCCAGCAAGGCGACACGATCGCCGATGGTCCATCCACCGACATGGGTGAGCTGGCGCTCGGCAAGAACAGCCTCGTCGCCTTCATGCCCTGGAATGGCTATAACTATGAGGATAGTATCCTGATCTCCGAGCGGATCGTGAAAGACGATGTCTTCACCTCGATCCATATCGAAGAATTTGAAGTCATGGCCCGCGACACCAAGCTCGGACCGGAAGACATCACCCGCGATATTCCCAATGTCGGTGAGGAAGCCCTGCGCAACCTCGACGAAGCCGGCATTGTCTATATTGGTGCGGAAATCGAACCAGGCGATATCCTCGTCGGCAAGATCACGCCAAAGGGCGAATCGCCAATGACGCCGGAAGAAAAGCTTCTCCGCGCCATCTTTGGTGAAAAAGCTTCTGATGTTCGCGACACGTCCTTGCGTCTGCCGCCTGGCGTTGCCGGGACGGTGGTCGAGGTTCGTGTGTTCAACCGCCACGGTATCGACAAGGACGAACGCGCCCTGGCGATCGAACGCGAAGAAATCGGCCGCTTTACCAAGGATCGCGACGACGAACGCGCCATCCTCAACCGGGCAACTTTCAACACGCTGAAGGACATGCTGATCGGTCAGACCGCAACCTCCGCGCCGAAGCCGATGAAGAAAGGCGCTGAAATCACCGAGGAAAGCCTGACCGAACTGGAGCAGGTCGACTGGTGGAAGATCGCCGTAAAGGACGATCAGGTTCAGTCCGATTTCGAAGCGACCCGTCAACAATATGACGAAGCAATCAAGCTGATCAACGAACGGTTCGAAGACCGTCGTGAGAAGCTGGAACGCGGCGACGAACTGGCACCGGGCGTGCTCAAGATGGTCAAAGTCTTTGTCGCGGTGAAGCGCAAGCTGCAACCGGGTGACAAGATGGCTGGTCGTCACGGCAACAAGGGGGTTATTTCCCGCATCCTGCCACAGGAAGACATGCCGTTCCTCGAAGATGGTACGCCGGTTGACATCGTGCTCAACCCGCTGGGTGTGCCGTCGCGGATGAACGTCGGACAGATTTTCGAAACCCATCTGGGCTGGGCCGCACGTGGTCTGGGCCAGCAGGTCACCGAAGCGCTGGAAGAATGGAAGCTGGCGAACCCCGATCCGCAGGCAGCATCGCCACCCGATGCGGTCAAGGAACGGCTCAAGGTCATTTACGGCGAGCAATATCACGAGGATATCGATTCCCGTGATACCGCTGAAATTGTCGAAATGGTCGGCCATCTCCGTCACGGTGTCCCGATGGGAACGCCGGTATTTGACGGTGCGCACGAAAGCGACATTTCCGACATGCTGGAACTGGCAGGTCTGGATCGCAGCGGTCAGGTTGATCTTTATGATGGCCGGACCGGTGACAAGTTCGACCGCAAGGTGACCGTGGGCTATATCTACATGCTCAAACTGCACCATCTGGTCGACGACAAGATCCACGCCCGTTCGATCGGGCCCTACAGCCTTGTCACGCAGCAGCCTCTTGGCGGTAAAGCCCAGTTCGGCGGACAGCGTTTCGGGGAAATGGAAGTCTGGGCATTGCAGGCTTACGGCGCGGCTTACACGTTGCAGGAAATGCTGACGGTCAAGTCCGATGATGTGATCGGCCGGACCAAGGTTTACGAAGCGATCGTCAAGGGCGACGATACCTTCGAAGCCGGCGTACCGGAAAGCTTCAACGTGCTGGTCAAGGAAATGCGGTCGCTCGGCCTCAACATCCAGCTCTCCAGCTTTGGTGACGATGATGATGAAGCGGACGACGGGATTGCGATAGCGGCGGAGTGAAGCGCTAGTTTCACGCCACGCAGCATTTCAAATTTGGGGCGCAAGCCCAAGAGGAATTAAGACATGAATCAAGTAACAAATTTTGCAAATCCGATCGCAAAACCGGAAACATTCGACCAGATCCAGATTGGCCTGGCCTCGCCAGAGCGGATTCGCAGCTGGTCCTTTGGTGAAATCAAGAAACCGGAAACCATCAACTACCGGACCTTCAAGCCGGAACGTGACGGCTTGTTCTGCGCCCGTATATTTGGTCCGGTAAAGGATTACGAATGCCTGTGCGGCAAGTATAAGCGCATGAAATACAAGGGTATCGTCTGCGAAAAATGCGGTGTTGAAGTCACGGTGACCAAGGTCCGCCGCGAGCGCATGGGCCATATCGACCTTGCTGCTCCGGTCGCCCATATCTGGTTCCTGAAGTCGCTGCCATCGCGCATCGGCCTGCTGCTCGACATGCAGCTCAAGCAGCTGGAACGCGTGCTCTATTTTGAAAGCTATGTGGTGATCGAACCCGGTTTGACCGCGCTGGAAAAATTCCAGCTGCTGACCGAAGACGAAATGCTCGCAGCGCAGGATGAATATGGCGAAGACGCTTTCTCCGCCGGCATCGGTGCGGAAGCGGTCAAGATCATGCTGCAGGACCTCGACCTGAAGCAGGAACGCGACGATCTGATGGAAGATCTGCGCACGACCAAGTCGACGCTGAAACCGAAGAAGATCATCAAGCGGCTGAAAGTCGTCGAAAGCTTCATCGATTCCGGCAACAAGCCGGAATGGATGATCCTCGAAATCATTCCGGTGATCCCGCCCGAGCTGCGCCCGCTGGTGCCGCTGGATGGTGGCCGCTTCGCGACCTCCGATCTCAACGATCTCTATCGCCGCGTGATCAACCGGAACAACCGCCTGAAGCGCCTGATGGAACTGCGCGCGCCGGACATCATCGTCCGCAACGAAAAGCGCATGCTGCAGGAATCGGTCGATGCCCTGTTTGACAACGGCCGTCGTGGCCGCACCATCACCGGTGCCAACAAGCGTCCGCTGAAATCCCTGTCCGACATGCTCAAGGGCAAGCAGGGCCGTTTCCGCCAGAACCTGCTCGGCAAGCGCGTCGACTATTCCGGCCGTTCGGTTATCGTGACCGGTCCGGAACTGAAATTGCATCAGTGCGGTCTGCCAAAGAAAATGGCCTTGGAACTGTTCAAGCCGTTCATCTACGCGCGGCTTGACGCCAAGGGCCTTTCGATGACGCTCAAGCAGGCCAAGAAATGGGTCGAAAAGGAACGCAAGGAAGTCTGGGACATTCTGGAAGAAGTGATCCGCGAGCATCCGGTGATGCTGAACCGCGCTCCTACGCTTCACCGTCTCGGCATCCAGGCCTTTGAACCGGTATTGATTGAAGGGAAAGCGATCCAGCTTCACCCGCTGGTCTGCTCCGCCTTCAACGCAGACTTTGACGGTGACCAAATGGCGGTCCACGTTCCTCTGAGCCTCGAGGCCCAGCTGGAAGCGCGCGTGCTGATGATGTCGACCAACAACATCCTCTCGCCCGCCAACGGCAAGCCGATCATCGTGCCGTCGCAGGATATGGTTCTCGGCATCTATTACCTGACAATGGACCGCAAGGGCGAGCCAGGCGAAGGCATGCTGCTGGCCGACATGGCCGAAGTGCACCAGGCGCTGGAAATTGGCGCCGTGACCTTGCACTCCAAGATCACCACCCGGGTTCCGCAAACCGATGAAGAGGGCAATCCGATCCTCAAGCGTTTCGACACCACGCCGGGCCGTCTGCTGATCGCCGAATGTCTGCCGAAATCGCACCTGGTACCGTTCGACATCGTCAACCGCTTGCTGACCAAGAAAGAAGTCGGCGACGTGATCGATCAGGTTTACCGTCACACCGGTCAGAAAGACACGGTCCTGTTCGCCGATGCGATCATGGGTCTTGGCTTCCGCCACGCCTGCCGCGCCGGCATCTCCTTCGGCAAGGATGACATGATCATTCCAGACTCGAAGGATGCTACCGTTGCAGCAACCCGCGAACAGGTTGCTGACTATGAGCAACAGTATCAAGACGGTCTGATCACCCAGCAGGAAAAATATAACAAGGTGATCGATGCCTGGTCCCGCTGTGGTGACACGGTTGCGAACGCGATGATGGACGAGCTGGCGGCAACACCGCTGGACGAGAATGGCCGCGAGCGCGAGATCAACGCGATCTACATGATGAGCCACTCCGGCGCCCGTGGTTCGCCAGCCCAGATGAAGCAGCTGGGCGGCATGCGCGGCCTGATGGCGAAACCTTCCGGCGAGATTATTGAAACACCGATCATCTCGAACTTTAAGGAAGGCCTGACGGTTCTCGAATATTTCAACTCCACCCACGGTGCCCGTAAGGGTCTCGCGGATACGGCGCTGAAAACGGCGAACTCGGGTTATCTGACCCGTCGTCTGGTCGATGTTTCGCAGGATTGCACGATCGTCGAGGAAGATTGCGGCACCGAAAATGCGCTGGAGATGAAAGCCATCGTCCAGGGCGGTTCGGTTATCGCATCGCTTGGCGAACGTATCCTGGGCCGCACCATGGCTGAAGATATTGTCGACAGCAAAGACGACAGCGTTGTGATCAAGTCGGGCACATTGCTCGACGAGGCAGCCATCGTCGTGATCGAAGAGCTCGGCATCCAGTCCGCGCGCATTCGCTCACCGCTGGTTTGCGAATCCAAGATGGGCGTCTGTGGCACCTGCTACGGCCGTGACCTTGCTCGCGGTACACCGGTGAATATCGGTGAAGCGGTTGGCGTTATCGCGGCTCAGTCGATCGGTGAGCCAGGCACGCAGCTGACGATGCGGACCTTCCACATCGGTGGGGCAGCGCAGCTCAACGAGCAGTCCAATCTGGAATCGGTTGCCGAAGGTCGCGTCGAATATCGCGACATGCCGGTCATCGAAGACAAGAATGGACGCTTCCTGTCCTTGGCGCGTAGCGGTGTGATCGCCGTGATCGACAATGACGGTCGCGAACGCTCTGCCGACAAGGTGCCTTATGGTACCAGCGTGCTGATCAAGGATGGCGCCGTGGTTCACTTGGGCGATCGTCTCGCCGAATGGGATCCGTTCACGATGCCGATGATCACCGAGAAACCGGGTATCATCAAATATCAGGACGTCATCGAAGGCAAGACGATGACCGAACAGACCGATGAAGCCACCGGTATCGCACAGCGTGTGATCACCGAATATCGGGCTTCGGGTCGCGGCGCGAACAAGGAAGACCTCCGTCCGCGCATGACCCTGCTGGACGAAAACAGCGGCGAAGCCGGCCGGTATCTTTTGGCCAATGGCGCTACACTGTCGGTCGAAGACGGCCAGAAGGTTGTCGCTGGCGACGTGCTGGCACGTGTTTCGCGCGAAGCTGCGAAAACCCGTGACATTACCGGTGGTCTGCCACGTGTGGCCGAACTGTTCGAAGCGCGTATTCCGAAGGACAATTCGATCATCGCGAAAATCGATGGCCGGATTGAATTTGTCCGCGACTACAAGGCGAAGCGCAAGATCGCGATTGTGCCGGAAGAGGGCGAACCCGTCGAATATCTGGTGCCGAAGACGAAAGTCATCGACGTCCAGGAAGGCGATTTCGTCAAGAAGGGCGACAATCTGGTCTCCGGTTCTCCGGATCCGCATGACATTCTCGAAGTTCTCGGGGTTGAGGCGCTCGCCGAATATCTCGTGTCGGAAATTCAGGAAGTCTATCGTCTGCAGGGCGTGAAGATCAACGACAAGCATATCGAGACGATCGTTCGTCAGATGCTGCAGAAGGTTGAAATCACCAATGGCGGCGACACCACCTTGCTGCCGGGCGAACAGATCGACCTCGAAGAGATGCTGGAATATAACGCCAAGCTGACCAAGAAGCAGGTTCCGGCCGAAGGCAAGCCGGTTCTCCTCGGTATCACAAAGGCGAGTCTGCAAACCCGCAGCTTCATCTCTGCCGCGTCTTTCCAGGAAACCACCCGGGTGCTTACCCAGGCGGCGGTCGAGGGCAAGAAGGATCAGCTGATCGGTCTCAAGGAAAATGTGATCGTTGGTCGCCTGATCCCGGCCGGTACCGGAGCGGGCATGAACCGTGCGCGTATCGCCGCAACCAGCCGTGATGCGGCGCTACGGGCACAGCAGCAGAAAATGCTGGATGCGATGCAGGCTGCAGCGGATCTGAAAGCGGAAGAAGTGGCGAAAGCTGCTGCTCCTGCTCCTGCCGAAGCAGAGCCAACCGCGGGAGACGTGTTCCGCGATGCACCGGTCGAGGAAGTGCTGATCGCTGCGGATAGCTCCGAAGAACAGCATGCTGCGGAACTGGCGCAAACGAGTGACGCTGCAACCGGTGATTCTCACATGGCCAAACCCATGGGTGAAGGCATCAAGGAAAGCGAAACCGAAGCCGCTCAGCCGGACGAAGACGAAGAAAAATAGATTTTCGATCTTTTACCCGATTAAAAAAGGCCCCGCCGGAGATGATCCGGCGGGGCCTTTTATTTGGTCCGAGTGCAAGAAAAGCCCTCCGGGATATGATCCGGTAGGGCTTGTCTAGAATATCATGCGATCAATTTCGCCGCTGTCCTTGCGACCTTGGCACCGAGATATTTCGCACCGGCAAGATCAATCTCATGAGGTGTCCGGCTGCCGTCACCACCAGCCACGGTAGACGCACCATAAGGAGATCCGCCGACAATAGCGTCGTTGCTCATCTGTCCCTGAAAGCCGTAGTCCAGTCCGACAATCGTCATGCCCTGATGCAGCAGATTGGTCAGGATCGAAAACTGGGTGGTTTCCTGGCCACCATGCTGGACCGCGGTCGAAGTGAACGAGGCACCGACCTTGCCGACCAAGGAGCCATTCATCCACAGGCCACCGGTACGGTCCCAGAAGGATGCCATCTGGCTCGACATACGGCCAAAGCGGGTTGGCGACCCGACGATGATCGCGTCATAATCGGCCAGTTGATCCGGTTCGATCACCGGATGATCATCATTGGATGAAAAGCCGGCTGCTTCGACGACCTCTGCAGGTGCGGTCTCGGGCACACGTCCAATGGTCACTTCACCACCGGCTTCGCTTGCGCCCTCGGCAATGGCCTGAGCCAGCGCATCAACATGACCATAGGAAGAGTAATAGAGTACCAATATTTTCGCCATTTTCATTCTCCATTCGTTTCGGTTGGGGTAAAATAGAGCGGCGCCGGTTCATCCGGCGCTGCTCCGTTCGGGTGTTAGTTTTTGGATTCCCATGCTTCGACAAAGACGAACTCGGCATCGTCGACCGCTTCGATCTGCAACGAGCCGACTTCCCGGATCGCTATGGAATCGCGGGCTCCGACCAGTTCGCCATTGACCCGGACCTGACCGGCAGAGCCAACCAGATAGACATGGGCGCCGTCGGCAATCTGATGCTCGATCGCGGTACCGGCCGTCAACGTCGCGCCATAAAAGCGCGCTTCCGCTCCAATCTTCAGCGAACCGGCTGCAATGTCTTCATCAAAACCGCTGGCGAGAATTTCCAGCTGGTCGGAACGATCGCCCTTGGGGAAGGCCTTCGCATCCCAATGGGGAGCGCCGCCAGCTGCGCGCGGTTCAATCCAGATCTGAAACAGACGGGTCTGTTCGTCCTCAAGATTATATTCGCTGTGCATCACGCCGGTACCGGCACTCATCACCTGAACATCGCCAGCCTCGGTGCGGCCTTCGTTGCCCATATTGTCGCGATGGGTGATTGCCCCTTCGCGAACATAGGTGATGATCTCCATATTCTGGTGACCATGCATGGGAAATCCGGTTTTCGGCTGGATTTCGTCGTCATTCCACACCCGGATCGGACCAAAACCCATACGGGAAGGATCCCAATAATTGCCAAAGGAAAAATGATGGCGGGCCTGCAACCACTCGTGGTCGACATGGGCCAGCTCCTTGAATTCACGTTTCTCTATCATCGTCTTGCTCCTGTTCGAGCGGCATCTGTTCCGCTCCGTATGCAATGGAAATAGGGTGATCGATTTGTTTCTTAAATAGACAATATAGAATTTGATTGTTTCCATATATTGCTTAATATCGGGCTATGTCGTTACCTGATTATGAAGCATGGGCGATTTTTGCCTCGGTGGCGCGGCTCGGCAGCTTCACAGCAGCAGCCAATGAACTGGCGCTTTCCAAGCCCACCATCTCGAAAGCCATCTCGCGCCTGGAACAGGCGCTCGGCACGGTGCTGTTCCATCGGACATCGCGCAAAATATCCCTGTCGACAGCGGGCAAGTCGCTTCTGCCGCATGCCCAGCAAATTGCCCGCGACGGCGAGGCGGCAATGGAAGCGGCGCGCGACACCACGCATCTGTTGAAAGGTCAGGTCCGTGTGGCCGCACCGCTCAGTTATGGCGTCTCCCACCTGGCACCGGTAATCGCCGACTTCATGTGCGCCTATCCGGAAATCGCCGTTGATCTGCAGCTCAATGACGCCCAGGTCGATCTGATCGAGCAGGGCTTTGATTGTGCCATCCGTATCGCTGATCTTCCAGACAGCAGTCTCCGAGCCATCCAGCTGCGGAAGGTGCAAGGCTATTTCATCGCCGCTCCGAGCTACATCAAGCGCATCGGCCAGCCAGAGCAGCCCAGCGATCTCGTCGATCACGATTGTTTTATCTATTCCAACACACAAAGCCCGGAGTTCTGGCAAATCACCGGCCCAGATAATCAGATTGCAAATGTGCGCCCCAAATGCCGATTCCAGAGCAACAATGGTGATGTCATGCTGCCAGCGCTCATCGCTGGCAGAGGTATAGGGTATTTGCCCGATTTTCTGTGCCAGAACGCTCTTGATGCTGGCGAGCTGATCAATGTCCTGCCGGGATGGCGCATGGGTGATATCGCCCTCAATATCGTCACGCCGCCGTCGCGCTTGCGTCCGGCGCGGGTCGATGCGCTGGTCAATTTTCTGAGGGACAATTTGCTTTAGTCCGGCTAATTTCGCTGTCCTACAGCAACCGGATTCTGTACCTTCCCCGTTGAAACCAACAAAAAGCTGACCCTGAACCATGGCCGTAAACATCTTCTCCAATATCATTTCGAATGCTCGGCAGGGTGCCTTTGTCTCGAAAATCGAAGACAGGGAGATTTTTTCTCTTACACTGTAAAGTTTGTAAAGTTCATCAGCAAAGCAGGTCCGAATATTAATGGCGCTAGAAACCATCCTGCTATTTCTGGTCACCGACATGATGTTCTGCCTGACCCCCGGTCCAGCGACTCTGGTCATCGTCAGCCATGCCCTGCCACATGGCCCCGCAGGCGGCATGCGCGGCGCATTCGGTCCCATCGTTGGCGTGAATGTCGGCAATTTCCTCTGGTATGGGCTGACCGCTTTCGGCCTGATCGCGCTGATACAGGCGGTTCCGACCGCTTATTCGATACTCCGCTGGGTCGGAGTCGCCTATTTGCTCTGGATGTCCTTCCAGATGTTCCAGAGACGAGGCAGCGCGCTGGCTCGGCAATCCGCCAGGAGCGCGGGCTTCCGAAAGGGATTTCTCAGCGGTTTGACGGTGCAGATGTCCAATCCGAAGGCGCTGTTGTTCTACAGCGCAGTCATCCCTCCATTCATCGATCCGGATGGCCAGGTGCTACTACAATTTGCCATTCTGGCCGGCCTGACCGTTATCACCGAGACCACCGGCCTGAGCTTCTATGCCAGCCTCGCCACGCGGGCCCGCAAGCTCGGCCGTGCCGATCAGGCGCAGCCCCTGTTCCAGAAGATTGCAGCGACCGTGCTGATCGCCGCAGCGCTGATATTGGCATGGTGGAATCTCACCGATAGCGCGGTACAGAGCGCGTTCAACCTGACGCAAGGCAAGATAGTCTAAAGGAATATCATGATCCGAACCTGCTTATCCCTGATCGCTTTGCTCTTTGCCACGCCGCTATATGCGCAGGAGCCACCATCGAACGGCTTCAACGCGGAAACGATATTGGCGCTGAAGGGCTTGCAATTGCTGGACCACCGGATGAATGCAATCGGCTACCGGCTAGCCGCTGCCAACACCCCCTATTGCCCCGAAAAAACTGCGCAGACCGGCTTGCTGCTACATGCAATCGATCAATATCCGGATCAGGCGGTCGCCCGTTTCGCGCTCGGCTTTGACGGACAGGTCGCGATCAATGCGGTCGCGCCCGGCAGCCCGGGCGCGGCAGCGGGTCTGTTACCCGGTGATGATATTCTGACGATCGACGGGATCAAGGTCGAAGATATTCCGCTCGACGATCCGGCCGTCGCCAGCGAGCCCGCCAATTATCGGCGCATCGCCGCAGTGAATCAACGGCTGGAAGATGCGCTGTCGCAGGGCGATGTGACGCTCGATATTCTGCGCGGTGGCGAACAAACGCAGATGACGGTAAAATCGCGCCCCGCCTGCCCCAGCCGGTTTCAGATAGAGGTCAGCACGGACCGAGGTGCATCGGCCAACGGCCAAATTGTCTCGGTTACTTCCGAGATGGCGGAATATTTCCTGACCGACGATGAATTTGCCTCCGTGGTTGCACACGAACTGGCCCACAATCTGCTGAAACACCGCGACCAGCTTGATGCGCAAGGCGTCAATCGCGGGTTTTTTGGCCAGCTTGGCAAGAGCGCCGGGCGGATCAAGAGCGCGGAGATTGAAGCCGACCGGCTGTCGGTATGGCTGATGGCCAATGCCGGCTATGATCCGCAAGCTGCCGTCCGCTTCTGGACCCGCTACGGCAAGGAACATGGCAAGGGCATATTCTCAGCCTCGACCCATTATCGCTGGAAGAAACGGGTGAAACTGTTCGAAGAAGAAATCGCGAAAATGGCGGCTATCGAGGCGGTTGATGGCAAATATGCGCCGCCGCTATTGGCCGAAACAGACTGACTTAATCGTACCGCTTATAAGCCTCTTTGCAATTCCGCCGCTCCTGCTTGTTTCGCGCTTCGTCCAGACATAGATCCCGCTGCTTTTTCCGGTCCGCGAGCACCTTTCGGCCCAGATCTTCTTCTTTCTCGGACTGGCTCTGTGTGGTGGCATCCACGGCGGTCTCAACCACCGTCCCCGCCGCCCGGAAGGGCGCGGTGACAATCTTGCTGGCGACACAGCCCGAAAGGGCCACGGGCATCGACATCAGAATCAAAATGGGCACGGCTCGCATGATATTCTCCTCAGAAACAATGTGCGCGCCACCGAATGAAGTGCGGCTGAACGCGTATCGACTATTCGGCCAGCAACTTCTCTGCAATGTCGCGCATTGCAGCACCGATTTCCGGATGCGACAAAGCGAGCGCCAGATTGGCCTCGACATAACCCTGCTTCGATCCGCAATCATAGCGCTTGCCGTCAAAGGTCATGCCGTGAAAGGGTTGCTGCCCAATCATCTGCGCCATCGCATCGGTCAGCTGGATCTCCCCACCGGCACCAGCAGCCTGCGTTTCCAATATCCGCATCACTTCGGGCTGCAAGATATAGCGTCCCGGCAGAATCAGGTTCGATGGTGCCGTGCCCGCGGGCGGCTTCTCGACCAGCCCTTTGACCTCTGTGATCGGACCATCGCGGTAGCCGGGATCGATCACACCATAGGACGGAGTATCCTCGATCGGTATTTCCAGCGCACAGACTATATTGCCGCCAAGCTTGTCATAGGCGCTCACCATCTGCTTCATGCAGCCGGGAGAGCCGACCATGAATTCGTCGGGCAGAAAAATCGCGAACGGCTCATCGCCGATAATATCGCGGGCGCACCAGATTGCATGACCCAGACCAAGTGGCTCCTGCTGCCGAACAAAAACACAATCGCCCGGCCGCAGGCGGGTTCCGTCAAGCACCGAGCGGTCTTTGGATCGGTCAGCCATATTCCGTTCCAACTCGAAGGCCATGTCGAAATGGTCCTCGATCATCCCCTTGCCGCGACCATTGACGAAGATCATCTGCTCGATTCCGGCCTCCAGCGCCTCGTCCACGGCATATTGCAGCAGCGGACGATCGACGATCGGGAACAGTTCCTTGGGCATCACCTTGGTCGCCGGCAGGAACCGGGTTCCCATGCCGGCAACCGGAAAAACAGCTTTTCGGATTGGCTTCATGGGTCGATTCTACTCCTTCAGCTTGTCGGCAAAACTGGTTCTAAGTTTTTGCAGTTTTGGCGGGATGGTAGCAACACAATAAGGATTGCTGCGACCCTCGTCAGCCCAATATTGCTGATGATAATCTTCCGCCGCATACCAGGTTGCGGGACCCTCGATCGTGGTGACAACAGGCTCCCTGCGACCTTCTCCGGCCCGCACGATGCCAGCTTCCGCTGCCGCACGCTGCTCGTCATCCAGCGGGAAAATCGCCGAACGATACTGCGTGCCAATGTCGTTGCCCTGACGATTGAGCTGGGTCGGATCATGGGTGGCGAAGAAAATATCGAGCAGGTCGGCATAGCTGACGACGTCTCCGTCAAACCCGATTTTGATCGCTTCGGCATGGCCGGTCGTTCCCGAACAAACCTCACGATAGGTGGGGTCGGGCTTCTCGCCGCCGATATACCCGCTTTCGACCGAACGCACTCCCGCGATATCATTGAACACCGCTTCGGTGCACCAAAAACAACCACCGGCAAAAATGGCTTCCTGATTTGCCATACACACTCCTTTTAAACAGCGAGAGCATCGCTCCCGCTATCTGCGTTCCTGTTCTCTTCGTCGCGTCTGGCGACCAGAAGATACATGGCCGGTGTGACCACGCGAGACAAGAGGGTCGAACTGATCAATCCGCCGATGATGATGGCGGCCAGCGGTGCGTAAAGTGCGCCGCCCCAGAAAGCGAGCGGTGTCAATCCCCCGATCGCTGTGATCGACGTCAGCAGCACCGGTAGAAACCGGACTTCGCCGGCGCGTTCGATCGCGTCGCGCAAGCCCATGCCCTGCTCCCGCAATTGGGTGGTAAAATCGACCAGCAAGATCGAGTTTTTGATCTCGATACCAATGAGCGCGATGAACCCGATAATCGCCATGACGCTGAGCGAGTTACCAGTGACAAATAACGCCACGAGTCCGCCAAAAGTCCCCAGGGGGATAACCCCGGCGACCACGATAGTTTCTCGAAACCGGCGGAACTCGGCCACCAGAACCGCAAGAATCAACATGAGCGCGGTGATGATCAACGGACCGAAATTGCCAAAAGTCTCGCCAATTTTCTCCGCCTCACCGCCGACCGACCATGTATAGCCTTCGGGAAATTTGATCTTTTCCAGCTGCTCGACGGCGCGGTTGCTGACCGTGGACGGGACCTCACCGAATTCGACCTGCGCCGTCACCAGCACCGTTCGCTGCAACTGATAGCGCTGGATTTGCGGCGTTACATTGGTGAGCGTCGGGCTGGTTATCTGCGATAGTGGCACAGGATCGCCGGCGCGCGTGGCAATATAGATTTTGTCCAGCACCGACATCGGCAGGCTACCCTCGAACGGGAAGCGGACGGTTACCGGATAGTCATCCCCTTCCTGATCCCGGAAGGATGCGGCCCGTTCGCCGCTGATAGCCAGCCGAATCGCCCGGCGCGGTGCGCCCGACGGAATATCGAGCAGCGCTGCTTTCTTTTCATCCAGACCAATATCCAGATCAATCTTGTCGGTTTCTACCGGATTGACGATGTCTCGGGCACCTGGGGTTTCCCGCAACACATCGGTGATTTTGCCAGCGAGTTCCTTGAGCGTGTCCAATTCCGGTCCCGCAACCCGGATGACGATCGGTGCCTCCACCGGCGTCCCATTCTGGAAAAGTTCGATTTGGACACGTGCGCCGGCAATCTGGTCCAGTTTCTTGCGCAACCGATCGATCATCTGCGGCCCTTCGCGTGTGTCCCATTTGTCCAGCACCGCCAGCACTTCGCCATGATTGATCCGCTCGGCCCTTGGCCCAACATTGTAGAACACCTGCGGATTGCCATTCCCGATATTTTCCGCCCGCACCTTTATGCTCGGTTCGGTTTCCAGAATTTTTGTGACTTCGCCAACAATCCGGTCGGTGCGATCCAGACTGCTGCCCTGCTCCGCTTCCACCGCAACCCGGAAATAGGGCGCGTCAGCGAAAGGAAATAGCGAGAAGCCCAATAGCGGGACAAGCGCGAAGGCGGACAGACACAGGCCCAAGGCCAGCACGACCGTCTTGACCGGCGCGCCCAGAGCGACGTGCAGAAAGGGTCGATAAAACCGCTGAATCTTGTCGTTAACCCAGCGTAGCGCCGGATTGCCTTCCGGATCTTCGTCGCGCCGCAGGATCCGGCTGGCGAGAAACGGGATCAGGGACAGTGAAATCGCCAGCGACGCCAGCACCGTCGCGATAATGGCGATGAAAAAGGATCTGGTATAAGATCCCGCACCACCCGGTAGAAACAGCAGCGGGGCAAAGGCCAGAACCAGAACAGCCGTTGAACCGATAACCGCAGCGCGGATTTCCAGACTTCCCTCAATAGCGGCCTGGGTTCGTGTTTTTCCCATGCGCAAATGGCGCGCAATATTTTCCGTGACGACGATACTATCGTCCACGAGCAACCCAAGCGACACGATAAAACCGGCGATCGAGAGCTGGTTAAGATTAAATCCCATCGCATATAGGGCCAACAGACCGGACGCGAGCGATAGCGGTATCGAGATCATGACGATCGCCGAGGACCGAAACCCAAGCGGCAGCAGCGTGAAAAGGACCAAGGCGATAGCGATTGTAAAATCGCGGGTCAGTTCACTCAGTCGTCTCTGAACATCACGGCTCTGGTCAAACTGCATCACCAGTTTGATGTCCGGCGGTAGAATCGAACGTTGCTGCGCAAGAACAACATCAAGCTCGTCTTTTAGTCGCGTGACATCCACGCCATCTTTTTGGGTTACAGTCAGAAATACCGCTCGCTCGCCATTGTGCCGGGCTCGGTAAATCTGCTCCTCCGCACCCCAATTTACTTTCGCGACATCCCCGACCGTCAGAAGCGATCCGCCCGACGCCCGCAGGGGTAATTGCCGGATGGCATCGAGATTGCGGAACGCTCCACCCGCTTCGACGTTCAGTCTTCGCTCACCGCTCTGCACCGCGCCACCGGTTAGGTCAGTTCCTCCCTGGCGAACGGCCTCGGCCACCGCACTAGCCGGCACACGCAGTTCCGATAGTCGCTCAGGAACAACCTCCACGCTGACTTCCGGCCTCGGTAAACCAAAAATTCGCGATTCCCGGACGCCGGAATTGCGCGTGAAGACATCCACGAGATCGTCTGCGTATTTTTCCATCCGCCGCCATGATGCGGTTTTGCTGATGAGCGCCACCTGCATGACGGCAGCCTCCGTGGTGCGGACTTTGCGAAACTCCAATTTTTGCAAATCTGCGGGAAGCTCGTCGCGGATTGCAGATACTTCCCGCACCACATCATCGAAATAGCCATCGACATCGCCGGACCATTCGCTGAATTCAACACGGATGACGGTTCCGCCATCCGTGCTCGTCGATTGCACTTCTACAAAGTCGTCCAACCCCTGAACAACATCTTCGATAGGCTTCGCAATCGTCTCTTCCATTTCCTGTGCGTCGGCGCCGGGGTGGATCGCGATGATACTGACAGCAGGGATGGGGAAATGAGGGTCCACAGCCTTGGGGATATTGAAGAGCGCTGTAATGCCCAGCAATACCAGTAGGGTAAAAAGAACCAGGCTGAGTTGCCAGCGTGAAATGACGAACCGGGCAAGCATGTCAGGCCCGATCATCCTCCAGATTCAGCATCGCAATCATTTGGCTGTCCGGAGAGGTTTTATCACATCGCCTTGCCGCAGCTTCTCGACACCACGCGTGACGATAACATCGCCCTCCGACAGTCCAGCCAGAATTTCAAGACTCTTGTCGGTCAATTTACCAATCTCGACATTGCGTTGCTTCACGCGATTTTTATCATCCACCACAAACACCAGGCCTTCACCGGTACGGACACCGAAGATCGCATTGGCGGGGATCGCGAAAGTTGCAGAGGACGAACGGGGCACTTGCATTTCGACCGTCCCCAATTGACCGGAACGCAGACGGTCGCTCGCCGGAATCGAGAAACTCACTTCAAAGGTGCCGGTCCGCTCATCCGCCCGACCGTTTTTCTCGCTAACCACTGCATCAAGCGGCTCTTCCGAAACCGCCGACAGCGTAACCTTGGCTGGCATGCCAACGCTTATGCGAGCGGCGTCCGTATCTGTCATCGGCACGCGCAGGACAAAGCCTTTGTCAGTTTCGCCCAGCACCAGCGCAGGCATGCCAGCCATCACGATCTGACCCGCATCAATATTGCGCGAGAGAATGATACCGC
Organism: Sphingomonadales bacterium CG_4_10_14_3_um_filter_58_15; assembly: GCA_002783865.1. Classification (GTDB taxonomy): domain Bacteria; phylum Pseudomonadota; class Alphaproteobacteria; order Sphingomonadales; family Sphingomonadaceae; genus Parasphingorhabdus. The sequence goes on from PFJE01000152.1 coordinate 30,238, forward strand.
TGCTGGGTGCGCGAATATAGGCGGTGCGGCTGGCAAACTCGGTGGCTTCGATGCGGGCACGGGCCGCACGGGCCGCCGCTTCCGATTGTTCGAGCCGCGACTTGGTCACCCAGCCATCCTTGAACAAGGCCTGGATGCGACCATATTCGGCTTCCGCACGATCCCGTTCGGCGCGAGCCGCGCTGAGATCCGCAGCGACCGTTGTGTTATCCAGCGCGGCGAGAATGGCACCGCGCTTCACCCTGTCACCTTCTTCATATCGGACCGACGCGACTTTACCGGCGGTCGTAAAACCCAGCGATGTTTCCCGGCGCAAACGAACCGTGCCGGCAGCGGTCAGAGTCTCGGTCTCGCCGGCTGGTTGCACGGTTGCGACAAATGCGGGGATCGGATCGGTTGAGCGGGGTTTTGCTTCCGGTTCGCTGACGCCGCATCCGGTTAGCAAAACCAGACCGCCGAAAGCCGATATTATTGTTCTGCCAAGCGTCATATCGCGCATTTCCACCCCTAATCGTTCGTCTAAAGTCTCTATCGAGCCTTGACCAATAGAAAATTGCGAAATGAAACCAAAAAGGATCGGATTGTTAATCTCGACCGCTTTGATGTGCTATTAAAGTGTCAGTTTTTACTTTTGGTACGGATTGTTTCCAAGCCAGCCTATTGAACTAGCAGACAAATCGCTATTTTGCAGACGCCGCTCGGCGGAGACGATCGTTGAGCGCCAGCCCGATCCCGCCCTCGGGGATGGGTGCCACGGCGATTCTCGGCTTCGTGCTGGCTTCGGCATGGTGGAGCGCGGCGAAAAGAAGGCTGGCGGCTTCAGCGAGATCGGCGTTGACGGATAGGTTCGTGTCCCCCGCCACCGGTCCAAAGCCGATATGATATTCATCGGAGCGGGTGGTTTGCGCATCAAGACGAACCGGCTTGGAAGGCGCATAATGCGATAGCATCTGGCCGGGGGCTTCGATCTTGCCGTTGGTGACGGTCGACGCCGGTTTGCCGGCGATGGACTCCAGCTGCGCCGGTGTCACCGGTCCCGGTCGCAAAATCCGGTAATCGCTGCCGTCGATCGCGACGATCGTCGATTCGATCCCCCGTTTGCAAGCACCGCCGTCAAGGATTAGCGGAACCACCGATCCGAGGCTGCGCGCGACATGGTCCGCCGTGGTCGGGCTGATTGCGCCGCTGCGATTGGCCGATGGCGCGGCAAGATACAGGCCGGAAGCCGCCAGCAATTCGCGCATCACCGGGTGCGCGGGCACCCGCAAGGCGATCGTATCGAGGCCGGCGGTCACCGCTGCTGCGACCGGGCAATCCGCGGTTTTTGGTACGACCAGCGTTAACGGCCCGGGCCAGAGCGCCTTGGCGAAGCAAATGGCCAGCTCATTGAACTGTCCGAGCGTCCGTGCGGCATCCAGATCCAGCACATGAACGATCAGCGGGTTGAAGTCCGGCCGCCCCTTGGCCCGATAGATTTTTGCCACCGCCGCTGCATCGGTCGAATCAGCGGCCAGTCCATAGACGGTTTCGGTAGGCACCGCGACCAGTCCGCCCTCGCGCAACCGCGCGACAGCGTCCGCAATTGTCGCCGCGCCGTAGCGGCGCGCTTCGCCGCCAATATGATCATTTGAGCCAGACATGACCCTGCGCTATAGGCCAGCGGAAATTCAGGCAACAACGGATAGCAATTTCATGAGTTTTACAGCCCCCGGTCGCGAACAGAATTTCGTCCTCAAGCATATCGCCGATATCGGCGAACTGGCCAGCCATGACCGCTTTGCCGGTGCCAGCGAGGATATGGTCGAGGCGATTGTCGGGGGCATTGGCCAGTTTGCCGAAGGCGAATTCGCTCCGCTCAACCGGATCGGCGACACCGAGGGCGCGCAATGGCGCGACGGCAAAGTGACCCTGCCAGCCGGATACAAGCAAGCTTATGCCCATTTTGTCGAAGGCGGCTGGGCCTCGATCGACGGGCCGGAAGAATTTGGCGGTCAGGGCCTGCCCTATTCGCTGTCCGCGCTGATCCTGGAAACCTGTGGTGCGGCCAATTTTGCCTTCACCCTCTGCCCGATGCTCAGCTTTGGCGCGATCGAGGCGATCCATGTCCACGGCTCCGACGAGCAAAAGGCGAAATATCTCCCCAATCTGATCTCCGGTGCCTGGACCGGCACGATGAACCTGACCGAACCGCAGGCCGGTTCCGATGTTGGCGCGCTGCGCTCGACCGCCGAGCCGATCAGCGAAGGCGAGCATGCCGGCAAATATAAGATCAAGGGTCAGAAAATCTATATCACCTTCGGCGAACATGATCTGACCGACAATATCATCCACCTGGTGTTGGCTCGGACCCCGGGAGCGCCCGAGGGCACGCGCGGCATTTCGCTTTTCATCGTTCCGAAATTCCATCTTGATGCCGAGGGTAACGCTGGCGCGCCCAATGATGTCACCTGTGTGTCGATCGAGCACAAGATCGGGATCCACGCTTCGCCGACCTGCGTCATGGCCTATGGCGAGCAGGACAAGTGCATCGGCGAGATGATCGGCGGCGAATTTGGCGGCATGAAGGCCATGTTCACGATGATGAACAACGCCCGTATCAATGTCGGCTCGCAAGGCGTGCAAATCGCCGAACGCGCCACCCAGCAGGCCAGCCGCTTCGCGATGGAACGGATCCAGTCCGCCCGCGCCGACAGCGGCGACAAGGCACCGGTAGCGATCATCGAGCATCCCGACGTACGCCGGATGCTGCTGCGCTCGAAAGCGCTGACCCAGGCGGCCCGCGCTTTGCTCTATTATGCCTCGTCGAGTGTCGACCGCGCGACTCTGGGGATCGAGGGCGCAAAGGCGCGCGCTGAAATCCTGACGCCGCTGATCAAGGGCTATGGCACCGATATCGGCAATGAAGTGGCCTCGATCGGCGTGCAGGTGCACGGCGGCATGGGCTTTATCGAGGAAACCGGTGCCGGACAGCATTTCCGCGATGCCCGGATCGCGCCGATTTACGAAGGCACCAACGGCATTCAGGCTGCCGATCTTGTCGGACGCAAGCTTGGTCTTGATGGTGGCGACGCGATGAAGCAATTTATCTCCGAAATCGCGGCCGAGGCCGGGGACAGTGAAAGCCTTATGACGCTGGCGCATGCCTGCGAGGATATCCGGCAGTGGATGGCGAGCGGCGATGCGTCAATCGATGACCGGCTGGCGGGAAGCTATCCGTTCATGACCATGCTGGCGACTGCGACCTGCGGCATGCTGATGCACAAGCAGCACCGGATTGCCAGTGCCGAACTGGCCGGTGGTGATGATCCGTTTCTCCAGGCGAAACTGGTCACCACACGCTATTATCTCGACCACCTGGTGCCAGAAGCACTGGGCCTGAAGGCCGCAGCCATGGCAGGCGCGGATATCCTGTACCAACTCGACAGCGCGGCCTTGGCTGGCTGATCATGACTGGCGCAGGCAATGACGATATACTGGCACGCATCGCCGATGCGCTCGAACGTCTGGCTCCGCCCGCTACCGCCCCGGTTGATTTGGCCGCTGGGGAAGCCTTTCTTTGGGACGGGCATAGGATCAGGGCGATATCGCCGTTCGATCCTATCGAGATTGATCTGCTGACCGGCATCGATCAACAAAAGGCGAGCCTGCTCGAGAACACCGGTCGCCACGCCCGCGGCCATGCCGCGCATGATGTGCTGCTCTGGGGGTCCCGCGGCATGGGTAAATCGGCCCTTTCCAAGTCCGTGGTCCGGGCCTTACAGGCTCAAGGAGAGGATATTGCGTTGGTCGAGGCACCGTCTGGCCAGCTCGAGAAGCTGCCCGCGCTATTCGAGATGCTCGCCTCGGTGCAGCGGAGTTTCGTCATTTTTATCGACGATATCGGATTCGTCGAAGGCAGCGCAGAGCCGCGGCTGCTGCGCTCGATGCTGGAAGGCGGCGCCAGCGAGCGGCCTGCCAATGTCCGTCTCTACGTCACCTCCAACCGCCGCCATATCGTCTCGCGCCAGATGAGCGAGCAGGATGATCCGGTCAATCCACGCGACATGGTCGATGACCAGCTGGCGCTGTCCGATCGTTTCGGTTTGCGACTGGGCTTTCATGCCGCATCGCAGGATGACTATCTGGCCATGATTATAAGATATGCCGACGCCCATGGCCTGGACTTCGAGCGCGAAGATGCGTTGCTCTGGGCAAAGCAGCGCGGCAGCCGTTCCGGCCGCGTGGCGTGGCAATATATTGTAGAACTGGCCGGGCGCACCGGACGGTCGCTGGTCTAGCTTATTTTGCTGACGTAGTTGCAGGCTTCGCCGAGCCTTCGCGCGATACCCGCCAGATGATTCCGCCGACATCGTCGCTCACCAGCAGCGCTCCCGTCTGGTCAAAGGCGACCATCGTCGGGCGACCCTGCGCCTGTTTCTCATCGTTGACGAATCCGCTCAGAATCGTGACCGGCTTGCCTTCCGGTTCGCCGCGCTGGTTGAAGTTGACGTAGACCACATCATAGCCCGCCAGCGGTTGCCGGTTCCACGAGCCATGCCTTGCGACCACCGCGCCGCTTGCGAAGGGCTTGCCCAGCGCCTGGCCATGAGTGAAGGCAAGGCCCAGCGGCGCCACATGCGCGCCGAGCGCATAGTCCGGACGCCGTTCATATTGGCGGTGGTCGAGATTTTTCGGTTCTACCCGCGGGTCGACATAGCCGCCCCAGAAATGCCACGGCCAGCCATAATGCGCGCCCCAACGGACTTCGGTGAGATAGTCCGGCACCATGTCGCTGCCGAGCATGTCGCGTTCGTTGACCACAGTGTAGAATTTGTCGGTACCCGGCAGATAGGCCATGCCGACCGGATTGCGCATGCCGTCAGAATAGATGGTCTTCTTGTTGGTCGCCAGTTCAATCTGCAATATGGCGGCGCGCTGCTTCTCTATGTCCATGCCATTCTCGCCGATATTGCTGTTCGAGCCGACCGACACATAAAGATATTTGCCATCCTTGCTGGCGAGCAGGCCCCGGGTCCAGTGGTTGTTCGGCGCCTTGGCATTGAGGTTCGCAACCTTGCGGCCCTCGGCCGTAATTTTCGTATCGCCCTCCGCATAGGGATAGGCATAGATCGCATCGGTATTCGCGACGTAAAGCGTGTCGTCAATCAACGCCATGCCAAAGGGCGAGTTCAGATTTTCCAGGAATGTGAATTTCTGATCAACCGTGCCATCCTTGTCGCTGTCGCGCAGCAGGCTGATGCGGTTGGCGGATTCGCCCGCCGCGCCGGCCTTGCTCATCAGATTGCGCATGATCCAGCCTTCAATCCCCTTGTTGGTTCTTGGCGGACTGTTGGTTTCGGCAACGAGAATATCGCCATTGGGCAGCCGGAACATGGTGCGGGGATGATCCAGTCCTTCGGCGAAGCGCTCTACTGTCAAACCTTCTGCGGCAACCGGGCCTTCGCCTTCGCCCCAGGGCTCGGCCTTGGCGATATTGATCGTCGGGAAGGTTTCCTTGCGGACATTGGTCATCTCCGGTTCTACACCGGTGGTTGCCTCAAGCGGCAAGCGTGCCGTGTCGCCACGGGTAAAATAATATCCTGCGCCCAAACCGAGGACGATGAGCAGAATCGCGACATTTCTAATATGTTTCAGCATGGTTCGATAATAGGTGGCGTCAATGGTCCTGACAAGCGCGGTCTGAAATGCTTAACGCCCGCGCCACCAGATAAGCAGCGCGGCCAGCGCACCCAGTCCCAGTCCGGCCAGCAGACCGGCGGACGGCTGCCCCATCAAACCCCCGACAATCGCGCCGCCAATCGTGCCCAGCGCAATGAAGATACCGCCGCCGTTGCGATTTGGTGTTCCGTCGGTGGAAGAATTGGAAGCATGTTTGGAGGTTTCAGGATTCATGAGCAAAGCCCTATCCTACAACAGCGGCAATGACCAGAGCCTCCCGCCCAACTTATGGTTAAGATGTTGGTAACCTTAGCTTTTGAACATATTTCCACCGGTCGCGATTAGGAGTCGTCATCAGGTTACCAGCGATAGCGCTGCCCGAAACAGGAGCCATTAATGCAATTACCCGTATTCATTGACTCCACCCATTACAGCGACGCCGAGTTGCTGATCAACAACTATGGCGAAGAAGCCGGACTGGAAGCGGCCAATCGCGCCGACAAGAGCCGGTCGCTGGGAAACCATATTCATTACTGTAAATGGCGGCAAGTGGAACGACTCTGCGTTTTGCTGTCCATCGATCAGACGATCGGTACCGTGCACTGATCCCGCGACCGCGGCCCTAACGCTCGGGGTCGCAGATGATTTCCGCTGACCCGTCGGTCCTCACCGTGCAATTGGGACGCCCCTCAATCTGGATTCGCCCCGTGCCAAAATTGCTGACATTCGCTTCCCGCTCCACCGCGAGATGACTGCTGGCCGGCCCGCGATGGATCAGGGTCAGCTTTTCGACCTCCAGTCCTGGACTTTCAAAGATGCTGGCGCCCTGCAGTTCGATCCGGGCGGCAACCGCTTCACCCGACATCATCAGCTGGCCCCCGCCGGTCATCGCCACATCGAGCTGGTCCGCCTTCACAGATTCGATCCGTACCGTACCGAAGCCGCCCAAACGCACTCTGGGCGTCCGCCCGGACAATTTGTCGAGGGTCACTGCCCCGGAGCCGAGATGCGAGAGATTCTCAATCGCGTAGCTACTGAGATAGAGGGTGACAGGCGCATCCTGTTCAAAATTATTTCTGGATAGGGATTTCGGGCGCACCGACACAACCAGCTGCTTGCCGTTTTTCTGCAGCGAGACCCGGTCCAGTATTTCGCGGTTGGCGCCTTCCGCCCGCGCGGAGGGTCCCTTGCCCGACGTCAGCACCACATCGACGCCATTACCGATTCGAATATCGTCAAAGCCAAAGATGGAAAATTTGCGCTCGGCAGCCTGGCCGGCAGAAGATAGCAGCAAGGCCACGGAGATCAGAAGACATGGCAAAAATCTCATAGCGGGCGGGCCTCTCCGAATTCCATCCAGCCGAGCCAGCGCGGCGTCTTCGGAGCATAATGGCCGCTATTCTCGGCCAGCGCATAGCCATTGGCTTCAAATAGTTTCGCAACCGGCCGATGCAGATGGCAGCCACCGGCAATATGCTTCCAGACCGGTTCGATGCGCTGTTGCCATTTTTCAGGCCCTTTGTCGGGGGCCCGGCCATGTTCGAGAAACAATATCTTGCCACCGGGCTTCAAGACCCTGCGCATTTCGGACAACACCTGCGCTCCGTCCTGCACCGAGCAGAGCGTGAAGGTGGTCAGCACGGTGTCAAAGCTGGCATCGGCGAAGGGCATGGCTTCGCCAATGCCGTCGCATATCTCCATCTCAAAGCCGCGTTCGCGCGCTTCCCGCCTGGTATAGTCGAGCAATTCGGCCGATGGATCGAGACCGGTCAGCTTGGTCACCCTTGAACGATCATAAAATTGCAGGTTTATGCCGCCGCCACAGCCGAGTTCGAGCACCTCGCCTTGCGCTTTGGGCACGATCTCGCTGCGGTCTTTCATCACCGCCGGCTGCGAGCAGGCGAAGCGGATCAGCTTTGGAACCGCATATTTTTCCCATAGATTTGGCATCGCTGGCGAATCTGCCACATGCGCGGCGGATCGCCAAGCGATTTCAGCAAGTTGCCCAAGTTGCTCGGAAGGTCAGCCGCAGGTGATATCGCCCGATCCCATCGCCCGGGACTTGCATTTTGCGTTGCCGTGAATCCGGACATCACCAGACCCCATGACCTTCGCATCCACCGATCCGTCCGAGGACAGTTCGACATCACCGGAACCCGCCACCGATATGCTGGCGCTGGCGGCCTTCATATCCTTGCCACTGATATCGCCTGACCCGGCAATCGATATGTCGACCGATTCGGCGGTGCCGGCCAGGGTCAGGTTACCCGAACCGGCGATCTTGGAGTTTAGCGACGTCGTTTTGATGTTGGCGACCCGGATATTGCCGGACCCGGCGATGCTCAATTTTGTCGAATCCGTCGCCATCGCATCGACCTCCATGTCGCCCGAGCCGGCAAGCTTGGCGCTCGTCAGGGAGGGTGCGCTGACATAGATCGTCGCCCTGCCGCTATCCCCCAAGGACAGGCCGCTGTTTTCCCGCCCGATCTTAATCTCGTCACCGGAAATCTTGTAACGCAGCTGTTCGATCGCCTCGGCATCGCCTTCGGCGCGGATCGAATAGTCATCGGCGGTCGTGAAGATGATATTATCGGGGCCGGCAAGCGTTATGCCCTCAAACGTGCCCGGGTTGCTGGCGCTGGTGCCGATTGCGCTGCCGTCAGAAAAATTGCTGGTGCTGCTGGCCGCTTCGCCGACGGCATTCGCGATCGAGCCTTCACAGGCAGCGAGCGCGAGTAGCGGTGCCAATAACAATATTTTCTTCATCGATTCCTCCATAGCTGTATTAATCAACTAATACGCGTGCACCCTTAACAGATCAACAGAAAAGTTCCGCAACCGCCCCGGGGACAAAAAAAGGGCTGCCACATCGCTGTGCCAGCCCTTTCACGTTTTCGATGAACGTGGGAAGCTTATCGACTAATCTTCCTTAACTTCATAATATTTTGGCGCCGCAATATTGAGGATCTCCAGAATCTTCGTCAAAGCCGTCGGCTCATCGGTTTCTTCCATCGCCGCCAGTTCGCGGGCGAGACGGCTGGATGCTGCCTCAAAAATCTGCCGTTCGGAATAGCTTTGTTCCGGCTGGTCATCGGCGCGGAACAGATCGCGGGTCACCTCGGCAATCGATACCAGATCGCCCGAGTTGATCTTCGCTTCATATTCCTGGGCTCGACGCGACCACATCGACCGCTTGACCTTGGGTTTGGCTTTCAGCGTTTCCATGGCTTCGCGGAGTGTCTTGTCCGAAGACAGTTTGCGCATTCCGACGCCTTCTGCCTTGTTGGTGGGGACCCGGAGGGTCATCCGCTCTTTTTCAAAGCGCAAAACATATAGCTCGAGTTGCATGCCGGCAATTTCTTCATTTTGCAGCTCAACAACTCGGCCAACGCCATGTTTAGGATAAACAACATAATCGCCCACATCAAAGGACAGCACATTCGCAGCCATAAAAAGCCTTTCTTGAATCAATGGAAAAGAACGCAGCTAACGTTCGATTTTCGTAATCGCGTGACGAAAAAACCCTTTCGTACATATGTTTAACGACCGAACACCACCCACTCCCTCGGGTGTCCAGCCGCCAGCTGGCGTATCTTTAACAGATTCGTAACAAAAAAGCAATTTATCGTTGCAGTGCACAAATCTGCTGCTCCGGAAACGCGGGTCACCGGGTTTGACCTGTCAGTCAGTTGTCAGGATCTTTTACGACCGTGCTGCGATGGTCGCTGCGACAGATGGTGCGGCAAGATCAGGCCGGGGATTAATCGCCCTCGCCGGGTTTCGGAGAGAAAAAGGCCTCGAACTTGCCTTCCATGCCCTTGAACTTGTCGGCGTCCTCCGGCGGATCGCGGCTGACCGTGATATTCGGCCATTCTTCGGAAAATTTGGTATTCACCTCGAGCCATTTTTCGAGACCGTCCTCGGTGTCCGGCAGAATCGCTTCGGCCGGGCATTCCGGTTCACAGACGCCGCAATCAATACATTCGCTGGGATTGATCACCAGCATATTGTCGCCCTCGTAGAAGCAATCGACGGGGCAGACTTCGACACAGTCCATATATTTGCATTTGATGCAGGCTTCCGTAACTACATAAGTCATCTGGTCGTGAACTCCCCTATACCAGTCCGCCATTCGAGGTCAGAATCCTGTTCTAGCTATTGCGCAATTTCTGACACGTCAACAGTTGGTTTGGCCGCTATTTCAATTACCAGTCTGCAATATCTCATAACAGGATTGCGCCTGCAAAGCGCTGCTGCGGCGTTCCGGCAGTACGATGATCCGCACCACGTGGACATGCTGGCCTTGCGGGATAGTCAGAATATCGCCTTGCCGAACCCTGACGTGCCCCCGCTCGATCCGTCGCCCGTTCATCCGGACATGCCCCTGCTCCGCCAGCTTGCGCGCCATCACCCGGTTGTGGGCAAAGCGCAGATACCAGAGCAGCTTGTCGATCCGCAGCGTGGGAGGCGCTGCAGGGACCAGGTTCGCTGCTCTGCCGTTCAAGCCTGCATCCTATTTTTTCATGCTGTCCCTGAGCGCAGCCAGTTCGGCAAAGGCACCGCCAGCGGTTGCAAGAACCGGCTCAACCTTGCGTTTGACGGGCGCACCCTTGGGCCGCTTCTGATGCTTTTCACGGGGTTTGAAATGGCCGCCCTGCTTTTTGCGCGCCATGCCCTTCCAGCGCCAATATTGTACCGCCTCGGTCGCTGCTTCGGGCTCTGCAACCACCGCAGTCGACGTTTCAGCCGGTGGCTCGGCCACAGCCGGCGCAGCATCTGATGCGGCGGCCACCTCGGCGACGGCTGCTGTCTCATCGGCGCTGACCTGCGGCACCATACTGGATTCAGAAGCGGCTGTTTCTAAAGGTTCGCCGGGCGCGGGCTGGTCATCGGTTTTGACAAAGCCTGCCAGAGCCAGCAGCGCCTCATGACAGGCTTGCGACAACCCCAGCGACGTCGCCAGAGCGGGATCAACAGAGAATATGTCCCCCTGCTGCCGCGCCTCATGCGCTTGCTTGATCAATCGCTCAACCATGTCGACCCGGACATATTCGTCACCAATCTTGCGAAAGCCGAGACGAACCGCGTGATCGGCGGCGGCAAACGTGCCCTGCTTGAGATGCACGGCGTTGTCCGGCGCCTGGTCAATCATCGGCTCTGCATCATAAGCCGCAAACAGCGCCGTGCGCCACAGCACTGCCCCGGGCTTCATCAGCGCGTGATGGAAAATGTCGAGCGCGCCGAACACCAGACCAGCCCGCCGCGCATGCCCGCGCATATCATTGTCGAGAGCGCGGACCGCCTGATCGATTTCGCGCCGCGACAAGATCCCGCCGGCGTCAACGATCTGCGCAAACAATGCGCGCACCGCCGCCGGTGTTTCCGGTTCATTGGCCAGCGCGTCAATTTTCACCAGCCCCTGCAAATGCTTGGCCTTCATGGCGTCGACCCAAGCCTTGACCCGGTCGATCACCTTCTGGCTGTCGTCGGCGGCCATATCCTTGATCGACCGTTCGAATTTGATCTCTGGCTGCAACAGCGTCTTGCCCTTCGACAAAACCGCCAGCCGGCTGTCGCCCCACATGATCGTCGGCTGCCCGGTCGCATCGGGGACCAATGCCAGAACAGAGTCCGGTGCCTTGGCAAGAGCGTCTGCATTGTCTGTCATAATTCGTCCCAAATATCTTTCTGCCGCCGCAAGCAACATCTTGCGATCCTCTCTCCGGCTATCGGATGGTACGAGAAATTGAAAGCCCTTGAGTGTTCCTATTTCCTGTCCCTCGACCAGCACCTGTCCATCGTCATCAACCACGACATCCTGCGGCAATGTATCTTTCAGCAAGCCGCGCATCAATACCCGCGTCCGTTTATCGACAAAACGCTGGGTCAGCAGCGCGTGCATCGCATCGCTCAGCCGGGATTCCAGCGCGCGGGTGCGATCGATCATCGCTTCGGGCTGCTCCACCCAATGCGACTTTTGCGCGATATAGGTCCAGGTGCGCGCCGCTGCGATGCGCGCGCCCAGCGTCGCGATATCACCCTGAACATTTTCCAGCCGCGCAATCTCCTGCGCCATGCGCGCATGGGGAATCTTGTGATTGCCCCCGGCAAGATGCGGCCAGAGCGAAGCGATGAAACGCGCCTGATGATCGGCGCCGACTTTGCGAAAATCGGGGATGCAGGCCGCCTCCCACAGCAAACGCACCTTGCCGGACGTATCGGCAAGGCGGGACAGCGCGGGATCCTGCGCCAGCCTTTTCAACACCGCGAGGTCAACGGCTTCCGGTGCGGCTTGCAATCGCCTTTCCTGCGGTTTTTCCTCGAGCGACCGGATCAGGCTGTCGACCGAAGCAAAATCCGGATCGGCGTTGCGCCAGTACAGCCATTCCAGCTTTGGAAA
>PFJE01000030.1 GCA_002783865.1 Sphingomonadales bacterium CG_4_10_14_3_um_filter_58_15
TCCAGTATTTTGCCAATACCGGACAGGAGTCGGCCGGTGAGATCATCGAGACTTTGGTTTGTCCTCATCAGATCAAGATCGAAATCAGGGTGAATATCAGCGATCTTCAAAACCTGATCCAGCATTTCGCGGTGTTGGGCCGTGACACAGGTCAATGTTTCCAGACTGGCACGCGCTGACAGGGCCTGAACCACCGGAAAAAGCTTGATCGCTTCCGGTCTGGTGCCAAAAATTGTCAGTATTTTCGGTTTTGTTGGCATCTGTTTGGTCATTCCGGCTGCTTAACCACTTTTGGCTAAAATTTTGATAATCATATCTCCTGCAAAAAGCATTGACCCGTGTGTCCGGCTAGCCCAATCGGATTTTCATGGATTGGTTTGAAATCAAAAACTGGCTCGAAACGGCAACCGGTCTGGATCGGGACTCGCTGCACATTTACGCGGGTGTCGGGGTGCAACTGTTTGTTGCACTTTTTTTTCGTCGTTCGCTAGCCAGCCCCGTGCCGTGGTTTTTTGTCGTGGCAGCAGCATTAATCAACGAATATTATGATTATTCATTGGTGCGGGAACCGTTACACGGTGAACAGAGGTATTTTGAAGGCTCCGTCACAGATATATGGAATACCTTGCTGTTACCCTCATTATTGCTGGTGATTGCCCGATTTTGGCCGCGATGGCTAACTGGCAAACCCGTTCAGAATCGCGGACCAGAAGAATTGGAAGCCACAGTGCCGCCAATCTAGACCCTGTTTCAGTGAAGTGGAAACGTCGTCATCGCGTCGGGAAGCCCGCTGGCAAGGAGTGGCGTGCAGCGCGGGCTGGTTGCCCATGCAAGCGCCGCGACGCCGCCAGCGGGCTTCCCGACGCGACCCCGCGGGGGCGGGCCGAGTTTGGCCCAGCGCAGCGTTGCTCGTCGGTCACAATGCTTTGGCATTGCTCCCTCCTCGCGCCTCGCGCTGAACCAAACTCGGCTCCGTGCCGATGCTTCCACTTCACTGAAACAGGGTCTAGCCTTCTTCCTCAAGTTTCTGCGCTATTTTCTTTACGTTTTGCGATTGTCCACGAGGTAAGATCATGACTTTGTTTTCATTGGAGACAATGATGAGATCGTCCACGCCAAATACGGTTATTTCCAAATCGTGACTGTGGATCAGATTGCTGGTTGAGCCGATCGTCAGAGCCTGGCCGATTATTACATTGGACTGGTCGTCCTTGTTAGATATATCGAACAGGGCATCCCAGCTGCCGACATCCGACCATCCAGGGTTCACTGGAGTGACCGCGACCGTTTCTGCTCTTTCCATGATCGCATAGTCAATTGAGTCAGAAGGCGCCGATGCGAATGCCTCGGATTCAGGATAGCAGCGTTCATCTTCCATCTGTTTGCCAGCCATGGCCGACTGACAGGCGAGAAGAATCTCGGGAGCGTATTTCTCCACTGCAGCCAAATAAATATCCGCACGAAACAGGAATATTCCGGCATTCCAATGATAGCCGCCATCAGCCAGCATTTTTTCGGCGTTTTGCTTGGTTGGTTTCTCCACAAATCGCGTGACAGAAAAACTTTTGGTGGTGCCAGCAATCGCTTCGCCCTGTTGGATATATCCATATCCTGTTTCCGGTCCGGTGGGTTCGATCCCGAATGTTACCAACCAGCCGGATTGTGCGATCGCCATCGAAGTCACGACGGCGCTTTGAAACTCCGGGAGGTTTTTGATCATATGATCACTTGGCATTACGAGCAGCAAATCGGACGGGCTTTCTGCAGCAAGCGCGGCAAGGGCAATCGCCGGAGCGGTATTGCGAGGGCAGGGCTCCAGAATGATTGTGCTCGGTGTCGCTCCCACTTCCATCATTTGATCCTGCATGGTTTCAATATGTCCAGAAGAGCCAACGATGAGCGGCTTGCGATATATACTTTCGTCTGCACAGCGCTGGAGCGTCAACTGGAACATGCTCAAGGGGCCAAAGAGGTCGAGGAATTGCTTTGGTTTTTCAGGTGTGGACAGCGGCCATAACCGCGTTCCCGAACCACCGGACAGGATGACGGGAGTGACTTGCGTAGTTTGCGCCATGGTCAATACCTTATGTCATCGCACAAGCGATGAGCGATCTACCATTTTTAGAAAGATCAATATCGGAAAACCGGGGACAAATTCCACATTCCCCCGCCTTGATTAATTTGCCGCGGACCGTGACCTCGCCTTCCAGAGGGACGATTTGCCATTCCTTGCTCATCGTATGCGACAGAATCTCGTCGTCGGTGCCGATAATCTGGAAAAGGCCAAATGGCGAACCGACCGAAAGATTGGCCGATTCATTAGCCGGGACTTCAATCCGGTATTTCATATCATAAGGTTTTAATTTTGCTGCCGCGATTGCTTCGTCAAGATGGAGTTCGCGAGGCCGTCCATAATCGTAAAGGCGATAGGTTATATCTACGTTCCGCTGAACCTCAACGAGCGAAATGCCAGGACCGATGGCGTGAATCGTGCCCGCAGGCACATGAAAGAAGTCACCCTTGTTGACGGGTTTCCAATCGATGAGTTGTTCAATTTCTCCAACAATGGCGGCAGTTTTTAGTTTCGTGGGGCTGACCGTCTTTTTCAGACCGAGACCCAATACGGCATCCGGTTTGGCATCGAGGATAAACCATGATTCTTCCTTGCCATGAGGAAATCCTGCCCTGCGTGCCTGCCTGTCGTTGGGATGTACCTGAATGGAAAGCTTTTCACTGGTAAAAAGATATTTGACCATGAGTTGCGGGCTTATGCCCTTGGGCGGCTCAAACCAGATTTCCCCAATTTTTTTTCCGCCTTCGCCGTCAAAAATGGCAGGCAAGGCATCCTGCCCCCAAGGCTTTTCGACGAATTTCCGCTTTAACTTCATGATCTGAAATGGACGCTCACTGATTTCTGCCGACGCTCGTATATATCAGGCCGGTTTGCGCAACTTCTGACGGATTGTAAATGTTTCTCAAATCGACCAGCACGTTGCCCTTCATAACCAGCGCAAGCTTCTTCAAATCCAGAGCGCGGAACGCATCCCATTCGGTCACAATCACGACCGCATCTGAATCCTTTGCAGCATTGTAGCTGTTATCAGCCATCTCCACTGTTGGCATGATTTCTTTGGCCAATTGCATGCCTTCGGGATCATAGGCAGTCACCACCGCTCCTGCGTCGGTCAAGGTTTGCGCGATTGCGATAGAGGGCGCGTCTCTCATGTCATCGGTGTTCGGTTTGAACGTAAGGCCGAGCAAAGCCACTTTTTTGCCCCGAACATCTCCACCGAGAGCATGGATGACCTTGCGGCCCATGGCGCGTTTGCGCTGCTCATTCACCTGCACCACGGCTTCGACAATACGAACCGGGCTATCATTGTCCTGCGCCGTTTTCATCAACGCCAGCGTATCCTTGGGAAAACAGCTGCCGCCATATCCCGGGCCGGCGTGGAGGAATTTTGCTCCGATCCGGTTATCCAGACCAATCCCGCGAGAGACTTCCTGAACGTCCGCGCCAACTTTTTCGCACAGATCCGCCATCTCGTTGATGAACGTAATCTTTGTCGCGAGAAAAGCATTTGCGGCATATTTGGTCAGTTCCGCTGTGCGTCGGCCGGTGAACAATATGGGTGATTCATTGAGGAACAGCGGGCGATAGATTTCGCTCATCACATCCTTCGCCCAGTCATCCTCTGTCCCGATGATGATTCGATCAGGACGCTTGAAGTCTCGAATGGCGGCGCCTTCGCGCAGAAATTCCGGATTGGAAACGACGGAGAACCGTTCTCGCGGCTGTTTTTTTCCAAGTATCATCTCGACTTCGTCGCCGGTTCCAACGGGAACAGTGGACTTGGTTATGACTACGGTCGGTTTGGAAATCGAATCGGCAATTTCCTCGCTTGCCGCGTACACATAGCTCAGATCCGCATGGCCATCGCCGCGGCGCGATGGGGTGCCAACCGCGATGAAAATCGCATCACAATCCTTTACGGAAGCAGCCAGATCGGTCGAGAAAGACAGGCGCTCCGCATCAACATTGCGCTTGACCAAATCGGCGAGTCCCGGTTCGTAAATCGGCATGATATTATCGTTCAGGTTCGATATTTTTGTCTCGTCTTTGTCGACGCATACCACATCGTGACCAAAATCAGCGAAACAGGCACCAGAAACCAAGCCAACATAGCCCGAACCTATCATTGCAAGTTTCATTCAATTCCCTCAAATATTTGACAGCTTAATATGTAGAATTTCCGAGCTTGTGGCCGTTTCACTTTCATAGGTCAAGTTTGCGATCAACTGGGTCCGGCCCATCTATCTCGTGCAATGAATCTTGCATCTTTATCTACCGTGGACAATCCAAGCCGCCCATTTCGGCTTGCATCTGGTTAGTTAAGCAATAAGATATGTTTCATAACTATATTTAAATTAGTTGGCTAAACCGGCACGGTTCGGTAAATGCCTCGTTCGGCGTCGCAGCTTTGAGAATCTAAAGCCATTTGAGAGCAAAATGATTAATAATATTACCGCCGTCGCCACATCATTGTTGGAACGAATTGCAGAGTTATCCCGCTGGCAAAAAAGGGCGGTAGTTTTAACGCTCGACATTTTGCTGTGCGTGCAGTCGATCTGGATTGCTTATTCGCTTCGGATTGGCGTTTGGGTTCTCTGGGATATAGCTGTTCAAAAAATCGTCTTGGCTTGCGTCTTGTTGATGCTCCCGGTTTTTGTTCTGAACGGCGTTTATAACTCAATTTTCCGTTATGCCGGTACCGGCATGATGAAAATATTGGTCCGTGCTTTTGCCATATATTCGGCAGTAATCGGGTTTACGTTCGTCATCGTGGGGATCGACGGGGTTCCCCGCACCATCGGCGTTTTGCAGCCGGTCGTGTTTTTCGTTCTGGTTGGTTTTTCGCGAGTAACCGCACGATATTTGATGGTCGATATCCTCGGCAGAAAACAGTTCGTGGGCGAGGTGAAAAATGTTCTGATCTATGGCGCGGGCATTACGGGACAACAACTCGCCGCGTCCATGCGGTCGGAGCCTGCCATGCGATTGTGCGGATATGTTGATGATGACCGCCGATTGAATGGTCAACGGCTGGACGGATATAAAGTGTTCTGGAGCGGTGATCTGCGGGCTTTGATCGAAAAACGGCAAATAACCGACATCCTATTAGCCTTGCCGCGGATAAACCGGAGAAAACGCCGCGCAATCGTGGAACGAGTCCGCGAATTCAAAGTGCACGTGCAGACATTGCCGAATATGCAGGAGATCATCTCGGGAAAAATCTCATTCAGCGATATTCGCGAGCTCGAAATTGAGGATTTGCTCGGCCGAGAGCCAGTTTTGCCAAATGAACTGCTGTTCGGGAGGACGATCGTCGGCAAGACGGTGTTGGTGACCGGTGCCGGCGGATCAATCGGTGGAGAGCTTTGCCGTCAGATTGCAAGGTCAGGAGCACGTCGCCTGATCATGCTCGATCTTTCCGAATTCGCTCTTTATGAAATTGAAAAAGAGCTGCACAAGCTGGTCGCCAGTCAAGCTGCGACGAAGCTAGAGTTGATTCCGGTTTTGGGTTCGGTCCTTGATGCAGACCGGCTGGATGAAATATTTGCGAAGTGGAGCCCGAACACGGTTTTTCATGCTGCTGCTTACAAGCATGTACCGCTTGTGGAGGCCAATCCGATCGAGGGCATCCGCAACAATATATTGGGAACGCAAACGCTCGCTGCTGCAGCCAAAGCGGCACAGGCCAATGATTTCATACTGATCAGCACCGACAAGGCGGTTCGTCCGACAAATGTAATGGGTGCGACAAAGCGGGCCGCCGAGCAAGTAATCCAAAATTTCGCCGGCACGGCCGGTGAAACGAAATTTTCGATGGTGCGATTTGGCAACGTGCTCGGCTCGAGTGGTTCTGTGGTCCCGCTTTTCCGCAAGCAAATCGAGCAAGGTGGTCCGATAACCCTGACAGATCGCAAAGTTACGCGATATTTCATGACTATTCCTGAGGCGGCTCAACTGGTCATTCAGGCCGCTGGCATGGCCAAGGGTGGCGAGGTATTCGTGCTGGATATGGGCAAGCCCGTGAAAATCATGGACTTGGCCGAGACTTTGGTGCGGCTGTCCGGACTGACAGTGCGCAATGACGCCAATCCTGATGGCGACATTGAAATCGCTGAAGTTGGACTGCGCCCTGGTGAAAAACTCTATGAAGAATTGATCATCGGCAATGACCCGCAAGCTACGCTGCATCCCCGCATCATGAAGGCGCACGAATCCTGCCTTTCGTCAGAGGCATTGAACAGCCTGATCGTGAGCCTGATGAATTGCCGCGATCCGCACCTTGCCGTCAAAATGCTCAAGTCGCTGGTTCCGGAATTTGATCATGGCCGAGATAATGGGGAGTTGGAAAAAGCGTCCTGAACCCAGCATCTGCAGGCTACCCACGGGTTTATTTCCCGATTGAGATTTTATAGTTTTAGCGGGCCAAACGGTACAATTTTGTTTTCGGCGTGATGTCCGATTTCCGACCGCCCCAAATAAGCGATGGCGTTGCTCTCGCACCAGTGCTGTGTGATTACCTCCGGACTTTCGCCGAACGGCCTGTCGTTTTCCGGAACATCCCCTACGGCACCAAGTTTTATGCCCGCGAGCCCTTGCGCCGCAAAATTACTACACAGATGAAACATGGCCCGATCAAAGGCGTAGAGATATTCGGATATCTCTTCGAGGATGAGAATATGGCCCCGCAGATCGGGTATCAGCCTTGTGCCCGTCATCATGGCGAGGGTCATCAAATTGAAAGCGGCGTATTTCTCTCCGTTGATCAGCCCGGGTTCCAGCGCATCTGCTTGCTTGTGGACAAACCAATCCAATGCTCTTCGAACAGCATGCTGTCCGTTTGGTCGGCCGATATCGGATGGCATGGGCCCGTGCACAACCTCGCCGATGCCCGCGCGATAGAGCGCGCCGAGCAGGTTTCCGGCATCGCTATAGCCTAAGTATATCTTGCCCTTCGCTATATCGTCCAGCTGTGCGACGGCCGTTTCTGCCATGCGAGCAGCACCATAGCCGCCGCGGGCAAACCAAATGGCGTCAATGCTCGGGTCGTTGGCCAGCGCGACGAAACTGTCGATTCGTTGCTTGTCGCTGCCTGCGAAATGGCCCTTCACAAAGAAACATTGCTCTTCGAAAACCAATTCGGCCTGCGGATGGGTGTCGGCCGCCAGGGCGATGACGCGATCGGCAGCCTCCCGCGCGAATGGGGTGGAAGGCGCACAAATGCCGATGCGGACGGGTGAGGAGATGGAATTTGTTCCTTGCGCCATTGCCAAACAGATAGAGAAGCAATAGCGCGAAAAAATGAATGAAGACAAATCCTATTATTTTTGCGGGATCGGTGGTTCCGGAATGTTGCCTCTTGCGATGATTGTCCAGGCGGCTGGTGCGCGGGTCGCAGGGTCAGATCGAGCGCTGGATCAAGGCAGATTGGCAGACAAGTTTCAATGGCTGCAGGATCGCGGTATCCAGCTGTTTCAACAGGATGGGAGCGGTTTGACCGATAGCGGCCAGATATTGATCGCTTCCGCGGCGATTGAAGATACGGTGCCGGACGTTGCCAGGGCGATCGCTCTAGGCTGTAGCCGCATGACCCGCGCTGAACTGCTGGCAGAGCATTTCAATGCCGTGCCGACCAGCATCGCCGTGGGAGGAACAAGCGGCAAATCAACCGTCACCGGAATGATTGGCTGGATATTGACCGAAGCGGGCCTTGACCCCACGATCATGAACGGCGCGGTGATGAAAAACTTCGTTGATGCAGATGCGCCGTTCGCAAGTTCTCGGGTCGGATCAGGCGGGCTGATGGTGAGCGAAGTCGACGAAAGCGATGGATCGATCGCTCTGTTTGACCCTGAGATTGCAGTCCTCAACAATGTCAGCTTGGACCACAAGAGCCTGGAAGAGTTAAGAATATTGTTCGGCGATTTTATTGCGAAATCACGGTGCGCGATCTGGAATCATGACGATTCAGAATCACAGGCCCTTCTTGGCTCTTTTGAATTGCCCACAACGAGCAGCTTTGGCTTTAGCAAGGGTGCGGATTACCGCGCGCTGCAAGTGGAGGAGAGGGCTCTCGGCAGCGGTTTTACAATGCGGGCAGAGGGAACTGACTATCCGGTTTCATTGCAAGTGCCGGGCAGGCACAATATCGCCAACGCGCTGGCGGCGATAGCGGCATGCCGTGCGGTGGGAGTGCCGGCCGAGACCGCGATAGCGGCGATCGGTTCGTTTCAAGGCCTGGCTCGCCGCTTTGATATTATCGGAACCGCGAATGATATCACCGTGATCGACGACTTTGGCCACAACCCCGACAAGATCGCCGCCACATTGCGCACGCTAAAGGCTTTTTCCGGTCGGATCATAGCCTTTTTTCAGCCTCACGGCTTTGGACCGATAAAAAAAATGGGTTCAGAACTTGCTGCTGTATTTCTAGAAAACCTCAGTGATGAAGACCGCGTTATATTGTGTGATCCCGTCTATTTTGGCGGGACGGTCGATCGGTCTCTTGGCAGCGATTCCATTGTCGATGCGATAATCGCTGGCGGAGGCAATGCGGAACATCTGTCGGCCAGGCAGGATTGCGGTGATAGAATTGTGGAGATTGCAAGGCCGGGAGACAGGATCGTCATCATGGGCGCGCGCGATGATACGTTGCACAGCTTTGCCCAGTCAATTCTGACAGCGATAGCCCAGGACGGTGAAATCAAGACCGAAGAATGATCTCCATGCGGAAATGGCTAGATCAGGCAGATATATAGAATGAGGCTCTTTGCAGGCAGCATGTCATCAACAGCCACTGTTAATAAATGCGGCGCTCATCAAATCGGCTTTCCAAATGACGCTTGCTATTGTATAATTTAAACATTGCCGATTCTCTTGGGGTAAAAGCTGAAAATCTGCGCTCTGTTTACTGTAAATCACCTGCGATAGCGTTATTAATTGTCAGGGTTTTGTTAACTACTATGTAGAAACAGTTAATTGATCTGGTAGCTCATTTTAAGCATGCCATAAAAATCCCATAAACACAGTGACTTAAAGCTTTGCAACCGTAACACACTGTATCATTAGCCGTATCTAACTGACTTTTGCAGATATCTTGCGCCATAAACGATGGGCAAGTGGGGCAATTCGGCTTTTGCCTGTGGTAATCAATAAGCGCCATAGTTGTCCTGGCTCGGTGCGATATTCTGGTCGATATCGCACCGACTGTTCCCGGTGGAGCAGGTAGACATTCTATTCGCTCCACCAACGGGCAGAAGCCAAAGATACTCCTGCTTGCAAATTAATTGTGGGATGCGTCATGCAGTCAGGTGACATTAAATTGTGGAAAATGAAGATCTGCTGGTTTTGGTCCATGGTCCGTTTCGCAGCTGCTCCTCTTGCGATTGTGTCCGCCATGATTGTCGGCCTATCGCCGACCTTGGCTGGTGAAGCATTTGCCGCCGAGATAGAACATGGGTCGGGGCTTCTTGGTGGGACAGCGGTTGCAAATCCACATGGAAGCAAGCCACTCCGCGCTACTTCGCAGGCGCAGATCGAAGTTAGCCGCCAGAATTCAGCAACTAGAGGGTAACATATGGTGTTTGTGAAAATACTTGTCAGCGCCGAAGCCGGTCAAGTCAACGAAGCGCTTTGGATCTCCGTTTGATCGTATTGTATTGAGCATGAAGATTAGGCCGAAAGGATAATCAGGTAATGAATGAAAAATGCCCTGTCCTTAACTTTTTTTTAGAATTGCAGTAGATAGGTTAGCTTAGGAAAATATCATGCAGACATCTGATGCGAAATTTGGCGCTCTGGCGGCCCATCAAGACCGACAACGCCGCCACACAACTTCACGGCCATCCGTGTTGTGGTGGGCTATTGCATCTGTATTGATTGCAGCGCCGCTCCCCGCATTTGCAATGTCTGTTCCGAGTAATGCAGCGGAGAACATCGCTGTTACGCAATCCGACACTGTTTGTGGCAATCAATTGCCGCAGGTGGACAAAGATGGACGATTTTCCATTCGTTACCGAATGAAGGTCAAGTAGATGAAAAATATGATCGAATCTGGTAATTCCCCCGCTTCCGCAACGGATACCGTTCTCGCGGACGAGGATCGCAGGAAACAAGACCGGCATATCGCTATGCTTCGACTAGCCAAGATCAAGGCTGAATCCGGAGAAGGCTGGGGTTTTATCAAAAACCTCTCGGCCACTGGAATGATGGTCGAAGTGCATCCGAATTTTGAGTTGGGTGACACTGTGTCAGCGCTCTTGACCGAAGATCAGGAGCTGACGGGAACGGTTCGGTGGCGTAAAAAGGCACTTGCCGGTATCGAGTTCTCTACTCCGATTGATATCGCCAAGGTACTTGCGAAGCCTAATGGGGCAAAACAAGGCCGGGTGTCGCGTCTGCCACGTATCGAAATGAAGCACCCGATCAACCTGTATCAGGGATCGCGTTTAATTCATGCCAATATTTGTGACATCTCACCTGCAGGTATTTGTGTAACAACAGATTTTACGTTCGAGATCGGTAAAAGCCTGCGGCTTTCGGTGCCGGAATTGTTGGACATTAACGGGGTTGTGCGGTGGCAATCAGGCAAACGTGTCGGCATCATATTCTCCGAGAGGCTGCCGCTTGATGATCTTATGGTCTGGTTGTCCACTTTCTATCGGGCAGGCCGGCTCGATACCGGTGAACTCGCGGTCCTCAACCAGGGCCCCGATATGGCCGGTGCGGTCGACCCGGCAACGCACTCTCTTCCCTTCCAAGTCATCGGACATGACGACCTTGGCAAAGAGATATTGATCGACACCTTACATTCTGCGACTGAAGCGCTCACGCAGTTCAAGGCGACATCCAAGTTTTTTTACAAGGTGAGCATAAGAAATGCAGAAAATGTGGAGCTTTCGATCGGTACCATCGTGCTGCGTGCGTTTGATGAAGAACGGGCGGCGGCTAAAGAACAGCTAAGCTGAGCAATTTCAGGCCCATACATTGCGGCCGTCAACATGTTGACCAGCTAAGGCGCCGTTTTGTTGACGTAATGTCCCAACGCGCCGTTGACGGTAGCGCTCAATCGTTCTCCCGTCCCTTTGCAAGGTGGGAGACGGGACCAAGCGGGTCGCATTTCATTGCCTGCTTGCGCCTGTTCAGCATTCGATAGATCGTGGCACTTTCTTTGCCGCCATGTCCGAGGTCGTACAATCCCAATCCACAGATATACGGTTTGCCCACGTGCGCGCGGGGGCCTTGGCGGGTGCAAACTCAAAATGACCAAGCGCCGACCTTAGGTCTATCCTGACACGGTTCAGGTTCGACATAGCAAGTGACAGGATTTCTATGGGCAAGCGGATAGGAAGCTACCAGTTTAGCAAAGTCCGGATGATTGGATCCAAGGCGAAAGCTCAAAGTGCGAGCGATCACAAACAGCCAACTCCATTGGGATTACGCAGTAGCAATTTTCGCTGGGAGGTCTGCAAATAGACTGTGATGCCGAGCCTGATGGCTTATTCTACTGATCGGGAGCATGGCAATGTCCGGTGGCTTTCCAAGAAAATGCGCAATATGGCCAGTGCCTGGGCTTGGCGCGCAACTGTTCGCCATTTTCGCGAAATCGAACCGTTCGAGAGCAAGCTAGAAATTTAAGAAACGATATTTCATGCCGTTAGCTCGTTCTCATCTGCTGGTACTCGAATCCAGATTCCGTCCATATTTAACGGTTTGAATAACTTATCGTCTCAAACTATGTTACAATATGTTACAAAAATTGTGTGGGAGCAATTTTGACCTCATGAAAAATCGGAATTCGTAGAATTATCCAGTGAAGGACAATAATCAACCGATGGATGATTCAACTGCGCTACAATTGTGTCTGGAACGCGACCGACTATTGAGCGACGCTGATTTTGCCCGCTCTCCAAGCATGTGCAAGCTATTGCGATTTTTGGTGGATTACAAATTGTCCGGAAACGATATTCCGCTCAAAAGTTATACGATTGCCACAGATGCGCTCGGCCGCGATGCCGATTTCGACACGCAAACCGACAGCTATCCGCGTGTCCAGATGGGCCGTCTGCGTCGGATGCTCGACAATTTCTACTTGCGGAAGGGTGGCGAAAATCGATTGTCCATCGCCCCAAACAAATATGAAATCATCTTGGAACCCAATATTACCGGCTTGGAGAACAGGAATGAATTGATTGGTCAGCCCACCGATTCTGTCACTCCTGACGGGCGCGCACCCAGGCTGTCTGCAGCAGAACTACTCCCGGAGCCCACGGCGGGGTTTGCGCGTCAGCGGCGTTTGCGGGCAGGGCTTGTCAGCGTTGTGGGAATTGCTATCCTGCTAACATTGATCAGTATATTGGCCTATCTTCTTTGGCCTGAGCCCGAGGTCAAAGAAATCTCATATCCGAGAGTGGCACTCGATTTGCCCAATGATGCTTCGGGCGCACCCGCCACCGAACTCTCCGGATCAATCGGAAACCAATTGGTCCACGGCTTGAATGGCTTTGGCGGAATCCGGATATTTGATCGCAAATCCAGTCAGCAGGAGAATGCTGGCTATGTTATCAAATTGCGGTTCTTGGATCCCGAGGTTCAGCGAATAGAGTTGCGTCTGATGGATGGTGCCAGCGGCGAGATTCTGTGGTCGGAAGAAATCAGCACCGCCAATCAAGAGTCGTTGAAGCTGGAGGTGGATAAGGCGATTGTCGCACTGGCGGGTCATTACGGGAAAATTGCCCAGGCAGAAATGGCGAAAGTAGAAAGCAGCTATGCTGCCGGATACCCCTGCCTGCTACAATTTGATATTTACATCCGCTACCGGGAACAGGAGAAACTGGCCCCGTTGCGCAAATGTTTGCAAGAGTCAGTCGAGCGTTTCCCGCAAGATGCCCATCTCTTGAGTGTTTTGGCCTTTGCACAAAATATGTCAGATAGCTCCGGTTCCAAATCAAGCGCCAAGGGCCTGGGGATGCTTTTTGCCAGAAAGGCAGAGGCGCTTGATAATGACGATGCGGCTGCCAATTTTGCGATCTCCCAGTCGGCCTTTTTCGCCGATGATTGCGACACTGGTGTTGCCTGGGGGAAAAAGGCTGTTGCTCTGAATCCGCTTAATTCAAGAATTTCAGGATATCTCGGTCTCTATATGATCGGCTGTAACCTGCCTGAAGGGGAAGGCTACGCCACCCGCGCTCTGGAGTTGGACCCTAATGCAGATTTGACCATTGCAGCGGCCGTCGCCTTTCAGATGCTGAAGCGCGGTGAAGCGGAGCAGGCGCGTCAATTATCATCCAAATATATGGCCTCTTCACCCAGAGACGAACCAGCACTCGAATTGACCTATATTTTGTCCGCAGCGATGTTGGATGACAAGAAGGAGTCGCGGCGCGCCTGGACAGCGCTCGCTGAACGCTATGGCTTGTCGGCCACAACCCCGCCGCGCAAGGTTCTGAGCAGATTCATTTCCAGCCCGACTCTGATCGATGAGGTCATGGCGGTGGTAAATCGCTCCAGAATATTTGACAAATAGCACTCGCCGAAAATATTCGGAAAATCGCGGCGATTGATTGAGATCGATATGTATCCGAGCGCCACGCTCGTCAGTTGCCTCAAAGCCTGATTGGACGCGGCTTCATCATCTGCGCCACGCCATTTTCGAGCGGCTCGCATTTGACCTGTCTGTATGCGCCCTGCAAAAATGAATCGGAATTCTACAATCCATTTGCTAATAATCGCACCCCGCTATAATTATATTGTGCAGCATTTTTATGGGGCGTCAGTTGCCGTAGAAAATCGGGGATGTATTGGTAAGCATGTTATTGAGCTATTTTCCTTATTTTCTGGCGATTGCCTTCAGTTTGGCGATTGCATATTTGTTTTGGCGACTACAGAAACTACAATCCAACTTGCGGACTGCCGAGCTTGAACTTGACCGTTGTAAATTGACGCTGGAAATTTCCGAAGATGTCGGGCGTTTTGGATCTTGGCATGTGGACGCAATCAGCAACGTCGTAAAATGGTCGGATTATGTCTTCGATATGCACGAACGTCGCCATTCGCTTGGGCATCCGCCGCTCGAAAATGCCATCCACTATTATCATCCTGACGATCGCCCGATGGTTCAAGCAGCCGTGGCGAGCGCGTTGGAGGAAGGCACGGATTTCGAATTTCGCGCTAGGATACTCACCGAAAAAGGTAACGAGCTTCCCGTCCTGGCCCGAGGCACGTGCCAGATCGGCGGAGATGGCGTTGTCTTGGGTATTTTTGGCTGCTTCGTCGATCTTAGCACACCCGAGCAACGACAATTTGGATGATTTTGGGCCCCTGGTTGCAACTATCCTGAGGCTATGAAATATATGCGCGAGAGATCGCGCTTGCATTTCAATGTCGATATAGGACAGGCTCTACTCTAAAATGGATAGACCGTGCCAATCTTGACCGAAGCGGAAAAGCTTCAAATCTGTCTGGAGCGCGACCGGCTGCTCTGCAGTTCGGAATTTGCGCGTTCCCTAACAATGAGCAAGCTGCTTCGGTTTCTCGTCGATCATAAATTGCTTGAAGAAGGTACGCCGTTAACGGCTTATGCCGTTGCGGTGGACGGGCTCGGTCGGGACGACAATTTCGATAGCCAAATCGATAGCTATCCTCGGGTCCAAATCGGGCGGCTGCGCCGTATGCTCGATCATTTCTATTTGCTTGAGAAAAGCGAACATCGGCTTTTCATACCCTATCACCATTACGAAATCATGTTGGGACCCAACGACGGTGGCGAGGATAATTACCCCGCCGGAGTAAATGCTGACGTGCCCGGCGGAACTTCAATGGCCCGATCTGCCGATACGGGTTCGGCTGTAAGGAGCCGCCTCGCTCGGTGGCAGGCAATCTGTCGCGGACCTGTTCTTGCGATTCTTGTTACCGCTCTTCTGTTAGCCATCGGGACGATTTTTTACCGACAGACGACCGAAGCGGTGGCCGCAACCACAATCGCCTATCCAGCGGTGATTGTGAAAGCAACGGAAGACATAATCAAAAGGTCTGCCCGTCGTGAAGCCGACATGCTCCAGAGCCATTTGATCGGCGCGCTCGAGAAATTTGATCAAGTCCGTGTTTTTGGTGAAGATGCGGAACCGGCTGGTCCGTCTCAATATCTGCTTGAATCTTCCAACATCAATGACAATGATAATCGTGTTCAGCTCCGCCTCGTCGATGCGGCGACGAGAGAGGTTATCTGGTCGAGCAGTATCGAGATGACGTCCGGTCGAAAGCCGGAGGCAGAGTTGGACCGGGCAGTGATCGAGATGGCGGCGCCTTATGGGCGAATTGCGCAGCATGAATTGTCCAAACATCGCGGCGATTTTACGGTGGGCTATCCGTGCCTGCTTCAGTTCCATCAATATATGCGATACCGCGATCGCAAGCTCCTGGAGCCCGTATTGGAGTGCATGGACGCCTCGTCCCGGCAATTCCCCAATGATTCCAGTTTGATGAGTATGATGGCTTTAGCCAAGAATATCTCCGAACAATCTAACCTTCCCAATGCCATCAATGGCCGACGCGAGGATTTCGCGGTGAGGGCGGCGAAGCTTGATCATGATAGTGCAGCCGCAGTATTTTCAGTGGCCCAGAATGCTTTCTTTGCCGATGATTGCTATAAAGGGCGGTCGTGGGGCGAACGGGCAGTAAACCTCAACCCTCTGGATTCGCGCATCATGGGGTATCTGGGAATGTATATGCTGGCTTGTGATATGCCGGAAGGCGAAGCTTATTCGATCAAGGCTTTGCAAATGGATCCGAATGTGGACCTAACGGTCGCGGCTACACTCGCCATGCAGAAACTGCACCGCGGAGAGGCCAAAGCGGCTCAAGAACTGTCGGCGAGATATATGGAGAACCCACCGGGGGCCGCGCTCGGTCTGGAAATAAGCTTCATCTTGTCATCGGCGATGCTGGGACAGAAAGAGGACGCCCGCCAAGCCTGGCGGCTTTTGGCGGAGCGATCGGGTTTTTCGGAAACGGCAGAACCGAGCAAGGTGCTCGGCCGATGGATCGCGAACCCTGATCTGGTTCGCGAACTGGCGGCGGACTTTAAGAAAGCCGAGCTTTATTAGACAGCCTGACACTGCATGTTTCGTCGGCTGGACCGATTATACGCTTGCCAGTGCTCGCTCAAGCGCGGCCAGCAATTTCTCACGATCCTTATTGTTTGTCTGGTGTGACAATTTTTCTTCAACTTCGTGGCGCAACGCAGCCAGCTTCGATATCCAGTCGCGCGAGGCCGTCAGTTCGCCGGCATCCGGGCGACCGGGGATTAAGAGCGTCGCTTTTTTGCCGGGCTGGATGGTCCATGTCTCTCGCAGTGCGGGTATGATAGCGCCCGGTAAATCCGGGACGGCGGCGAAAGTTTCGGCAAGACTTGAAAGCGCGCTTCGTTCTCCGTGGACCAGAAATACCGACCCTCGGATTGGTGTGCGATCCTGGATCCATGCCACCAGCCCGCCGCGGTCTGCGTGGTTGGAATAACCTTCGAGCGTTGCAACCTGCGCCTTCACGTCAACATCATGCCCGGACATCCGAACGCGCTTTGCCCCGTCTCTCAGCACCGAACCCAATGTTCCTGCAACCTGATAGCCAGATAACAGGACCCGGGACTGGCGGTTGGGAAGGTTGCGGATCAGATGATGCCTGATTCTGCCTCCCTCGCACATGCCCGATCCGGCAATGATGACAATCCCGGTCATCCGGTTGAGCTTCTTGGACTCTGCCGTATTCTGAATGAAACGGATATTGGTCCGCTTCAACATGTTTGTTCCGCTATCCCGGTAACGCATCACCGCCATCGTGACTTTTTGCGCCAGCGGAGAGTCGAGAAAAACATTGACCGGAGCAAGACGTTTTGATGCAAACAGGGCATCGAAATCTTCCAGTATCGCCTGCGTGCGTTCCAGCGCAAAGGCAGGGATCAGAACATTGCCACCTGCCGCCATTACTTCCTCAACATGCCGCGCCAATGTCTCGCGGCGTTCGCTGACGAGTATCAGTTCGCGATCTCGGTCGCCGTAGGTGGATTCGCAAATCACATGGTCATAACCACCGATTTCCGACGCAGTACAGGTGATCGATCGACCGGGTCCGACGTCGCCGGAAAACAGCAGGCGCTGTCCGGCGATATTGATTTCGATTGATGCCGATCCGACGATATGCCGGGCGTCCCAGAAGCGGAATGATACGCCATTGTCGAGATGATTTTCGTCGCAATAGGCGACTGTCCGGACATGCTGGTGCAGCTTTGCAATATCCTTGCCATCGTAAAGCGGAATGAACGGTGGCAATCCCGCTCTATCGGCACGGCGGTTCCGGCGTTCGGCATCCATAGCCTGCAACTTTGCCGCATCCTGCAAAAGTGGCTTGATGATATCGGCGGTTGGTGCGGTGCAATAGGTTTTGGCCTTGCAGCCACTGGCATAGAGATAGGCCAGCCGCCCACTATGATCGAGATGCGCGTGGGTCAGCAGCACGGCATCAATGGTTTTCGGATCAAAGGGCAGTTGTTCATGGTTGAGCGCTTCGAGCGAACGCGTACCCTGAAACATCCCGCAATCGACCAATATGGTCTGGCCCGCACCTTTGACTTCAAAGCAGGAACCGGTGACGGTTCCTGCTGCACCATGAAATGTCAGAGTGACATCATTCATTGCATTCGTCCTCAGGGCAGTCCCGTTTCCATGATCAGTGCGCTACTACGAGTGGCACCGGGCAATCCCGAAACAGGTTGCGCGTTACGCCGCCGAAGAAAAACTCGCGGGCCCGACTGTGACCATAGGCACCCATCACCATGTAGCTGGCCTTGAGGGTATCGACAGTGGAGAGCAGGACCGCCTGCACCGACGACTGATCAGCCGCCAACTCGTGGATTTGCGACTTTATCCCATAGCGTGACAAATATTCCGATGCTTCGAGAGGGGGGAGGTCATGGTCTTTATCTTCGTCCACCACGACAATGTGCACGGCGCTGGCAAGCTGGAGAAGCGGCACCGCCGCACGCAGCGCATTGCCTGCTTCCAGGCTCCCGTTCCAGGCGACCACTGCCGGGCCAGCGGCGTCGAATTTTTGAATGCTGTCCGGCTGGACGACCACCGGAATATTGGTGCTGAAAATCACGTCGCCCAGAATCCCGAGGGGCAGGGTGTTGTCTTTCACACCGCTGCATGAACTCAGCACCATGACGTCGGTCAGCGCAGAGTTGCGGGACAACCCTCTGGCGGGTTCTGCATTGGCTTCCTGATACGTCCACGGCACATCTTCTTTCGCCAGCCGTTTCTCCATTTCCTGCTTCAATTGCGCATCAGCTTCGCTCGCATATTTGCTGATGTCGTACATGATCGACATACCGGTCACGCCATCGAACGCGATTTGTGGCTGGTAGGGATTGGGGCGCAGGCAATGGAGATGTCCCTCAAGCGCGCGCGTGAGATCCAGTGCCGCCTGATAGCGGGCATCTAGCCCGGAATCGTCGTTTACGTAAAGAAGCACGGATTTCATATTGTCTCTCCCATTTTAAAGTCTTCAGGCGAACGACGTTCGCCAAACCAACACAGCTACCTGGCCCATGTGCTGCATCGTCATTCTCACAAATGCCGGAATCGTAACCGGCCAGCCATCCGTAGTGTTACCTATTCGGGGCATGAAATTCTTCGCCGAGGTAAAAATGGCGCACGACCTTGTCCTCCAGCATGGCATCTGGCGAACCGTCAAATACGATCCGGCCTTCGTGCAGCACATAGACCCGGTCCAGCAGACCGACCATCTCGCGGACGTTCTGGTCGGTAATCAGGATGCCCACATCATGGCTTTCGAGATTGGCAATCATCGTTTTGATATCCCTGACCGAAAGGGGATCAATCCCGGCGAAGGGCTCATCGAAGAGCATGATCGTAGGATCTGCTGCCATGGCCCTGGCGATTTCGCAACGGCGCCGCTCGCCGCCCGACAGCGCCCGCGCCGGAGCATGGCGAACATAGTCGATATGAAATTCTTCCAGCAGACGGTCCAGTTTCTCAGCCCTTACGACCGGGTCCGCCTCGAACAGCTCGAGCACCGTCATGATATTCTGTTCGACGGTCAGCCCGCGAAAAATTGAGGATTCCTGGGGCAAATATCCAAGGCCGCGCAGGGCACGCCGGTCCAGCGAAAGTCCGGTTATATCCTCACCATCGAGAAAAATACGGCCGGAATTAACCCGTAACAAACCCAGTATCGAATGGAAGGTTACGGTTTTTCCTGCTCCGTCCCGACCGAGCAAGCCGACCACCTCCGATGGGCGGACATCGATTGAGACGTCATTCAGGACCGTCTTTTTGGCAAATTTCTTGGTGATTGAGCAAACCGAAAGCCCGCTGTTATCCAGCGCTGCTGTTGCCGCTATATGCGACGAGGTCGGAAGAATGCCATGCTTCAACGGTCGGGTTTCCCTGATTGGAAAGCCGGGATGTTAACGGGCAACGTGCCGCAGCAATATTAGGGGGTTTACGTATGTTCCTCCCGGCATCGGTCGATCTACTGATCACAAATGACCAACGTCCTGAAAGCCGGAATTTTCTATTTCCTTGGCGTCTTCGCGATGGGGTTTGTGCTGGGCGCATTGCGCATCTATTTTCTGGCACCATACACTGGGCCGGTGATTGCTGTTTTGATTGAAATGCCGTTCATGCTGCTATTTGCCTGGCAGTTATGCCGGCTGCTGACGACGAGATTGCAAGTCCCTTCCGACACATATCAGCGTTTGACGATGGGCTTTGTCGCATTTGTCTGTCTGATGGCGGGGGAGGTTCTGACTGCCTTGCTTTTACAGAACGGTCGGATGACGGAATTTTTCCAGATGTTTGATTTGCCAGAGAATCGCATTGGGCTCGCAGGTCAAATCGCTTTTGCGCTGTTTCCGCTGGTGCAGGGTTACGCCCAGCTCAAGAACGAACCATGATATAAACGTCTTCTAGACCCTGTCTGCATAGAGCAGGCGACCGGGTCCCAGTCTTTCCAATATGACGGGCAGATCGCTCTCCGAGAAGGCAAAGCAGCCCTGACTTCGGCCAAGTTTTCCGTGTTCCCTGATCATCTCTGCTTCTGCATACCAAGCGCCGTGGATGACGATCGCCCGAGCCTCGGCCATATCGTTGCTGGGATCAAGTCCCTGCAGACGCCGCGAAGTTCCGTGCTTGCCGACATAAGTGTCGCTAATGATATAGCTGCCGCCCGAAGAGGCTTCCGAACCCGGAACGTTGGAAAATTCCTGCAGCCAGCCGGTGTGTCGCAGATCCGAACCTTTGCCATGGGCAACCAGGAAGGACTGGGCCGTCCCGTTCATCAGATCGACGATATGAAAGCGCTGTTTTGCGCTATGCAGCGAATAGTCGGCAATCCCGATTCTGTCAGTGTATTGCAACGAAGAGTAATGTGTCGCCATTGCAGCCTTGGCGCGGTCGAGCAAAGTCGTCGAACCGGCCGGCGGTGGGGTCTTCGGAAGAGCCGGAACCGGTTTCACCTCCCTGCTCGCTGCCAGCGACCGGGAGCCGAGGCCATAAGCCGCACCGGTAATGCCCAGCAGTCCTGCGGTAAGAAAATTTCGTCTTCTCATACTTCATCGGTAGCAGTTTTTTCCTGTACCGGGGATTAAGTATTAATACTGATTGTCGGAGCGGCCGATAGCCCGGAGAGGGAACGCATGAAAATATTATTAGCTATCCTGGCCGGAGTGCTGCTTTCGACCTCGGTTTTCGCCCAGCCAGAAGATCAAGCGGAAAATTACCTGATCTGGACCGACCCGCAATTAGCGCAATTGCAGCGACTGGTGGATGCTCGCCTATCCGAGGGTCTGGAACGCTGTACCATCACGGATTTTAGCCAACCCAATTCCGCGACCGATCCCGACCGCCGTTCGCGCCTCGCTACAGCCGCTGCGAACGAGTTGATGATGGCCTATCTTGAGGGCTGTTCTCCCGCCTCGGCCAGAGCGAAATGGCATATCGATAGCGATGACCGCTATATTGATACGCAGCAATTGTTGTTGAAGGCATTGGTCCACGATGATCTTCCTGCCTATTTTGCCGCGCTGCGCCCGCGCAATCCGCAATATCGGGCGCTGCGCGAAGCCTATGCCGTGGAAACCGATGATGAAAAACGCGCCACGCTGGCGGTCAATATGGAACGCTGGCGCTGGATGCCGCTGGTGATGGGAGACAAATATCTGCTGGTGAACGCCGCCAGTTTTGAGGTGACGCTCTGGGAAGAGGACAAGAAAATCCGGACATGGCCGAACATCGTTGGCAAGACCAAATCGCCCACGCCGATTTTTGACGCCATGGTTAGCGGCGTTATCCTGAATCCCTGGTGGGAAATTCCCACATCCATCGTCGCCGAGAGCATCGGATCGCTGGTGCGCAACCATCCGGCGACGGCGCGGCGGAAAGGCTATGTCGTTCAGAATGGACGGTACAGGCAGCGCCCCGGACCCGGCAATGCTCTGGGCCAGATGAAACTGGTCATGCCAAACCCATACAGCATCTATTTGCATGACACGCCGAACAAGAATCTTTTTTCCGAACCCGTACGAACCTTCAGCCATGGCTGTATCCGGGTCGGCGGAGCTATCGATCTGGCAAAGACCTTGCTGGAGGGATCAGCGACCGAAGAGCAGGTCGACGCTATATTGGCCAGCCGGGAAACTACAAAACTGTCTTTGGCCAAGCCGATCCCGGTCTATATCGCCTATTTTACGGCAGAGAACTCAGAAAACAACGGTGTTCGCTATTTCCCGGATGTCTATAACCGCGATCGCCTGCAATTGGCGCAGCAGAATAGCGGGACGCGCTGCGCCGTATAATTGTTTTTCACTAGCTGTGTGGCGCTGAAGTTTCGCGATGGTGGCCAAAGCTATCAACCTTTAGGCTGATCATGTTCGAGCGCATCTTTGCGATGCACAGCTAGCGGCCACGCCAATCCGCCAGTTCATCCAAAAATACCCGCCCGGATCCGGTAAATTTGCCGTGCTTGGCCAAGATCTCGATCGCACCTTCGATATCGTTCTCCAGTTCCTCTACACTTCCATGAACAGCATCTGCCTTTCGTCTGTGATCAAGAACATTGGAGAAGACATAGGCTCCTTCCAATATTCCCGCCAAAGGTCGCGGATCGGGACGCCATGGGACAGCAAATCGTTCCACCTCATCCTGAGCATAAAAATCTTCCAGAATGGGGTCGACCAGTTGCATGTAACGCAACTTTACATGGGCATTTTCGTGGATGATATTCTCCGCCATGATGTCCGGCTCGTCGGGATCAAGGAACATGGCGCCCTGTCTCGAAAGAACGGTGAAGCCAATTTTTTTGTGCGGGCCGGTCGTGCGCGGAACCAAAACCGGGGTAAATGCTTTCACGTCCTCCGCTATTTCGGACGAAGCCTGCTCAATCTTTTCCATCGCCTGACGATAGGGGGTGACTGGAAACTCTTGCGGATATTGTTCGGCGCACGCCCCAAAAAAATGGGTGCCGGTATTGCGTTCATTCGTTCCTGTCCAATGCGGCCTGAGCCATTCATCCCGGCATTGCAGTTGTGTGCCGCTGTCGGAGATCAAGTTATAGGTGTTAATGGAAAAACCGTCTTTCTCCACCTTGGGCAGCGGTGTGGCGGACTCTCCGGCATAGTCTTCGATCGGCAACTCGATGTTTAGTCCGTCTGGAAAATGGACGGAAATCGAACCGCGCTGGCAGCGCAGCTCAATGGCTTGATTGGCCCGTGCAGGCCCAAATTCCAAATGACGGTCATAAATGGGAGCGCGGAGCCCTCCCTCAATATCCAACTTGACCTGCCAGTGATGCTCGGCTTTCGCGGCAACGCTCAATTGGATGCCAAGCGAGGCCGCTTGCTGGACAATCGGTATTGGGTGTTGAACGTCGACATTTCCGCTCACTCTGCGCATCGCCGACAACCAGTATTGGCTAGTTGGGTGAAGCAGGAATTTCTGAATTTCAGAGGTGGTTGAGGACCGAACCAAAAATGCGAACTGAAGCAATTGCTCGGCATCTGTTATTGATAAGCCGAGCGATCGCTGTTCTTCGATATAGTGGCGGCAGACAGTCTCAATCTGCTTTTTCGTATGATCGAGCACCTTGCTCAAGATCGCATAGCGATGTTTCTTGTTGGCCGGACCCGCTTGTAGAATCGAATGAGACATCAAACCACTTGCTCCCTGACTTTTTCCGGTAGCGATTCGCTCACACGGCTGTGGATATGCTCAACCAGTGGCAATAACGCATCGCAATAAACGCTGGGATGCATGAAACTGCCGTCGGCTCCATATCGGTGGGGCATATAGCCGCCGCAAATGTCCCGGGCCGGGCATTGCTGGCATTGCGCGCACAGGCCGTCAGCACCTTCCTGGAAAGCGGCGATCATGGGATTGCTCGCCAGCTGGTCCAATCTTGTGTCGACCAGATTTGCTCCCAATTTGGTCACGCCATCGAAGCAACATTTAAAAGCGTCCGTAGGCTCCAGACTGCCATCTGTTTCGATAACCAGCACGTCGACCGGCTTGCCGCCGATGTTGTCGGTGCTTACCGGATAGCCAAACATCATGCGGATCATATTGTCAAAATATCGGACATGCCTGTTCGGCCTGTTTCTATCGAACCAACCATCGAAGAATGCGATGAGCCAGTCCCGATATTCTTCAATCGGTCTGGGTGGTTTATGAACATGATTGGCATGGGGCAGGGAGAGATCAAAGCCTACAACATCTATGTCTTCCCAAAACGCGTGCATCGCGTCCGGACTGATTTGCGTATCCACAACGGCGAGCACATTCGAGAAAACTTCTTGTCCTCTGGGATGGTTTTGCAGCAGCCGGATCGTATCAAAAACGCGCTCATACGATCCGTTGCCGCGATGATCGCGTCTATGCCGATCGTGAACTTGCCGCGGGCCGTCGACGCTGATGCCGATGCGGATGCCCAATTCTATGAATAGTTCTATCCATTCTTCATCGACCAGCGTTCCGTTGGATTGAATGCTGAAGCGTGGCTCAACGCCGCTATCGAGAAATTTTGAACGAACAATCTCAACGATTCGACGAAGCCGCTTTTTCCCGGCAAGCAATGGCTCGCCGCCATGCATGATGAAGTGAATCGACGATAGTCCGTTCTGCCGGGCATGCTCCAATATCCTGCTTGAGCATTTTTCAGTGACATCATCCAGCATGACGGCGGGTTGATTGCGATAGGTATCGTCTTGCAGATTATACATATAGCAATAGTCGCAATTCAGATTGCACCGGCTGGCTATCTTTACGACGAACGTCGAAAAGGGGACTCCCATGGGAGGTTCTCCAAATCGGGTCAAAAATTCGTTTTGGCAGCGATGCAGTCACCGCTGCCAAATGAATTTATGCCGCAGATGAAAAAGTCGAGAAGGTTGAAAAGGTCGAGAAGGTCGAGAACATATCGCTATCGATTGCGAAATCATCTCTGCCCAATAACCCGGCCGCTGCGGCCATCGCCGACCGGACCGCTTCACTGCGAACCTTGGCCAGTTGATCTTGCGAGAGTTCGATACCCCCGAGATCAAAACTGAGCTTTGTTTGCGGCTGTTCGAGCAGCTTTTTGTTTGTGGGTTCGGTGTAGTAGATTTTTCTACACGTATCTTGTTTGGGCGGTGTAGATTTTCTGATTTTTGCCATGACATCACTCCTAGATAAAAGATCAACAGAGATTATGTTTTATGGCGACCTGCGACTCGATTTAGCAGAAATTAACCAATATTGCAATTTTCGAAATACATGATCTAAGTTACTTTCATCTATGCAAATCTCTATTTGAGAACCGGAGCAATCCTATTGTCGGCCGCGCGATAACCGCGATAGCAAGGTGCCAGCGATAGCTGGTCAAGGCTCGGTTCGACGGACAAATTCTCTGCCAGATTCGCTGTTTGCCCCATAGTGCCACTAACTCTATGATCCATGAGAACTTCCACGAATCGGCTCCCCGCCGGGTAGTTTCCCCGTTCTAACATTCACTCCGAACCCTTCTGCCATTGATCGCCAACTTTTCTTGCAGCCGCCAAAGCTTGTGATAAGGTACTGCAATGAGCGGTTTTCCTTTTAGTGCAATTGTCGGTCAGGAAGAGATGAAGCTGGCGCTGCTAGTGGCGGCGGTGGATGCCCGTATTGGCGGCGTGATGATCTTTGGCGATCGCGGGACAGGCAAGTCGACCGCCGCGCGGGCGCTGGCCGCAACCTTGCCGCAGATCAGGGCGGTCGATGGTTGTCGCTTTCATTGCGAGCCGGAGAACCGTGATGATTGTCCGGATCCGTGCACCAGTAAAAGGATACGCAAAATGGCGGTGCCGTTTGTCGATCTGCCGCTCGGTTCGACCGAGGATCGCGTCGTTGGTACGCTGGATCTTGAAAAGGCACTGGCGCACGGCGAAAAGCATTTCGAGCCGGGGCTGCTGGCCAAGGCGCATCGCGGTTTTCTCTATATCGACGAGATCAATCTGCTGGAGGATCATGTGGTCGATCTGCTGCTTGATGTCGCGGCTTCTGGTGAGAATCTGGTCGAGCGCGATGGACTTAGCATAAGACATCCGGCGCGTTTTGTGCTGATTGGCAGCGGCAATCCGGAGGAGGGCGAACTGCGCCCACAGTTGCTCGACCGCTTTGGGTTGTCGGTGGAAGTGAAGACGCCGGACGATATCGATCAGCGCGTCGAGATCATGCGCCGCTGCGATGCGCAGGAGCGGGACGCGGCGAAATTTACCGCCAAGTGGAAGGGCGAGGACGCGAAAGTGCTGCGCCAGATTGATCGTGCGAAAAAGGCGCTGCCCAAGGTGAAAACGCCGGCGAAAATTTTGCGGGACACGGCGGCCTTGTGCAAGGCGGTTGGCGCTGACGGCCTGCGCGGCGAATTGACCTTGATGCGAGGGGCGAGAGCATTTGCCGCGCTGCAGGGCGATGTGTCGGTGACGCTGGACCATCTGAAAACCATGGCACCCTTGTCGCTGCGCCATCGCTTGCGCCGGGATGTGCTCGATGAAACCGGTTCAACGGTTCGGATC
The DNA here is from genome assembly GCA_002783865.1 of Sphingomonadales bacterium CG_4_10_14_3_um_filter_58_15. Classification (GTDB taxonomy): domain Bacteria; phylum Pseudomonadota; class Alphaproteobacteria; order Sphingomonadales; family Sphingomonadaceae; genus Parasphingorhabdus. The sequence goes on from PFJE01000030.1 coordinate 26,169, forward strand.
GAGAGGGCGCTGGAGGAGTTGTTCGGTTGAACGGCGAGGCTGAACCAGAAGCGGCCTCGACGGATTCCTCTCCGGCTGACTGCCTGCTCACAGCCCGGCTTTTTGCGCAAAACCCCGGTAATTTCGGCGGCATCTGTTTGCGGGGTTTCGGACCGGTGCGTGACGCGCTTTTGGAGAAACTGGTGAGCGCGCTCGAACCGCTTGGGCCGGTTCTAAAAATTCCGAACAATGTTGATAGCGAGCGGCTGCTCGGCGGTATCGATCTGGCGGCGACCTTGCAGGGCGGGCGATCGGTTTGGCGACCGGGGCTGCTCGAGACCGCACAGAATGGCGTGGTTCTGCTGCCGATGGCGGAGCGGATCGACGAGAATATTGCAGCGCATATCGCGCAGGCGATGGATATCGGTAAGCTTTCTATCATTTTGCTTGATGATGGGATGGAGAGCGATGAAGCGCCACCGACAGTGCTACTGGAGCGGATAGCATTTCACTGTGATTTGACAGGCTCGCGGGATCTGGAAGCTGTCAAAGCGCTGAATTTGAGCTGCGAAAGTGCGGCTAAGATAAGGGCTATGACCAAGAAGCAGCGGGGCGCGTTGGCGGCGACGGCAGCGGCCTCCGGGATCCATTCGGTGCGGCCACTGCTGTTTGCCGAGCGCTGTGCGACGCGCCATGCGGCGCTGGCAGGGCATGACAAGATTGCGGACCAAGATCTGCAGATGGCCGTGCGGCTGGTGCTTGGCCCGCGCGCGACGCAATTTCCGCAACAGCATGAATCGCCACCTCCGCCGCAGGAGGAACCAAGTCCGCCGGATCAGGATTCCAGCGAAGGCGAGGATCAGCAAAACATCGAGGATATCCCGTTGGAGGATTTGCTGCTGGAAGCGGCTACAGCCTCGATTCCCCCGCATATATTGGATCAGATCGAAGGCAAGGTCCGGCAAGCTGGCAAGGGGCAGGGCGGCCGTGCGGGCAACAAGCAACAGTCGACCAAACGAGGGCGGCCGAAAGGCACCCGGCCTGGTGTTCCCGGCAACGGCAAGCGGCTGGCCTTGATCGATACGCTGCGGACTGCTGCGCCCTGGCAGACAATAAGGCGCAACGAGAGCGGTAATCTGGAGCCGGGCAAAATCCATATTCGCAAATCGGACCTGCGGGTGCATCATTATGAAGAGCGGCAGGAAAGCCTGACGATTTTTGCGGTGGATGCATCGGGGTCTTCGGCGCTGTCCCGTCTGGCAGAGGCGAAAGGGGCGGTCGAACTGATGCTGGCGGAAGCCTATGTCAAACGCTCGCAGGTGGCGCTTGTCGCTTTCCGGAAAGACGGAGCGGAAGTGTTGTTGCCGCCGACCCGGTCGCTGACGCGGGCAAGGCGTGCTCTGGGTGCTTTGCCGGGCGGTGGCGGTACCCCGCTGGCGGCTGGATTGATCTCCGCAAGGCAGCTGGCCGAAGCCGCGCGGAAGCGCGGGCAGACGCCGACCATTGCGATGCTGACGGATGGCAAGGGCAATGTGATGCTGGATGGTACCGCCAATCGGAAGGGAGCGAAAGCCGAGATGGAGGAGGTAGCGAAGGGCATTGCGGCGCTGGGCCTTAACAGTATCGTTATCGATATTTCGCCGCGCCCGCGGCCAGAGGCGGTGGAGCTGGCTGCGGCGCTGCGCGGCAGATACCTGCCGCTGCCGAGAGCACAGAGCGCGGCGCTGGTCGCTGCGATCGAGAGCGTTGGCAAGGAAGCAATGGTATGAGCCGGCGCTATCCCGAATGGACTATTGAGGGTCAGGACTGGCCCAACCATCAGGCGAGCCGGTTTGTCGAGGCGGACCGTTACAAATGGCATGTCCAGCGGATGGGGCCGAAGAAAGCCGGAGCGCCGGTCTGCCTGTTGCTGCACGGGACTGGAGCGGCGACGCATAGCTGGCGGGACATCATCCCATTACTGGCCAAGGATTATGATGTGATCGCGCTGGATTTGCCGGGCCATGGTTTTACCCGGCCCACGATTAGCCGTCAGGTTTCTCTGCCGAAAATGGCCGCGTCGATCGGGGTGTTGCTGGAAGAATTGGAAGCATCTCCGGCGCTTATTGTCGGCCATTCGGCGGGCGCAGCGATCGGCCTGCAGTTGATGTTGGACAAATGTTGGAAAATCCCACTTGTTGGATTGAACCCGGCGCTGATGCCCTTTCCCGGATTGGCCGCAAAACTGTTTCCGCAGCTAGCTAAGATGTTGTTTACAAACCCTTTTGTATCGCGAATCTTTGCCCGTTGGGCACGCTATCCGGGGGAGACCGAGAAGTTTCTGCGCCGCTCTACCGGGTCGCGGATCGACCCCGCCGGGGCGCTCTATTACGGACATTTGTTCAGCCGGTCCGGGCATTGCGATGGAGCGATCCGGATGATGGCCAACTGGCGGCTGGAAGAGCTGCAAAATCGGCTGACTGAAATTGAGACGCCGGTGTTGCTGGTCCACGGACAGAAAGACAATGCGATCCCGAAATCAGCGGTGCAAGGGGCGGCCGATCTGATCGCCCAATCCACCATTGAGGAGGTCGCCAATGTTGGCCATCTGGCGCATGAGGAAGACCCGGAGCAATTGGCCCAGATCATCCTGAAATTTGCGAAGCGGCATGTGAAACTGTAGGACAGGGGCTACAGGAGGGTGTTATGGAGACAGGTCCGTTTGACAGTCTGGGATGGATTGAAATTGTCGTAACCGGGGCGATCGCGTTGGGACTAGGCTTCTGGCAGCTTTGGTCGGTCAATAGGGAAATTGCCAAGGACAAGGAAAAGGCGGCCGCCAAAGACCGGGTCGAGGAACCGAAAGGTCAGTAGGCCGGTTTGAGCCCTATCCCATCTATTGAGTGCGACTGAGGAATATCGGCAGAGGGATATGAAAGGCTTTGGATGGTCGGTTCGGTTCGCGCGGCATCTTGTACGGGAGCATGTTTTGAATCACCGGATTGACCAGGCGATTCAGGGAAATACTTTCCTGAATTGCGGTCACTTGTTTACCAAAAAGGCGCATTTTTAACGCGGACCGTGCATAAAAGGGGGAATCTTCCCATGTTTTTACCACCGAAGCATGACCGCGGTCGGCGCGCGTCTGTCTTTTCATGCCCCACCATGTTGGCGGCAAGGGTGCAACCAGTGGCAGATCGACTTCCTGTGGCGTGCCCGAAGCATCAAAGCGCAAGGCGCTGGCGAAATGGCTGCCATCGCGGCGGATGCCTTCGTAGGTCACCGCGACATCGCGGCCGCAATGGGCGCGGGACCAGTGCCAGCTCCGGAAACCGTCCTCGATCGGTTCGCTGCCGTGATTACCGTCGAGATAGCCGCTGCCGGACCATGACACATCCGGTTGGTCCATCTTCACCTCGATGCGCGCGCGCGGCGCGATCGTGTGCCAGTGATGGTTGCCGGCCGGGTCGAGCTTAAAGCTTTTGTCGTTGAGGATTTCCGGGTGCAGGATGATCCGGCCCTTCACGCGCCGCCGCCAGGGAATGCCCAAGCGGATATCGCGTTCCTCGATATCGATAATCAGCCGGTCCTTGTCCCAGCGCATCGCGCTGGGGCCGATGGTCAGCGCGTCTTCCGCCTGATGCGTGTCCTGCAGACCGCGCTCGGTCATCACCCATCGCGCGCCGCGCTTGCCGTAGAGCGCAACATTGAGGCAGCTGTGGTCGAGCGGAATGTTGCGGCCCGAGATTTTATAATAAGGCGAGAAGACGCTGCCGATAAAGCCGATGATGGTCAGCCCGTAGCGTTCGTCATCGCTGAGCGCATCGACATACCACCAGCGGTAGCCCTGCGGTGGAACCACGACGTCGAAGCGCGGTCGGACAGGACGGCTTCGCTCGCCAACTGCCCCGACAAGGCGGCCATCGGTACCCCCGCGCCCGGATGGGTCGCTCCGCCCGCGCAATAGAGCCCATGGATCCGTGTCCGGCTCCCGGGCCGGAGGAAGGACGCCGCCCATCCGTGCGAGGCCCGACCATAAAGCGCCCCGCCGGTCGCCGGGAAGAGTGTCGAGAAATCGTTGGGCGTGACCAGTCTGTGCGGAAAGCCCGGTTCCATCTCCAGTCCGCAATGGGTCAGTGTCTGCAGCATGTTCGCCGTGCATTTCGCTTTCTCCTCGGATGTATAGTGATGATGATCGCCATTGGCCGGCGCGTTGACGATGACCTGCAGACGCTGTGATCCGCCCGGCTTCGCTTCGCCCAGTTTGCAGACATAGGCAGTCGGTTGCTCGGGCGGTTTGCCTGCTTTAATATTGGTAAATTCAGCCGGATAATCGGCTGAGAAGAACACATTGTGATGGTCGAGTTCGAAGCCGGATGTTTTGCTGTTTGCCAGCCAGACCATGGCGGATAGCGATCGTTTTTGCGGTGGCATTGCGCTCACAGCCTGACTGGCTTCGACCCCGAACAGGCCGGAGCCGAGAGCCGATGGGTCAGCGTTGCAGATCACCGATCCCGCTTCGATCCATTCGCCGGATTCCAGTCGCACGCCGGTGGCCCGGTTTTTCGCCACGGCGATTTTGGTGACGCGGGCATCATAGTGAAAGCGCGCGCCATTTTTTCTGGCGACGGTTTCCAGTGCATGGGCGAGGGCGGTCATCCCGCCCCTGATATTCCATACGCCTTGCGACTCGACATGCGCAATCAGCATCAGCGTGGCCGGTGTCTGAAAGGGGGAGGAGCCGCAATAGGTCGTGTAGCGACCGAACAATTGTTGCAGGCGCGGATCGTCAAAATGCTCACCGAGCACCTTCCAGAGACTTTCATAGGGGCGGATCGCGATCAGGTCGCCAACCCGCCACAGGCCGATCCGCCACATCAGTGGCAGGGGCCAGCTGACCTTGGTATTGCGCAGCATCGACCGATCGAGAATTTTATAAATGCGTTCGGCTTCTTTCGAAAAGCTGCGATAGCCAGCGGCTGCTTTGGCACCGGCAAATTGACCGATGGCATCCGCGCTTTTTTCGGGATCGGCAAACAGATCGAGCGTTTCGTCGCGGCTCCAGGCATGGCGGGCGAGCGTGTCGGCGCGTTCCAGTTCGAGATGATCGTCGCTGCTGCTGCCGGCCGCTTTGAATATATCATCGATAACATCGCGCATCGTGAAAACCGTGGGGCCAGCATCGATTGCCGCGCCTTCCACATCGAGCTGCCGGACCTTGCCGCCGGGGGATTTTTCCTTTTCCAGAACGGTCACCGGGACCCCGCGCGCCGAGAGCAGGGCGGCGCTTACGAGACCGCCAATGCCGGCGCCGATAATGATGGTCTGGTCCTTCTCCACTTGCGCTCCGGTAGCTTCGCGTGAGTTTCAGTTTGACGGGAATCTATCAGAAGTCCATTCAAATAGACATAATTTATGTCCAGTGATCGAGACGATAGCCATGTACAGCTCAGCTGGAAGACCCGCTGGGTGCTTCGCCGCAACCGGATTTTGGGCAGTGCCGCTTTTCAGAATTGGGCCGCGCGAACGCCGATCTTTCGAATGGTTGCCCGGCGCAAGGCGGCGCAGCAATTCGATCTGATTGCCGGTTTCGTCTATACCCAGATTCTCTATGTTTATGTGCAGACGGGCCTGATCGGATATTTGCGGGAGGGTCCGCACGGTGCCGGCGATATTGCGGCTTTTGCAAAACTGACCGGCGAAGCGACGGACCGAATCCTGCGCGCGGGCGCTGCCCTTGATATCGTCGAATCGCCGCAAGCGGGATTGTGGACCTTGGGGCAAACGGGAGCGGAACTCTCGGCCAATGATGGCGCGATGGCGATGATCCGGCACCACCAACTGCTCTATCGCGATATGGCAGACCCGATTGCCCTGCTCGGCCAGCAAGGCGGCGAGAGCAGCAGCCTTTCACAATTCTGGACCTATGCCTCGAAGAGCGAAGTCGGGGCCGATGACAGTCAGCCTTACTCCGATTTGATGGCCGCTACCCAGCCGATGATATGGCAGCAGATATTGCCCAAATATGATTTTTCGCGGCATCGCAAGATGCTCGATATTGGCGGGGGCAGCGGCGCGTTTGCGGAAGCAGTGGGCCAGATCGCGCCGCGACTCGAACTGGCGCTATTCGATTTGCCCGACGTCGTGCCGCTGGCAAAATCGCGTTTTGCGGCGACGGCGATGGATCATCGAGTCGTGATCCATGCCGGCAGTTTCACACAGGATCCCATTCCGCGAGGCCATGATTTGATCACGCTGATCCGTATCCTCCATGACCATGATGATTCGGTCGTCAACGGCCTGCTGCCCAAGATATATGCTGCGCTTCCCAGCGGAGGGCGATTGCTGATTGTCGAGCCGATGGCGGAAACCAAGAGGGCCGAACCGATGGGCGACGGCTATTTTGGACTCTATCTCTGGGCGATGGGTTCGGGTCGGCCCCGTTCTGTCATCGAAAATAGACAGATGCTTGAAAAAGCCCGATTTTCAGCGATCCGTGAGATTGGAACCGACCTACCGATCATCGCAAAAGCGCTTGTCGCGATCAAATGACATGAAAAGTGTCCAATATAATTGACATTTAAGATTGTTTAAGTAATTTGACACTCAACGGAGTCCTTCTTTCCCAGCAAGGACATCGTGAGGAGGGGATGCTTTGCAAACTTCAGCGATCATATTGGATGCCCCAGGCAACCTATCGATGCGCAGGACTGCTCTGAACCCCTTGAAATCTGGCGATGTTCAAGTCGAAATTCAATTTAGCGGTATCAGCACGGGCACAGAAAAACTTCTGTGGACCGGCCAGATGCCGGATTTTCCCGGCATGGGATATCCGCTGGTTCCCGGTTACGAGTCGGTGGGCCGGATCGTCGATGCCGGTGCGGAGGCAAAAGGCCGGATCGGCGAGTGGGTGTTTGTCCCCGGTGCCAGTTGCTACCGCGATGCTCGCGGGTTGTTCGGTGGATCGGCAAGAACCGTCATCGTGGCTTCGGCCCGCGCTCTGCCGATCGCAGAGAAATTGGCGGAAGAGGGCATCTTGTACGCGCTCGCGGCAACCGCGCTCCATGCCATTGGTCACGGCGATGCGCCGGAACTGATTATTGGCCATGGCGTTTTGGGCCGACTTATAGCGCGACTGACTATTGCTTCTGGCGCACCCGCGCCGATGGTTTGGGATACCAATCGCTCGCGGCAGAATGGTGCTGCTGGTTATTCCGTCATGCATCCGGATGATGATGACCGGCATGATTATCAGACAATCTGCGACGTCAGCGGCGATGCAGCTTCTATTGAAAGTTTTATCGGCCGTCTGGCCAAAGGCGGCGAACTGGTGTTGGCCGGATTCTACAGCCAGCCGATCAGCTTTGCTTTCGCACCCGCGTTTCAGCGCGAGGCTCGGCTACGCATTGCCGCAGAATGGCAGCCGCGCGATCTGGCTTCGATCAATATGATGATCGAGAGCGAAGCGCTCGACCTGACGGGCCTGATCACCAGTATAGAACCCGCCGCCCAAGCCGAAACAGCCTACCCCGAGGCTTTTGAAAATCCCGACTGCCTGAAAATGGTACTCGACTGGAGAGATTGCGAATGACCATGTTAGATGTTGATATATTGCGTGACGAAGCTTCGATCGAACCCGATCCGGTTCATACCGGTGAGGTGAAGAAGGAAACCCAGGTCATCGCCATTTACGGCAAGGGTGGTTCGGGCAAGAGTTTTGCGCTTTCGAATCTGAGCTACATGATGGCGCAACAAGGCAAGCGTGTTCTCCTGATCGGTTGCGATCCGAAGTCGGACACGACCAGCCTGTTGTTTGGCGGCAAAAGCTGCCCGACGATCATCGAAACATCCTCCAAGAAAAAACTGGCCGGTGAAGAAGTCAGCATCGAAGATGTCTGCTTCCAGCGTGACGGCGTTTTTGCCATGGAACTCGGCGGACCCGAAGTCGGACGCGGATGCGGCGGACGCGGCATCATTCATGGTTTTGAATTGCTCGAGAAGCTCGGCTTTCACGACTGGGGCTTTGACTATGTGCTGCTCGACTTTCTCGGCGACGTGGTTTGCGGCGGCTTCGGCCTGCCGATTGCGCGGGACATGTGCCAGAAGGTGATCGTCGTCGGATCGAACGATCTGCAGTCGCTCTATGTCGCGAACAATGTCTGCAAGGCGGTCGAATATTTCCGCAAGATGGGCGGCAATGTCGGCGTCGCCGGCATGATCATCAACAAGGACGACGGCAGCGGTGAGGCGCAGGCCTTCGCCAAGGCGGTCGATATTCCGGTGCTGACCGCGATCCCCGCCAATGATGATATCCGCAAGAAGTCGGCCAATTATCAGATCATCGGCACGCCCGAAAGCGAATGGGCGAGCCTGTTCGAGGAGCTGGCGATCAATGTCGCCGAAGCGCCGCCGAAGCAGCCGACACCGTTGGAGCAGGACGGTCTGCTGGGCCTCTTCTCGCCCGACGAAACGGGCGGTAATGTCCAGCTTATTCCAGCCACCCAGGCGGATATGCGCGGCGGCACCTATGAAGAAAAGCCATCCCTCGAAGTGATCTACGACGAGGTTTGATGGATGTCTGAGATCAGCACCCCGACAACACGTACCCCGGACCGGATCGATCTCGCTCCGGCCCCGGCAACAAGCGGCGAGGGCAGCGGCTGTCATGGCGGCGCCGACACGATGCGCGAGGCTGCAAAGAAAGCCGGCAAGTCGGAAATTCTCGATCAATATGAAAAAGACTATCCGGTTGGTCCGCATGATCAGCCGCAGTCGATGTGCCCGGCCTTTGGCTCGCTGCGCGTCGGCCTCAGAATGCGGCGGACGGCGACGATCCTCTCGGGCTCGGCCTGCTGCGTCTATGGCCTGACCTTCACCTCGCATTTTTACGGGGCACGGCGCAGCGTCGGCTATGTCCCGTTCAGTTCGGAAACTTTGGTCACCGGCAAGCTGTTCGAGGACATCAAGGAAGCGGTCGAACTGATGGCCGATCCGGAAAAATATGACACGATCATCGTCACCAATCTGTGCGTGCCGACCGCCAGCGGTGTGCCGCTGCGGTTGTTGCCGGACTCGATCAATGGTGTTCGCATTGTCGGTATCGATGTGCCCGGCTTTGGCGTTCCCACCCATGCCGAAGCGAAGGACGTTCTCGCTGGCGCGATGCTGAAATATGCCCGCGAGGAAGCGGAGCAGGGTCCGGTGGCAGCACCGAACGAGGTTGCCGCGAAACCGTCTGTCACGTTGCTCGGTGAAATGTTCCCGGCTGATCCGGTTGGCATTGGGCATATGCTCGAGCCGCTGGGCCTCGCGGCGGGGCCCGTTGTGCCAACCCGCGAATGGCGCGAGCTTTACTCTGCACTCGATGGCGCCGTGATTGCGGCGATCCATCCCTTCTACACCGCCAGTGTTCGGCAGTTTGAAGCGGCGGGACGCAAGGTCATCGGTTCTGCTCCGGTTGGCCGCGACGGCACGGCTGCATGGTTGCAGGCGATCGGCGAGGCGACGGGCGCCAGTTCCAATCAAATCGCCGAGGCGCATAACGCCTTTCTTCCTGCGATCACCAAAGCGCTCGCCGCGATGCCGGTCAATGGCCGGATTACGGTTTCCGGTTATGAAGGATCGGAGCTGCTGGTCGCGCGGCTGCTGATCGAAAGCGGCGCGGATGTGCCTTATGTCGGCACCGCCTGTCCCAAGACAAAATGGTCGGATCCCGATCGGGAATGGCTCGAAGCGAAAGGCGTTCGCGTCAATTTCCGCGCCAGTCTGGAAGAAGATATTGCTGCGGTTGAGGAATATGGTCCGGATCTGGCGATCGGGACGACGCCGGTTGTCCAGCATGCCAAGGCGAAGGCTATACCGGCGCTCTATTTCACCAACCTGATTTCGGCGCGGCCGCTGATGGGTCCTGCCGGAGCGGGCAGTCTGGCTCAGGTGGTCAATGCGGCGATGGCGAACAAGGAACGGTTCGACCGGATGCGCGAATTTTTCAAAGGTGTGGGCGAGGGTTACACCTCTGGCATATGGGAAGACACGCCGACCGACCGGCCCAAGTTCAAGGCCAAATATGCTGCGCAAAATGCGGCTGCGGCAAAAGCGGCGGAGGCGATTGGCTCATGAGCGGTTTTGCACCGACCCTGCCGTTCGCCCTGAGCTTGTCGAAGGGTGATTTGCACACTGGCAATTGGGCTTCGACAGGCTCAGCCCGAACGGGGTGGATTGGGGAGAGGCTGGTATGACGCTGATTCTCGATCATGACCGGGCAGGCGGCTATTGGGGCGCGGTCTATGCGTTCACCGCGATCAAGGGGTTGCAGGTGATCATCGATGGTCCGGTTGGCTGCGAAAATCTGCCGGTGACATCGGTTTTGCATTATACCGACGGCTTGCCGCCGCATGAATTGCCGATCGTCGTGACCGGGCTTGGCGAGGAAGAGCTGGGCAAGACCGGCACCGAAGGCGCAATGCGCCGCGCATGGCGGTCGCTCGACCCGGATCTACCCGCCGTGGTCGTCACCGGTTCGATCGCCGAGATGATCGGCGGCGGCGTGACACCCGAAGGCACCAATATCAAGCGCTTCCTGCCGCGCACGATCGACGAGGACCAGTGGCAGTCCGAGGACCGGGCCTTGTCGTGGCTGTGGACCGAATTCGGGCCGAAGAAAATGCCCAAGCCGAAGGTGCTGCAGGAGGGCGAGAAACCGAAGATCAATATCATCGGGCCGTCCTACGGCATGTTCAACATGCCCTCCGATGTCGCCGAGATCCGGCGGCTGATCGAGGGCATCGGCGCCGAAGTGAATATGGTGTTCCCGCTGGGCAGCCATCTCGCCGATATAAGGCAGCTGGCCAATGCATCGGTCAATGTCTGCATGTACCGCGAATTTGGCCGCAATCTTTGCGAGCTGCTCGAACGGCCCTATCTGCAGGCACCGATCGGGCTGGAATCGACGACAAAGTTCCTGCGCCAGCTCGGCGAGATGACCGGTCTCGATCCGGAGCCGTTCATCGAAAAGGAAAAGCACACCACGATCAAACCGTTGTGGGACCTGTGGCGCTCGGTGACGCAGGATTTCTTTGGTACCGCCAATTTCGGCATAGTCGCCAACGAAACCTATGCCCGCGGGATCAGCAATTTTCTCGAGAATGACATGGGTTTGCCCTGTGCCTTTGCGATCAGTCGCACCGCCGGCACCAAGACCGACAATCAGACGATCAAGGATACGATCGCCGACAGCCCACCGTTCGTGGTGTTCGGCAGCTATAACGAGCGGATGTATATGGCCGAGACCGGTGCGCGCGGCATGTTCATTCCGGCGTCCTTTCCGGGCGCAGCGATCCGCCGGCACACGGGCACGCCTTATATGGGCTACTCCGGGGCGACCTATCTGGTGCAGGAAGTGTGCAACGCGCTGTTCGATGCGCTGTTCCATATCCTGCCCTTGTCCACCCAGATGGACGCAGGCATGGCCACGCCATCGCGCAAGGATGTTCCGATAAGCTGGGACATGGATGCCAAGGAAAAGCTGGATGCGATCGTCGAATCGCAGCCCGTACTGGTCCGAATTTCCGCCGCCAAGAGACTGCGCGACGCCGCCGAGCGCAGCGCCCGGCTGGCTGGCGAGGACAATGTCTCTGCCGACCGGTTGGCAGCGACCATGCTTCAAGGGGAAAACGCATGATATGCGTGGATATCCCCAGATATTCGCTGGACCGACGTCCAGTGTCCGCAACCTTAGCGACAATGGGTGTCGTCAAGGCAATACCCGTGGGAGGCGCCTTGTGCGGCTTTCAGGGGGCTAAACTGGAGAAGGAAATATGAGCGATTTAAGTGACGACCGTTTCGGTCCCGGAGCTTATCTGACCCCGGAAGAGGCCAAGGAGTTTCACAAGATTTTTGTGAGCAGCTTCATCGGATTTACCATCATCGCAATCATTGCGCACGTGCTGGTATGGATGTGGCGGCCCTGGTTACCCGGTGTCAATGGCTACGCAATGTTGAATGATGGTGTCCAGGTTGCGCAGGCAACCATCACCTCGTTCTTGGTATAGGGAGACAGAATCATGTGGAGACTTTGGCTAATATTTGATCCGCGCAGGACCTTGGTTGCTCTGGCAATCTTCCTGTTTGTTCTGGCTCTTCTGATCCATTTCATCCTGTTGAGCACCGATCGCTTCAACTGGATTGAAGGCCCAGGAGCGGGTCCAGCTGCTACGGCATCGCTGGAACAGTCTGAACGACTAACCTGAACCCAAGCCCTTTGGAGGTCACGACGCGAAAGTGTCGTGCCTCCCACAGGGGAGATTTCTTAGGCTCGAAATTTGCACACCGATCGTGGTGGCAGAGGAATTTGCTATGTCGCTGTTAAGCTTTGAGAGAAAATATCGTGTCCGAGGCGGGACGCTTATCGGCGGGGATCTTTTCGATTTCTGGATAGGGCCGTTCTATGTCGGCTTTTTCGGCGTATTGTCGGCGATATTCGCAATATTGGGCACGGCGCTGATCTTTTACGCAGCATCGCTTGGCGATACGTGGAACCCCTGGCTCATATCGATCAATCCGCCGGATGTGAAATATGGTCTGGCGCTGGCTCCGCTGAAAGAGGGTGGCTTCTGGCAGATCATTACCATGTGCGCGACCGGTGCCTTCATCACCTGGGCGTTGCGCGAAGTGGAGATATGCCGAAAACTGGGCATGGGCTATCACGTTCCGATCGCTTTTGGTGTCGCCATTCTGGCTTATGTGACGCTGGTGATCTTTCGCCCGTTTCTGCTCGGCGCCTGGGGCTACGGCTTTCCGTACGGCATTTTCAGCCACCTCGACTGGGTATCCAATACCGGATATCAATATGTGAATTTCCATTATAATCCGGCCCATATGATCGCGGTGTCATTCTTCTTCACCACGACCTTTGCTCTCGCGCTGCACGGTGCGCTGATCCTTTCTGCGGTCAATCCGAAGAAAGGCGAGACGGTCAAGACGCCGGAATATGAAGATACGTTTTTCCGCGATTTCATCGGCTATTCGGTCGGCACGATCGGTATTCACCGTCTCGGCCTGTTCCTGGCGCTGAACGCCGGTTTCTGGAGCGCGGTCTGCATTATCATTGCCGGACCGCTCTACGCAGAAGGCTGGCCGGAATGGTGGGAATGGTGGCGCAACATTCCGATTTGGTCTTAAGGGGAGGATAGTTAGATGGCACGATATCAAAATATTTTTACGCAAGTGCAACTGGCTCATGCCCCCGAAATGGGCATTCCATTGTCGGCTTACGAAGCCGGAGGCCGGACCAAGGACACCGCTTTCAGCTACTGGATGGGGAAATTCGGTCAGGCGCAAATCGGCCCGATCTATCTCGGCTGGCTGGGCATTGCGTCCTTGCTCTTCGGCTTTTTCGCCATAGAGATTATCGGTTTGAACATGCTGGCTTCGGTGAATTGGGATCCCGTTGAATTTGTTCGCCAGTTTTTCTGGCTAACGCTTGACCCGCCAGCGGCGGAATATGGTTTCACTCCGTTCGTACCATTGTGGGATGGTGGCTGGTGGATTTTGGCTGGCTTTTTCCTGACCACATCAATCTTGCTGTGGTGGGTTCGTACCTATCGCCGGGCAAGAGCGCTTGGCATGGGCACACATGTCTCGTGGGCCTTTCTCAGTGCTATCTGGCTGTATCTGGTGCTCGGTTTCATCCGCCCGTTCTTCATGGGCGAGTGGGCGCAGGCGGTGCCGTTCGGTATTTTCTCGCACCTGGAATGGACCAACAATTTCTCGCTGACCTATGGCAACCTGTTCTACAATCCGTTCCACGCGCTTTCGATCGTGTTCCTCTATGGCTCGGCCTTGCTGTTCGCCATGCACGGGGCGACCATTCTGGCAGTCGGTCGCTATGGCGGCGAACGCGAGCTCGAGCAGATCACGGATCGCGGCACCGCTTCAGAACGCGCAGCGCTCTTCTGGAGATGGACGATGGGCTTCAACGCGACGATGGAATCGATCCATCGCTGGGCCTGGTGGTTCGCAGTGCTCTGCCCGCTGACCGGTGGTATCGGTATCCTGTTGACCGGCACCGTGGTCGACAACTGGTATCTCTGGGCAATCGAGCATCATTACGCGCCCGAATATTGATCGTGCCTTAGCCATCGGGCTAACCACGATATTAATAAAACAAAAGCCCGGCAGAAATGTCGGGCTTTTGTTTTGGCCGTCTTAGCGGCAAGAAACCGAAGCTCAGTCTTTCCGCAACAACTTGCGGCGATGCAGATCGTAGATATGCACGGGGAAGGCAAGCGTCAGGGGGATTGCAATCATCGGCCAAGTTGCGCCTGTAAGAGCAGCCCGCAGCGCCAACATCATCAACACGGCGGGCAGCAGTGCACCCGCAATCTCGGGCCATGATGTTCCACGAAATTTGAGCAATAAGGCTTCCGCGAGTAACACAGCGAGCACGACATCGACCGCATGCCCGCTAGTGAAAAACTCCGTCATCGCGGCATGTTATCCAAAGGGGCCGTTGAGCGCGACGATCTGGTAATTCAGCATACCCGCGATTGTCACCCAGACGAGATAGGGGACGAGCAGCAGGGATGCGCTTTTGGAAAAGCGGCCGCAAAAGACGATCAGCGCCAGAATCGATAGCCACAGCGCGATCAGTTCGTAAAAGGCCAGATCCGGCCGTTCCATCCGGAAGAACAGAAAGCTCCAGCTGAGATTGAGAAAACCATTGAGCGCAAACAGGCCGAGCATGATTTCCGCGGTGCGCCGTGACGGCGCTTTCTGCCAGCCGAGAAAACCGGCGAGCGCAATCAATGCGAAGATCGTCGTCCAGACGATACCGAACATATATCCGGGCGGCGCCCAGGATGGCTGTTGAAGCGTATAATACCAGTCGTTGAGGACGGTAATCGAGCCGCCGACCATTGCCGTTATCAAGGCGAGCGTTGCTGCGATGATAATCGGGAATATGGCGGCTCGGTTCATCTCTCTACGGCTTTCAATCCAAATAAGTGACCAAGGTCCTTGAAGAATATCTTCACATGCGCCAGCGGATCACGCTTGACCAGTTCTTTGTTCATATAGGCTTCCCAAGTCAAGCGCTGGACATCGGGATCATCGCACATTTTGACAAACCGCTCGCGGCGCTTGTCATTCTTGTACCAGAAATATTGCATGATCCCCAGGATCCAGAAGACGCGGCCATGGGCCTTCATGAAGCTTTTGCGAGCTGTCTTGAGCGCCTTGGCGTCGCCGGTCTCGAGGAAAAGATTTACCGCCTGCGCGCTCATCCGGCCAGCGGTCATCGCGTAGTAGATACCTTCGCCAGACGACGGGGCGACCACGCCGGCAGCGTCGCCGGCGACCACCACATTCCGGCCATTGTCCCAGCGCTTGAGCGGCTTCAGAGGAATCGGCGCGCCTTCCTTGCGCACGGTTTCCCAGTGCGCAAAGCCGGTCTGCTCGCGCATCAGCCGGGTTGTTTCGCGCAAGGGGAAGCCCTTGTTGGCGCTGCCAAGGCCGATGCTCATATGCTCGCCATGCGGGAATACCCAGGCATAAAAGTCCGGCGAGAGATGGCCTTGGTAATAGACATCGCAGCGGTCCGCTTCATAATCCGCGTCGATGGTCTCGGGGACCTTCACGACTTCGTGATAGGCGAAGACACAGGGTACGCGTTCGGCATTGGGCAGGCATTTCTGGGCGACGCGGGAGCGCGCGCCATCGGCGCCGATCACTGCGCGCGCAGTGACGGTCTCCAGATCGGAACTCCGGTCGCTGCGGAATGTCACTGTCGCAATGCCCGCAGCATCGGTTGTTACATCTTCGCATTTTCCGGTCATTCGGCAAGCGCCGGATTCACTGGCCCGGTCGCGCAACCATTCGTCAAACTGGTCGCGGTCGACCATGCCGACAAAACCGTCACCGACCGGCATCGTCACTTTCTTGTTCGATGGCGCAATGATTCGGGCCGAATGCGCGTGAGCGACCAGCAGCGATTGCGGGATATCAAAGTCTTTGAGCAGGCGGGGAGGGACTGCGCCGCCGCACGGCTTGATCCGTCCGGCCTTGTCGAGCAGCATGACCTTATGGCCCTGTAATGCGAGATCATTGGCTGCGGTTGCTCCTGATGGTCCGCCGCCAACCACGACGACATCATAGTCTGTTTGCTGGTTCATATCTTCATTGCCTCCTTGGCGCTTGCTGGCCGTGTCATGG
>PFJE01000102.1 GCA_002783865.1 Sphingomonadales bacterium CG_4_10_14_3_um_filter_58_15
TCGACTGGCGGCGTCCGGAACGGACCGTAATGCCCCTTCTGGCAGGGTAAAAAGTGACCGGTTTGCTCAGGTTTTTCTGGCATTGGACATCCTGATTCGCTAATGGATCAGGGTGTCGGATCAAGCCATTTCCCTCATCGACAAAGACGCCCGGATCGCCGAGCTGGAAGCTGCTCTGGCGGCCCGCGACACCCTGATCGAGACGCTGCGTCTCCAGCTTGCCCAGCTCAAGCGGATGAGTTTCGGGCAGTCCTCGGAGAAGCTGATTACCCAGATCGGACAGCTTGAGCTGACACTCGAGGAACTGGAAAGCGAAGCCGAGATTGTCGGCGCCGGCAAAGATGCAGCGGACCAGCCTGATGATGTTCAGCCCGTTCGCGCCGCACCGGTACGCCGCCTGCCGGACCATCTGCCACGCATCGAACGCCGGATCGAACCGGAGACGGGCAACTGCACCTGTCCCGATTGCGGCGGCGTGCTGCGTCCGCTGGGACAGGCCAGTGACGAGATGCTCGATGTTGCGCCTGTGCAGTGGCGGGTCATTCGCACCGTGCGTCCCAACTACACCTGCCGCTCGTGCGAGAAGATTGTGCAGGCACCCGCCCCGGTGAAGGCTATTGCCCGGGGCAAGGCCAGTTTCGCGACGCTCGCCCATATTGTCGTGAACAAGTTCGATCATCATCTGCCGCTCTACCGCCAGGCCGAGATGATGGCCGCACAGGGCATCGAGATCGACCGATCCACGCTGGCAGGCTGGGCTGGCCAGGCCGCCGCGCTGCTCGATCCGATCGTCAGCCGCATTCGCGAGGAGGGGCTCAAGGCCAGCAAGCTCCATACCGACGATACGCCGGTGCCAATGCTGGTTCCTGGCAAGGCCCGTCCTGAGCGGCTGCTGCAAGCAGCCAGCCGAAGGGGCAAGACCGCGCAGGCAAGGCTATGGACCTACGTTGTCGATGACCGTGCATCGGGCGCGAGCCGACCGGCGCTGGTCTGGTACCGGTTCACGCCGGACCGCAGCGGCATTCATCCGCAGACCGAGCTCAAGCACTTTACCGGCCTGCTCCAGGCCGATGGCTATGCCGGATATGAGAAGCTCTATGCCGGAGGCCGGATCCGCGAAGTCGCCTGCTGGGCGCATTTCCGGCGCAAGATATTCGAGAACCACTTGGGCCATCCAACACCGCTGACCACCGACCTGCTCGATCGGATCGCCGGGCTTTACAAAATCGAGGAGGAGATACGGGGCGAGCCCCCAGATGTGCGCCGACGATACCGACAGGAACGGAGCAAGCCGCAAATTGACGCGCTTCGCGCTGCCATTGACGATGCCCTGCGCCGCCTGTCGCCCAAGTCAGCAATGGCAAAGGCGCTCGTCTATGGCCGCAAGCGCTGGCACGCGCTTACCCGCTTTCTTGATGAAGGAGCCGCCGAGATAGATAACAATATCGCCGAGCGCGCCATGCGCAGTGTTGCCATCGGCCGCAAGAACTCTTATGACCATTGTCAACACTCTAGGCACAACAAAATAGGCCGGGACCGCGTGGATCGGTGCGGCCGCAGTGGCATCGCAATTGGCAGGACGCAAAAGAACCAGGATTTCTCGACGGTCGCTCAAACTCTTGTCCGGGGGTTGGCTACCCCATGATGACGGTGCGTCGGAAGGCTGCCTCGTTCTGGCTGCGGACATGGGACATAAGCCTGTCCAAATTCTTGCTCGAGGAATCCTTCACCGCGCCCGGTATTTTGCGCCCTGCCAAAGGCGGCAATCGTCCGCGCTAAGCGGACGCCGCTCTCGGGGTCGGCTCGTACCGACGACCGAGATCCCATATGAAGCCGATCAGTTCGCGGGCCACCGCGGTGATCGCCACATTACTTTTTTTGCCGCGCCCGACGAGCTTGCGATAGCGAGCGTTAAGACGCAGCTGCGCTTTCCAGGCGATATCCTTCGCTTCCTGCGGTAAGTCAGCCTGACGGACGGTCATGAACTGACCGACCTTTGGTGACGTTCGATAGCTCCAGGCCGCCTCGAACAGAAGCGCGCGCAAATCGCTGTTGCCGGACTTGGTGATGCCACGTGGACGAATAGAGCCGCCGCTGGAATGCTCCCCCGGTACGAGACCGACATAGGCCATGAGCTTACGCGGGCTTGGAAAACGTGAGAACTCACCCACCTCCGCGACCAGCGTGGCAGCGATCACCGGCCCCACGCCTTTAAGCGCCTGGAGTGCAATGACCATCGGACCGAGGGACCATTCGGGAATAAGGTCCGCGATCTGTTCTTCCAGCTCCTTCTTGCGTGCTTCAGCCTGAGCGAGCCGGTTTAGATAGCTCTGGAACGCAATTTGCTGGCCCCGGTGCTCGAACCGGCGATCGGTCAGCCAGATCCGATGTCGATAAGACCACGGCTTGCTGTCGTAACGTAGCCCGTACTTCAGCAAGAACATCTGGACGAGCACGCGAGCCTTGCGTGTATCGTGCGACGCGACATGGCGAGCACGAACGAGATCACGCATCGCCTCATGGACCGGATCGGGCACCCAAACATAGGTCAACTCACCAGATCGAAGCAGCCGTGCCAGCATGATCGCATCGCGCGTGTCGTTTTTCTGCCGGTTGCCAGGCCGAACCGGCGTATGGCTGGGAGCGACAATACGACAATCGTAACCAAGTCCGGTCAGTTGGCGATAAACGCCATAACCGCACGGACCGGCTTCGTAGACAAATTCCACCGTGCCATGCCGTGTAGCCAGTTTGCGCGCGAGCTTGGCGATCGCTTCGGGTTCATTCTTGATAACCCCGATCAGTCGCACCTCGCCATTTCGACCAGCATCGGCAACCGCCGCCGAGATCGTTTCTTTGTGGACATCCAGCCCAACATACGCATTATAATCGCCTACCATATCGTCCTCCGATCCTGCGCAGCCGGGAAACGACCGCGTCACAGAAGGCTAGTCCATCCGATGAGTTCGCCAACCAAAAATGGTCATACCATCTGGCTGTTCGCGGGCTCCAGAGCCGGCGGGGAGCGCGCTGCCGCGATCTATTCCGTCATCGAGACATGCAAGCTCAATGGTATCGAGCCGCAAGCCTATATCGCCGATGTGATCGAGAAGATCGCCAACGGTTGGCCCGCCTCGCGCTGGGATGAGCTCATGCCCTGGAACTGGACCGCAGACCCCGTGCCTGTCAGCCCCATTGCAGTTAGAAGGGCGGCATGAACGAGACCATCGCCCGCCTGCATATTGCGCTTGCCGATACCGATCCTCTCATCTGGCGGCGGGTCGAGGTGCCGCTCGATGCCAGCCTCAAGATGCTTCATGATGTCATCCAGGCCGCGATGGGCTGGCTCGACTATCACCTCTGGGAGTTCGAAGCGGGCGACAGGCGATACGGCCTTCCCGATCCGGACTGGCCCGACGATGAGCTGTCCGCGGCCAAAAATGCCAGGCTCAAAACCCTGATCGACCGGGGCGTTCGCCAGATCCTCTATACCTACGACATGGGCGACAACTGGGAGCATATCGTCACGCTCGAAGTGATTGAGGATGGCGAGACCGGAACCAAATATCCGCGATATGTCGAGGGCGAGCATCGCGCCCCACCCGAGGACTGCGGCGGTACGCCCGGCTTCGATCTCTTCCTCGACGCCATCGCCAACCCCAAACACCCCGAGCACAAGCATGTGCCCGACTGGCACCAGGGGTGCTACGGCAAACCGTTCGATCCCGACGAAATCGACGAACGCGACGCAAAGCTCAGGATCGGCGCCATCGCCAAACGCCGCGCCGCCGGCAAAGCTGCTCAGACCAAAAAATCACGCTGACAAGGCGGCATCCTCGCCACGCTTACTCCGCATTCCGCGTATCGTCGATGAATATATCCATTCGTGCTTGGCGCGCTTGTGGCGTATATTTCGCCATCAGGCGCAGGTGTGGCGCGGGAAGACGTATGAGGTTGTCAGTGATAACCGATCAGAGCTTATCGTGTCGGCCATCATCCGCTGGTCGTTGCAGCTGCGTGTGGTGTAGTATTATATCGCCGGGTAACACGACGGCGCTCTGCAACTTCATTTGGTTGGGGAGGTGTCATACAGCATCCGGGCAGACATTTTCTAATCAGGATATTGTTAATCTCAATATTGCCCAGTTCTTTGTCGCCGATAGGTTTGCTACCCGAAAGCGTTTCAAAGCAATAGCGCAGCAGTTCGAACAAGGAGCGCACGACCCCGATCATCCCCTGCAAAAAACCCCAGACAAGCAGCACCGGGGGCATGAACGGAAACCAATAGAAATGCCGCCGTATTTTCTTCGCCAGTCTGGTTTGCTCGCCCAGCCGCACGAAGAGGGCGGTTAGCAAAAAACTGGCAATGGCATAAACCAGCATGAATGTAATGGCGCCGTCCGGCATGATATGCTCCTTTTCTCCTATCGGTGCTCTCGATAGAACTCGTAACAAGTCGTTGCGTGTTATTAAGTAGTCTGTGCTCAAAGTTTTAATCCGTGACAGCGATCACGATTCCCGATACTATTTTCCCGAAGCTATCGGGCAAATGTCGTTGATATATTCGATCGCGGGGCAAGTTTGGGCGAAACAGGGACATTTGATCCGCAAGCGGTGCGTTTTCGCGCCTTTGTCAGCTATAGCCATGCCGATGCTGCCATCGCCCAAAAGCTGCACCGAAAAATTGAAACCTACCGGCTGCCGCACCATTTGCGGGCAGGCCAAATCGCCGAGGCGGATAACGGCCGTCTAGGCCGAATTTTCCGGGATCGGGAAGACCTGTCGGCAGCAGAGGATCTTTCGGAATCGGTGAAGCAGGCGCTGGCGGGGTCGCAGGTGCTGGTCGTGATCTGCTCTCCCGACGCCAAGGCTTCGATTTGGGTGGCGCGGGAGATTGACCTGTTCCGCGCGCTGCATCCGGGCCGGCCGGTGCTGGCGGCGCTGGTGCGCGGTGAGCCGGAAGAGGCTTTCCCCGAAGCGTTGCTGCACGGTGCAGAGCCGCTGGCGGCTGACCTGCGCAAGGAGGGCGATGGCTGGCGGCTGGGTTTTCTGAAGATTGTCGCTGGTATTGCCGGGGTGCCGCTCGACGCGCTGGTGCAGCGTGATGCTGCCCGCCGCATCCGCCGCGTGATGGCGGTCACGGGCGGCGCGCTGGTCGCGCTGCTAGCGATGATCGGGATGACGATATTCGCAATCCAGTCGCGCAACGAAGCGCAGCATCAACAAGCCGAAGCGGAAGGGCTGGTCGAATATATGCTGACCGATTTGCGCACCGAGCTGAAGGGCGTTGGCCGGCTCGATGTGATGACCAAGGTCAACGAGCGAGCGATGGATTATTATGACGATCAGGCCGACTTGAGCGATATGCCCGCCGAGAGCCTGGAGCGCCGCGCGCGGATCTTGCACGCGATGGGCGAGGATGACGAGAAGCGCGGCGACCTTGACAAGGCACTGGCGAAATTCACCGAGGCGCACCGGGTGACGGAGGCGCTTCTGGCGCAGGATCCGGATAATCCGGCCCGGATTTTCGGGCATGCGCAGAGTGAATATTGGGTGGGGTATATTGCTTATTTGAAGAAGGATTGGGCACGGGCTGAGAAATATTGGCAGGGGTATAAGAAATATGCTGATATGCTGGTGGCTGCCGATGATCAGAATGTGAAATGGCTGCGGGAAGCGGGTTATGCTGAAGGTAATTTGTGTACGCTTTCTCTTCAACGGAACGACAAGGTCGTTGACGCAATCAGAAGTTGTCGAAGTGCACTAATCACAATTCAAAAAATCCAGAAATCAGCCCATGACCATTTGAGAATAAATTCGGACATCGCAAATCGTCACGGTTGGCTAGCCGATGCCTATAGCGCGTCTGGAGTTGTGGATAGTAGTTTGTTTCACCGGCGGAAGCAGGAAAGTTTATTGCAGACATCGGCGACTATGATGCGAAAAGATATGGATTTATATGACAAATGGATGCGCGCTCAAATGAGTCTGGCCGATGACCTTTGTCGTTCCGGAAACTTTGCTGTTGCGACCCAATATATTCAACAAGCCCGTATAAAAGCACTGGAGTTATCTGCACGCGACCCTAGCAATCAACGAACACAGCACTGGATCTCGACCATCGGGCAAATTGCAGAGAAAATAGGAAAGGAAAAATGCAAAT
>PFJE01000142.1 GCA_002783865.1 Sphingomonadales bacterium CG_4_10_14_3_um_filter_58_15
TTCCACCCGATCTGTCGAAATATCTGCTTTGCCCGATGCCAGGCCTGCTGGTCGCTCTGCATGTCGAAGTAGGCGAGGCGGTTGTCGAGGGCCAGCCCTTGGCCGTCGTTGAAGCGATGAAGATGGAGAATATCCTGCGGGCGGAAAAAAATGGCGTGGTGAAATCGCTGGAGGCCGCACAAGGCGATAGCCTTGCCGTTGATGCCGTGATACTCGAACTGGAATAACAGACGCCTTGGGGAGGGCAATTTATGGCCAGTGAAGTTGCAATGGCAGGGCAGCGCGAACCGACGCAAAAAGAAATACGTCTGGTCATCGCAGCCTCGTCCGCTGGCACCATTTTCGAATGGTATGATTTCTTCATTTACGCGACGCTTGCGGGCTTTGTCGGTGTCGCCTTTTTCCCTTCCGAAAATACGACTCTGCAAACTTTACTGGTCTGGGCCGGACTTGCGGTCGGCTTCGGTTTCCGACCCCTGGGGGCGATCCTGTTCGGCTATCTCGGTGACAGGCTTGGCCGCAAATATACCTTCCTGGTTACGGTCACGCTGATGGGCATCGCCACCGCCGGTATCGGCCTGATACCATCGGCCGAAGCCATTGGCATAGCAGCGCCAATCATCGTGATTTCGTTCCGGATTTTGCAAGGACTGGCGCTCGGCGGGGAATATGGCGGCGCCGCGATCTATGTGTCCGAACATTCCCCGGTCGAAAAGCGCGGCTATTATACCAGTTTCATCCAGGCCAGTGTGGTTGGCGGCTTCGTCCTGAGCATCGCGGTGGTGCTGTCCTGCCGCTATTTGATTCCGGCCGAGCAATTCGCTGCCTGGGGCTGGAGAGTGCCGTTTCTGTTGTCGCTGATATTGCTGGCAATCTCTCTCTGGATGCGCCTGAAGCTATCCGAGAGTCCGGTTTTCCAGGCGATGAAAGCCGCGGGTACCACGGCCAAAAATCCGTTTGTCGAGAGCCTGACCTATCCCGGCAATCCAAAGCGCATATTTGTCGCGATGTTCGGTATCACCGCGGGCCTGACCACGATCTGGTATACCGCCTTCTTCTCCAGTCTTTCCTTTCTGAAAGGGCCGATGCGAGTGGACGATACGACCGCCGAAATAATGATTGGTATCGGCGGGTTCCTGTCGATGGGCTGCTATCTCTTGGTCGGCAAATGGTCCGACCGGGTTGGACGGAAAAAACCGATTATTTGGGGCAATATCATCATTCTGATCACCCTGTTTCCGGCATTCTGGATGATGGGCAATCTCGCCAATCCTTCGCTTTCCGCGGCGCAGGACACAGCGCCGGTGGTGATTTCGGGTCCCGGATGCCAATATGATCCATTCGCTGATCAACAGACAACCGAATGCGGGCGCCTGATTGAGGATTTGACGGCAATTGGAATTTCCTATGATTTGAAGGACGCACCCGCTCTGACGCTCACCGCCGGAGCAACGGACTTGTCGCTCGCGGACTATGCCTGGGACAGGCCCGGAACGGCAAGGCGCGGTCAGCTTGAGGCGCTGCTGACATCGGCGGGTTATGATTTTTCCGAACAATATCCGTCGCTCCCGACGATGATAGGGGTCGTCGCAATATTGCTGTTCCTTGGGTTTCTGTCGGCGATGAATTACGGTTCGGTCGCGGCGCTGCTGGCAGAAATGTTCCCGGCCAAAATCCGATATAGCTCAATGTCGATACCCTATCATATCGGGGCAGGATATTTTGGCGGATTTTTGCCGCTGATTGCGGGATATATTATCGCCAGAACGGGGGATGCCTATTCCGGCCTCTGGTACACTTGGATATTCGTCTTTATTGCGCTGGTCGTTGGTTGGTGGGGCATTCCCGATGATCCCGAAGCGGCGCTCGACGAAGCGTCATAAAGGCCGTATCGCTCGATCCATGAGTGACGCAAAACCGAACATACCGCCGACCGCGACAATCAAGCTCGACTCCGATGCGCTGGTGGCAAACTGGCGTGCTCTCGACCGGCTGTCAGGAAAGGCCAAGGCGGGCGCTGCGGTCAAGGCCAATGCTTACGGCCTCGGGGTCCGCGATGTTGTCCAAAGGCTGATGGTGGCAGGCTGCACGGATTTTTTTGTCGCCAATTGGCAGGAAGCGCAAGAAATTGAAGATCTGACCGCTGGTACAGCCGGTGTGTCCGTGCTCAACGGCGTTCGAGAGGCAGATCTGCCCTTTGCGCTGCGATCGCCGGCAAAACCAGTGCTCAACAGTCTGGAGCAAGTGCAGCGCTGGAAACCGTCGGGCAAGGCCTGCGATATCATGATCAACAGCGGGATGAACCGGCTCGGCATCAATTTGGAAGATCTCGAAGCCGATCTTTTTGCCGGCATGTCGATCGATATGGTGATGAGCCATCTTGCCTCCGCCGATGAAGATACGCCCCAGAATGAAGATCAACTGAAACAATATATAGCTGCTCTGAAAATTGTGTCAGGCAAGCGGACCAGCCTTGCCAATAGTGCCGGGATAGCCCTGGGGAGTGCATATCATTTCGATGTCACCCGCCCCGGACTGTCGCTCTATGGCGGTATTCAGCGCCCAGCTTTGGAAGACGTCATCAGACAGGTGGCGATACCAAGAGCGGAGATCATTCAGGTGCGCTCGCTTCGTCCCGGCGATAAGCTCGGGTATAATGCCCAATATATTGCGGCGGAGTCGCACAAGGTTGGAATATTGGCGATGGGCTATGCCGACGGATATTTGCGGGGGTTTTCCAACAGCGGACTTTTCATGGATGGGGGCATTGTGCTTCCGGTTCTAGGTCGGGTTTCGATGGACCTGATCGCGATTGATCTTGCGGCGGCGCCCTATCTGGAAGAAGGCGACTGGGTCGACTGCGAATATGATCTGGAGATCGCATCAGCCCAATCGGGCCTGTCGCAATATGAACTGATCACCGGGCTCGGTAATCGCTTGGCTAGAGAGTGGACATAGCGCCCTAAGAAAATATAGCGACGCAGTTGCACAACATAAAAATGCTGCGCAAAAATGCTGCACAACAACAGAAGTTGCGGCGATGCACAAATAGGTTTAGTCCTTGTGCAACATTTAATATTTGATGGTTAGAAGGCCCTCAATGCCTTTCACAATTATAACCCATCGGGAACTGATATGGCCAAGTCCAAAACCACTAATCCGGGCGACCCCATCGTAATTAAAAAATACGCCAATCGCCGCCTCTACAATACCCAGTCGTCGCGCTATATTACGCTCGACTTTCTGGCAGAGATGACTCGCAATGATCAGGATTTTGTCGTTGTCGACGCCAAGACAGGCGAAGACATCACGCACAATGTGCTGACCCAGATCATCGTCGACGAAGAAAGCAGCGGCAAGCAGATGCTGCCAGTGAAATTCCTGCGCCAGTTGATTTCGATGTACGGCAACAGCATGCAGTCTTTGATGCCGTCCTATCTCGAAGCATCGATGGACAATTTCCGCAAAAACCAGAAGCAGTTTCAGGAAGCGGTCGAAGGTGCACTCAACAAAAATCCATTGGGCCAGATGGCGGTGAAGAACCAGAAGCAGTTTCAGGAAGCGGTCGAAAACGCCTTGAAGGCCAGCCCGCTTGCTGGCGTCTTTGAAAAGGCATTGAGCCTTGGTCACAATGGCAGCGCGGACAACGATGATTCATCGCAAGACACGGCATCCGAAAAAGATGCAGAGATCATGGCACTGAAAAAACAACTGGCTGATATCCAGTCCAAGATAGACAAGCTCGATAGCTGATCACCGGAACATAATAATCCGCAGGAAAACCAAGTGAAGAAAAATGCCCTTTCCATTACCCGCGAAGATGATTTCGCGGGATGGTACCAACAAGTAATTTCCGAAGCCGATCTTGCCGAAGAATCAGGTGTGCGCGGATGCATGATCATGCGGCCCTGGGGCTATGGCATCTGGGAACGGGTGCAATATCTTATGGATCAGCGGATCAAGGCAACCGGCCATGAAAATTGCTATTTTCCTCTTTTCATTCCGCTCAGCTATTTCGCGAAAGAAGCGGAGCATGTCGAAGGCTTTGCCAAGGAGATGGCGGTCGTCACGCATCACCGGTTGATGAAGAGCGACGATGGCGGTCTGATCGTTGACCCGGATGCCAAATTGGAAGAACCGCTGGTGGTTCGACCCACGTCCGAGATGGTCATTGGCACCGCCTTTGCCCGCTGGGTGCAAAGCTGGCGCGACCTGCCGGTAATGATCAACCAGTGGGCCAATGTCGTCCGCTGGGAAATGCGCACCCGCATGTTCCTGCGGACCAGCGAATTTCTTTGGCAGGAAGGCCATACGGCGCATGCTTCCAAAGCCGAGGCGATGGAAGAAACGCTCAATATCCTGGAAATGTATCGCGAGTTTTCGGAAAACGTGCTGGCGATGCCGGTGGTCGCAGGCGAAAAGCCGGAAAACGAACGTTTCCCCGGAGCCGACGCAACCTATTCAATTGAGGCGATGATGCAGGATGGCAAGGCGCTGCAAGCCGGAACCAGCCACTTCCTCGGCCAGACCTTCAGCAAGGCGCAAAATATCCGCTTCCAGGACAAGGACGGCGAATTCCAGTTTGCCTATACCACCAGTTGGGGCACCTCGACCCGGATGATCGGCGGTGTCATCATGACTCACGGCGATGATGACGGCATGCGGGTGCCGCCACTGATTGCCCCTTATCAGGTTGTGATCGTGCCGATGCTGCGCGACAAGCCTGAGGATGAAGAGGTGCTGGATTATTGCAAGGCACTGGCAAAGGAAATCGCCGGGCTGAGAGCCTTCGACGAACCGGTTCGGGTGAAGCTCGATATCTCTGGAGCCAAAACCCAAGCGAAGCGCTGGTCCTGGGTCAAGAAGGGCGCGCCGATCATTCTCGAAATTGGTCCGCGTGACATGGCCGAGGGCAAGGTCGCAATGATCCGCCGGGATGCGCTCTATCAGGACAGCGGCAAGCTCGACACGAAATTCCTCGCCAAGGCAGAATTTCTGCCCGAAATTCCGGCCTTGCTGGCAGAGATCCAGTCCGCAATGCACGGCGAAGCCAAGCAGCGCCTCGACGGCAATATCACCCGCGGCGTCGAACATTGGTCGGACGTCGAACGGTTCTACAAGGCGAACAAGAAATATCCGGGCTGGCTGGAAGTGCAATGGTGCAAGGCCACTGGCGATGAACTGGAAGCGATCGAAGAGCGGCTCAAGAAGCTGAAGCTGACCATCCGCAATGTGCCGGTTGATGCGGCTGCCGCGGATGGGTCCTGTATCTTCACAGGCAAGCCGGCGGTCGAGCGGATAATCATAGGTAAAGCTTATTAATGGCAGGTCCCAAAAAATCTCACAAACCGAAACAGGTTCCCACTCGCCAGCAGATACTGGATTTTATCGAGCGATCGGAGCGGCCTGCAGGAAAACGCGAGATATCAAAAGCCTTCGGATTGCGAGGGCCGGACAAGATTGCGCTCAAGGCCTTGCTCAAGGATATGACAAAAGAAGGGTTGCTCGCCGGAGAACCGGGACGGGCGTTGCATAAGGTGGGCGGCGTTCCGAAAGTCACCGTGCTCAAGATTGTCGAGATTGACGGCAATGAAGCGATTGGCATTCCTGAAAAATGGGAAGACGAAGGCGCTCCCGCGCCGAAAATCAGGATCAAGGAAAAAGGCCGTCGCGCCGCGCTGGCGATCGGCGACCGCATTTTGGCCCGCACCGAAGAGCGCGGGCAGGGGCATATCGCCTTTCTGATGAAGAAACTGGCCCAGAGCAGCGAAATGCTGCTGGGGATCGTCGAGAAAGACGAACGCGATCGCTATTGGCTGAAGCCGGTCGATCGCAAGATCCGCCGCAGCACCGCGATTATAGAGTTGGGCGAAGCAAAGCCGGGCAATCTGGTGCTGGCCGAACCGCTCAAGCGCGGCTCCGAAGTGAAAGCGCGGGTCAAGGAAATATTGGGCGATCCGTTCGCCGCCAAATCGTTCAGCCTGATCGCGATTCACAAATTTGAAATTCCGCTGCATTTTCCTGATGCGGTGACGCAGGAAGCCGAACAGGTAGCCAAGCTTGAAATTTCGCAAGAGAAGCGTGAAGATCTGCGCCATCTCCCGATCGTCGCCATTGATCCCGCCGACGCCCGCGACCATGATGATGCGATCTGGGCGGCGCCGGATGACAGTCCGGATAACAAGGGCGGCTTCAAGGCGCTGATCGCCATCGCCGATGTGTCTTATTATGTCCGTTCGGGCAGCAAGCTCGACCGCGAAGCCTATAAGCGCGGCAACAGCGTTTATTTCCCCGACCGGGTTGTGCCGATGCTGCCGGAAGCTTTGTCGACCGATGTCTGTTCGCTGAAACAAGGCGTCGACCGGGCGGCTCTGGTCTGTGATGTGACAATCAACGCCAAAGGGCAGGTGACCGGTTCTCGTTTTACCCGGGCAATCGTCAAGCTGGCCGGCAATATCGCCTATGAAGATGCGCAGGCGGCGATGGACGGGAAACTGGACCATCCGCTGAAAAAGAAGGCGCTGGAGCCTCTGTGGGCTTGCTGGAAGCTGCTCGCCAAGGCGCGGGACGAGCGCGAGCCGCTCAATCTCGATCTGCCCGAAAAACGGGTGGTACTCGATGATCAGGGCAAGATTGTCGAGATTGCGGTCCGCGAACGCCTCGACGCGCATCGTGTGGTCGAAGATTATATGATTGTTGCCAATGTCGCGGCAGCGAAGATGCTGGAATCGAAGAAGTCTCCGGTCATTTATCGGGTCCACGAAACACCGTCCCGCGAGAAGCTGATCGCGTTGAAAGACTATCTCAAGACGTTCGACATGGCCTTTGCCATGGGCCAAGTGATCAAGCCCGCTGTGTTCAACCGTCTGATCGAGCAGGTTGACGACGAACTGCTGCTGCCGCTGGTCATGGAACAGATATTGCGCAGCCAGACCCAGGCTTATTATGGCCACACCAATATGGGCCATTTCGGCCTGTCGCTCGGCAGCTATGCCCATTTCACCAGCCCGATCCGGCGCTATGCCGATCTGATCGTGCACCGCGCTCTGGTGACCGCCTGCAAGCTAGAACAGCCAGCGCCTCAAAATAGCGATATCCCGGAATATTCGGGCCTGAACAAGGAAGAGGCCGGGCGTCTCGAACTGATTTCGGAAAAAATATCCAAGCTCGAGCGCCGGGCGATGAAGGCGGAATGGGAAACCATCGACCGCTATATCTCGGCCCATCTGGCGAACCGGGTCGGCGAGGTCGTCAAATGCCGGATCACCGGTGTCCAGAATTTCGGCTTTTTTGCCACGGTCGAGGAACTGGGCGGCGATGGTCTGGTGCCGGTGCGCACCTTGGGTGCCGAACGGTTCGACTATGACGAGTCGAAGCAACAACTGACCGGCATGGACAGCGGCACGACCTATAATATTGGCCAGAAAATCGATCTGCGTCTGGTCGAGGCCAATGCTGCGACCGGCAGCCTGTTGTTCGAACTGGCTGAAGGCGCCAACCATATGCCGGGCCGCCCCGCTCCCCACCGCGCCGGCAAGGGAAAGCCGCATCGTAAGGGCAAGCAAGGAAAACCGGCCAATGTCCGCGGCCACATGGGCAAGTCTCGACGGAAGTAGCAACCTGTTGTAAAAAGCAAGCATTCGCTCTGAGCAAGGTATATCTGGTCACCAGCAAAGGATTTCCAAATGTCCCGACTCCTCCCCGGCAAAACTGTTCCCGATTTTACCGTGCCGATGACCGACGGCGGCAAGTTTCAGCTCAGCCAGCGTCTGGGCGATAATTTTACCTTGCTGCTGTTCTACAGAGGTGTGCATTGCCCGATCTGCAAGATGCAGTTGCGCGACTTGCAGCGGCACTTGGCCGATTTCGCCAAGCGCAGGATCACCGTCGTCGCGATCAGCATGGACAATCAGCAGCGGGCCCAGAAATCGGCGGAAGAATGGGGCGTTGATGATCTGATGATCGGCTATGGCCTGAGCGAAAATCTCGCCCGCGACCTCGGTCTCTATATATCGTCCGCCCGTCCGGGAAGCGATGAACTGCCGGTATTTTCCGAACCGGCGCTGCTGCTCGTCAAGCCCGACCAGAGCCTCTATTTCGCCAGCATCCAGAGCATGCCGTTCACCCGGCCGTCGCTCGACCAGTTGCTGCAGGGTATCGACTATGCCATCGAGTCCGGATATCCGGCGCGCGGGTCCCTGATCGCGAAGGCTTCAGCTTAACCGGTCAATTTCTTCCTTGCTCAGCGACCCTGGCACCACCATCACCGGGCAGGGCAGGGAGCCCGCCTCGGTCGCGGCAAAATGGCTGACCAGCGGACCCGGAACGCCGGTCGCTGCTGCCCCGAGCACAAGCGCGGCCAGGCCATCGACCTCATCCATCATCGCCCGCACGACTTTTGGTCCGGTGCCCTGTTTTACCGTGATTGAGGGGCGGATTCCGGTTTCTTCAAACAGGCTGCCGGCGGCTCCGGACACCAAAGCCTCGGCCCGATTCTTGGCTTCTTCGGCAAGCGTCGCCTGCACCCCGCCCCAGGCGACAAAGTCCTCGCTCTCGACCAGCGCCAATATGTGCAGTGCACTATTCGTCTTCATCGCCCGGCGCGAGGCAAAGCGCAGCGCCAGACTCGCCTCATCGGTCTCGTCGATCACCACCAGATATGTACGCATGAACCCTCTTCCCCCTGTCAGAAACACCTGTTGCGATAAAAATGCCGACAAGGCAAGTCAGCGCCCTTGACGCCATAGGCTCAATGTTGGACAGCTTTACGCGAAAACAGGACTTATTCAGGAAAGATCATCGGCCATGCCCATCAATCTCCAAATGCCTGCGCTCTCTCCCACCATGGAAGAAGGAACGCTTGCGAAATGGCTGGTCAAGGAAGGCGACAGCGTGTCTTCCGGCGATTTGCTGGCCGAGATAGAGACCGACAAGGCGACGATGGAATTTGAGGCGATTGACGAAGGCGTGATTGCCAAGATCGTCGTCGCTGAAGGAACCGACAATGTGAAAGTCGGGGCAGTCATCGCGATAATCGCCGAAGAAGGCGAAGATGTGGATGATATTGAAGCGCCTGCTGCGCCCAAAGCGAAAAAGGCTGAGAAGCCTGAGGCAAAGTCAGAAAAAGCAGAGGCAAAAGCTGATAACGCAGAGGCCAAGACAGAAGAGCCTGATGCGAAGGCAGAAAAGTCTGAGCCCAAAAAAGAAGCCGCATCTGCGTCCCCGGCACCTTCACCCAAGGCCGCATCAGGATCCAGTGATGACCGCCTGAAGGTCAGCCCGCTGGCCCGCCGTCTGGCGGAACAGAAAGGCGTCGATCTGACCGCCGTGTCGGGTTCCGGTCCGAATGGTCGGATTATCAAGGCGGATATTGACGCGGCGGAAGGCGGCACCCTTCGACAGGCTCAGGGCGAACGGTCCGAGCCAAAATCCGGTCGTGCTGA
This sequence comes from Sphingomonadales bacterium CG_4_10_14_3_um_filter_58_15, assembly GCA_002783865.1. GTDB lineage: Bacteria > Pseudomonadota > Alphaproteobacteria > Sphingomonadales > Sphingomonadaceae > Parasphingorhabdus. The sequence goes on from PFJE01000142.1 coordinate 9,444, forward strand.
GCCTGTCGAAGCACAGGCGGCACAGAAATCTGCAACGGCGAGCGATTTCGATATCCCGCACACCGCCGAAAAACTGTCCGGCATGCGCAAGACCATCGCCCGCCGCCTGACCGAGGCCAAGCAGACGATCCCGCATTACCGGGTCAGCATCGATGTGAATATCGACAAGCTGCTGAAACTGCGCGGCGAGCTCAACGCGTCGCTGGAAGCGCGCGGTATCAAATTGTCGGTCAATGATCTGCTGATCAAGGCGCAAGCGGTGGCGCTGATGCAGGCCCCCGACAGCAATGTCAGCTACACCGAAGAAAATATGATCCGCTACCAGCGCGCCGATATCGCGGTCGCGGTGAGTATCCCCGGCGGCCTGATCACCCCGATCATCACCAGCGCCGATACCAAATCGCTCAGCGCCATCGCTACCGAGATGAAGGACCTCGCCGAGCGCGCCAAGGCGGGCAAGCTCAAGATGCACGAATATCAGGGTGGCACCGCCAGCCTGTCCAATATGGGCATGTTCGGGGTCACCACCTTTGACGCGGTGATCAATCCGCCGCAGGGCATGATCCTGGCGATCAGCGCCGGGATCAAGAAGCCGGTTGTGATCGATGACAGCGTCCAGATCGCCACGATCATGACCGCGACCGGCAGCTTCGACCACCGCGCGATCGACGGCGCCACCGGCGCAGCCTTTATGAAGGCATTCAAGGAAACCGTTGAAAATCCATTGGGAATGTTGGCTTGACCGATCTAGCCGACAAGATTCCAGCGATCCGTACCATAGTCATGCCAACCGAAGGCAATCCCTACGGGGTGGCCTTTGGCGGTTGGTTGATGGGGCAAATGGCGCAGGCCGGAGGCGCTCTTGCGGCGAAGCACAGCAAGCACCAGTCGGTCGTGGTCGGCGCGAATGATCTGCGGTTCGGGCATCCGGTGGGTATTGGTGATGAACTCTCGGTCTACGCAGAATTTGTCAAGATAGGTCGCAGTTCGATGACGGTTCAGGTGGAAGCCTATCGGCGGGATCGGCATGAGGATGAAATGATGAAGGCGGCTTCGGGCGTCTACATATTTGTGGCGGTGGACGGGGATGGCAAACCGGTGCAGGTTCCGGAATTGGCATTATCTAGTAAATCTGCATAATCTTCTGTGCGGAGATACCTTGGAGAAATTGGCTTGCAAGAGCTGATTTGAATTCATCTAAGACAATGGAAACCCAGATAGCTTGGCAGTTGCGGTCTTTGTCTCCTCTCCCCTTGAGGGAGAGGATAGATTTGCTTACGAATCCTGAGCATAGCGAAGGATCGTTAGAAAATCTTGGTGAGGGGTGGCGGAACCGCAAAACGATGGCCCGATATACTCCCGAGGCTTTGAAACGCGCGAAACAACTCCGCCGCGAGTTGACCCCGCAGGAGCGTTTGCTCTGGAGCCGCCTGCGCAATCGGCAACTGGGTAATTATAAATTCCGGAAGCAGCAGCCACTTGGCCCCTTCATTGCAGACTTTGTCTGTCAGGAAGTGAAGCTGGTCGTCGAAGCCGACGGTTCTCAACATAATGATAGTTGTCATGATGCTGGGCGGGACCGATGGACGCAGCAACAGGGCTATACTGTGTTGCGCTTCTGGAATAATGAAGTGAATGAGAATCTCGACGGGGTTTTGGAAGCTATATTGAATATATTGCCTCGGCTCCCCTCGCCGACTGCGACTAAGCGGACAAGCCGCTAAGTCTTCGTTGTCCTCTCCCTCAAGGGGAGAGGAAGAAAACAACAAAGGAATAACATGGCAGACACTTACGACCTCATCATTCTTGGTTCCGGCCCCGGCGGCTATGTTGCAGCCATCCGTGCATCGCAACTCGGCTTGAAAACCGCGATCGTAGAACGCGAAAATCTCGGCGGGATCTGCCTTAACTGGGGCTGTATCCCGACCAAGGCGATGCTGCGCTCGGCCGAGGTGTTTCACAATATGAAGCACGCATCCGATTATGGTCTGGTCGCAGAGAAGATCAGCGCCGATCTTGACGCGATTGTCAAACGCTCGCGCGGCGTGGCGAAGCAGCTTAATCAGGGCGTCACCGGCCTGATGAAGAAGAACAAGATTGATGTCGTGATGGGTGATGGCAAGATCACCGCGCCCGGCAAGCTGACCGTGAAGACCGACAAGGGCGAGGAAGAACTGACCGCCAAGAATATCATCATTGCCACCGGCGCCCGCGCTCGCGATCTGCCGTTTGCCAAGGCCGACGGCAAGCGCATCTGGACCTATCGCACTGCCATGACGCCACCGGAAACGCCGACCAAATTGCTGGTCATCGGATCCGGCGCGATCGGCATCGAATTTGCCAGCTTCTATAATGATATCGGCGTTGACGTCACCGTGGTCGAAATGCTCGATCGGGTTGTTCCGGTTGAAGATGAAGAGATCTCAGCTTTCCTCGAAAAGTCTCTGAAAAAGCAGGGAATGACAATCATGACCAGCGCTGGCGTGAAGAGCATTGATGTTGGCGACAAGGGCGTCAAGGCGGAGATCGAGGACAGCAAGGGCAAGAAAGAGACGCACGATTTCAGCCATGTCATCGTCGCCGTCGGCATCATGCCCAATATCGAGACCATCGGGCTCGATGAGCTAGGGGTCCAGCCAGACGAGCGTTACCATATCAAGACCGACGAATATTGCCGCACCAATATCGAGGGCATCTATGCGATCGGCGACTGCACCGCTGGCCCATGGCTGGCGCACAAGGCGAGCCATGAAGGCGTCATTGCAGCAGAAACCATTGCTCAGTCGATGGGCAAGGACGGCCACCCGCATGTCATGGATGTTAACAATATTCCCGGCTGCACCTATTGCCACCCACAGATCGCCAGCGTCGGCCTGACCGAAGCGAAAGCGAAAGAAGCGGGCCATGACGTCAAGGTCGGCAAATTCCCGTTTATCGGCAATGGCAAGGCGATTGCGCTGGGCGAGACCGAGGGTTTTATCAAGACCGTATTTGACGCCAAGACGGGCGAATTGCTCGGCGCCCATATGATCGGCGCGGAAGTGACCGAACTGATCCAGGGCTATACGATCGGCAAGACGCTGGAAACGACCGAGGCGGAACTGATCAACACCGTCTTCCCGCATCCGACATTGAGCGAGATGATGCACGAGAGCGTGCTCGATGCTTATGGGCGGGTCTTGCACATGTAATGTGCTCCTGCGGAGGCAGGAGCCCATCTCCTGTCCGTGGCTCCAATAGGCACATGTACGAGATGGACCCCTGCCTGCGCAGGGGAACAAGCTATATTGTATGTATGCCAAGCAATCTTAGTCGTTCCCCGCCGCAGGGCGGGGCCCAGAACGGTCCTGAGCTATCGTCTGGACCCCGCGCTTCGGCGGGGAACAGGCAGCAAGAGCTTATCCCTGAAGACTTCTGCGGAATTTCCCCTTCTCCCGTGAGGGAGAAGGATAAGGAGCCTTGCTGAGGAACGAAGCTAGGCGCAGTTGGATGAGGGTGTTCTTTACTCTGAAGCGAAGTACACCCTCACCCAGCTACAACTAGGCAGCAAGCTGCCAAGTTTGCGCAACCCTCTCCCTCACGGGAGAGGGAAAATATTGATCACCCGGAAAAGTTCCCCGCCGAAGGGCGGGCCCCAGAACTGTCCAGCACGATCGTCTGGACCCCGCCCTGCGGCGGGGCATAAATCGCTTTCCTACATGCCCCCGATTGCGCTAGCTTGGCCGCCATGAGCCATGCCAGTGCCAGATCATATACGCCCCCAAAAACACCGCAATTGGCACCAGAGTGTTTCTTTGCTTTAGACACTGTAAAGTGTGTAAAGTTTACCTCCCACTATTCCAATAAATCAAAAGGTTAGAATCCATGGCTAAGGGCACGCATGACTTTACCGCCGATCCGCGAAATGCAAATATCCTGATCAACGTCAATGGCGTCATGACGCCACGCGCCGAGGCGGTAGTATCTGTTTTCGACAGCGGCTTCATGCTCGGTGACGGCGTCTGGGAAGGGCTGCGCGTGCACAGGGGAAAGATCGCCTTTCTCGACGCGCATCTCGACCGCCTGTTTGAAGGTTCAAAGGCGATCGCAATGGATATCGGGATTTCTCGGGAAGCATTGGTGGAAAGACTTTACGAGACGATCAGCGGCAATGACATGGCGGCGCAGGAAGGCGTTCATATCCGTCTGATGGTCACCCGCGGCATCCGCTCGACGCCTTATCAGGATCCTCGGGTGGTGATCTCTCCGGCGACGATCGTGATCATCCCGGAATATAAGGAAGCGCTGCCGAGCACGGTCGAGAATGGCATCCGCCTGTTCACCGTCCATGTCCGGCGCGGCGACCCGGCGGTGCAGGACCAGAAGCTGAATTCGCACAGCAAGCTCAATTGCATCACCGCTTGCATCCAGGCGACCCAGGCCGGCGCGGACGAAGCGCTGATGCTTGACCCGCAAGGCTTTGTCGCGACCTGCAACAGCACCCATTTCTTCATCGTCCGCAAGGGCGAGGTGTGGACGTCGAGTGGCGATTATTGCCTTGGCGGGATCACCCGCGCCAATGTGATCCGGATTTGCCGGGAGAATGATATTCCGGTGTTCGAGAAGAATTTCTCGCTCACCGATGTCTATGGCGCGGACGAGGCGTTTGTCACCGGCACTTTTGCCGGGGTGGTGCCGGCAACCGAGGTCGACGGGCGTGTCCTTACCGAGGGCAGGGGACCGATGGTCGAACGGCTACAGGGGCTCTACAAGGAGCTGATCGAGCGTGATGTTGCTTAACTCCGTCATTGCGAGGAGCGCAGCGACGAAGCAATCCAGAGCGGCAAGCGGCGCACTGGATTGCTTCGCTGCGCTCGCAATGACGAAGGACCACACATGACAGACCCCATTCGCATCGCCATGTGGTCCGGCCCGCGCAATATTTCTACGGCAATGATGCGCAGCTTCGGCGGGCGCAGCGATTGTGCGGTCAGTGACGAACCCTTTTACGGGGCGTTCCTGAATACCACCGGCCAGCGGCAACCGATGGCGGATGAGGTCATCGCGTCAATGGATTGCGACTGGCAATCGGTGGCGGACGACATGCGCGGGCCGGTGCCTGACGGCAAGCCGCTGTGGTACCAGAAACATATGCCGCATCATATGGTGAGCGATGTAACGATCGCGGACTTCCCCGAACACCGCCACGCCTTTCTGATCCGCGATCCTGAAAAGGTCGTGGCGAGCTATACCGCGAAGCGGGTCGAGGTCGCCGCCGATGATCTCGGCTATGAACGGCAACTGCAATATGTTGATCAGGCAGCGCAGATGACCGGGAAGCCGCCGATCGTGCTGGATAGCGCCGATATCTTGCGCGATCCGGAAGCCCATCTCAAGGCCTTGTGCGCCGCGCTGGAGATCGCTTGGGACGATGGCATGCTGTCATGGAAAGCTGGACCGCGCGAAAGCGACGGTGTCTGGGCGACACACTGGTATGGGCGGGTGTTGGAGACGACAGGATTTGGCCGGTCTGAAAGCGCCGCGCCACAGCTGGATGCAGCGGCGCAGCACGTCGCCGACGCTTGTGGACCCTTTTATGAAGAGCTGTCTCGGTATAAGATCAGTCTATGAAACGGGCCGTTAGCCTGTCCAGCGGATCCAGCCCTTGGAAAGGTCGCCATTATCATCGGGTTCGGCATAAAGCGTGTCGGCGATGATTTGAGCGGATTCGACCAGTCTCGGGCCCGGGCGGTTGAAGAAATGGTGACCATCCGCGAGGAATATTTCGCCATTCTTGACCGCCGACAGCTTCGCCCAGTGCGGATGCTTCACCATCGTCGGCATCTCGGCCAGCGTCTGTCCGATCTGATAGCCGCAGGGCATGAAGATGATTTTGTCGGGATCGGAAGCCAGCAGAGCATCCCACTCCAGCCACGGCGAATGTTGACCGGCGGTCGCGAACAGCGACTTGCCACCAGCAATTTCAATCAGTTCGGGGACCCAGTTGCCGGCCACCATCAGCGGTTCAATCCACTCGATCGCGGCGACAGTCGGACGGTGCTTTTTATCGGGACCCAGCTCGCGTAAGCGTTTCTGCAGTGCCTTGATCGATTGCTCGGCCTCAGCAGAGCGATCCACCGCTACGCCAACTTTGCGAAAGTCGCCCCAGACATCATCGAGATTGTCGGGGGCGAGCGATATCAATTGCGGCTTCTGACCGATCCAGCTTGCCAGTGCTTCTTCCAGATCATCAGGTGTGACCGCGCAGACGGCGCATTGCGACTGAGTCAGAATGACATCGGGCTTGAGCGACTGCAGCAGCGGTGCATCGACTTCATAGACCGACAGACCCTGGCGGACGATCTCCTGGACTCGCTTGTCGATTTCATCCGACTGCAATCCCTTTTCCAATTTGGTCGAGGTGCAGATCGGAAGGTCGCGGACAAAATTCGGATAGTCGCATTCATGCGATCGCCCTACCAAATTCGGTTCGAGTCCCAGTGCTACGGCAATTTCCGTGGCACTGGGCAAGAGGGATACGACACGCAGGTCGCTTGTCATGTGGAGCGAACAGCCAATTGCGGCGCATAGAACTGGGGCAGGGCACGGGTCAGAGCGACGCGTGCAGCCAGTAGTCCGGCGAACCAGAAAAAGTCATTCTTGGCAATCAGCCAGACAATGTCGGGAGCAAAAGTGTCGATACCGCCCAGATAGAGCGCTGCGACATAAAGCAAAGACTCATAGGCTACGAATGCTGCCGCGAAAGCCAGTCCAAGGCTGACCAAAGTTTCATTATTGCGCCGTTTCAAAACCCCTATGGCGACAAAAAGACCAGCCATGCTGGCAAACAGCAAGCTACCACCATGAGCAAAGCTGTTCACCGTGCGCGGATAATCAAGGATCAAATAGCCGACCAGCTGGTTGGTGAGCCAAACGCCGCCCATCCATGCCATCGCCTTGCGCGGTGACAATGTCGCCGCCAGCAAAACGCCAATGGCTGCAAATGGCGTAATGCAGGCAAATATCCAGCTTCCCAGGACGGAGGCGGTTGCCACTGTGGCGGCCCAGATATGTTCCGCCTTTCCAGAAAAAGTTTGCGTAGTCATAAGCTTGTTTTCCTCTGCTCTAAAAATCTCAAAAATTACCGCGGATGCCGGCGTAAAAAGATCTACCGGGTGAAACGAAGCTGAACACCTGTTCATAGCGCTCATTCAGCAGGTTTTCAACGCGCCCGAACAGCTCAAGATTGGTGCGAACCTTGATCCGTCCATTCAAATTGACAAGCAGATAATCCTCCAAACGAACATCGATGGGGATAAAGCTTGGATCGGTATAAGCAACATCTTGTTGCGATCCGTTGTAGCGGCCAACCAGAGTCACGCCCGCTTTGTCGCCGGGCAAATGCCAGTCTATCGCTATACTGCCGATATGTTTTGGTCTACGGACCTCCTGCACGCCGTTTTCACGCGCCCGTAAATATGTGTAGCTCCCGTTGATCCGCCAGCTATCGTTGAGATCAATCTCCAGCCAGCTTTCAACGCCATTGCGCTTTGACAGCGTTGCCCGATTTGCCGGCGTCGCGGCAAATGTTGGTGGTGGATAGGTCGTGAATATTTCGTCCTTCAGGCGACTCTGGAAATAGGTCAGTCCGATCTTTCCGTCACCGCCCAAGAATTGCTGGGTTATTCCCACTTCCCATCCCTCGGATTTTTCAGGCGTCAGATCGGGATTGCCGATAAATTGTCCGTCAAAATAGCCGAATAACTCGAAAAACCCGGGGTTCTTGACGCCCGTTCCATAGGCAGCCTGCAGACCCGTTCCGGATGGCAACAGATATGCGCCTTGGACGCGATAGGTGGTGATATTGGCAAACTGATCATTATCGTCATATCTGACGGCGGCACTGAACGACGCCTGGCTCCCGACCTGCAACTCGTAGAGTCCGACAACGCCCAGATTTTCGTTGCTTTTTTTTCCGGTAAACGCGGATTGATCATTGTTCCGATAGGTTTCGCGTTCGACATCAGCGGCAAATGTCACCCGATGTTCCATCGCGTCATTCTCAAATTTCAGCGTGGATTCGTAGCTTCCCTTAAGGCGATTGCCTTCGCTGCCGGACCTTTGGGCATTGCCAGAATAGCTTCGCCGTTCGCTGTTCGCGAATTGAGCGGATGCACGATGTGACCACCGCCCATCCATCAACTCCAGCTCCGCTCTCACTAGTCCATATAGACCAGTATTCTCAAACCGCCGGCCTGGCGTGTCGACGATCTGTCCGTAAAATGGACTGGTCGGGTCGCTCTCGCTGCCGTTGAAGTCACCACTATTTTCCGAATAGCGAGTGACCACGCCAAATAGCAGACTATCCGTCGCCTGCAGATTGCCGACAAAGGCCACCGCCACGTTATCGCTGCCAAGATTCCGGGTTCCGCCGCGCGCATTGGGCTGGCCGTCGGTGCTACTCATCGAGGAGGTCAGCACATAGTCGAACGAACCAGTCTTGCCGCCCAGACGCGCTGCGCTGTTGAACGTATTGAACGAACCGCCTTCGATACGCGCAGAAAGCCCAGGAGCTGCCGCACCGGTCAGGGTTCGGTAGTGGATCACGCCACCGATCGCGTCTGACCCGTAAAGCGCGCTTTGTTCGCCTCGCAATATTTCAATTTGTGCCATATCGTCGGCGATAAGAGTGCTAAGATCAAACTCTCCGAAGAACGGATCTGAAACTTCGATCCCGTCGATCAAGAACAGGGTGTGATTGGCTTCGGCCCCGCGCAGTCGCAGCTGGGTTTGGCCTGCGGTGACGCTCACGGCGATGCCTGGCACGTCCCGAAGTACATCCGAAACCTGACGCACCTGACGGTTCACGATCTGGCTGCCGTCGATGACCGTCAGAGAACTTGCACTGAGATCGGGTGAAATAGCTTCGCCGGATCTCGTTCCGGTGACGACGATAAGATCGTCATGTTCATCCAAGCCCACATTATCCTGAGCGAAGGCGACTGGTCCGAACGACAAAGCGGCACCGCCCAGTAGCTGGACAGTTAATTGTTTGTATTTTGGCATTGATAGATTCCCTTTTGTTAACGACATCAATTGCCGTTACGCAGGGGAAAACCCCGTTCACCCGACACACCCCGTCCGGCTGAAGAACGACGATATAGGGCAGGTCTCCTGACTTGCGGATCGCAGCTGATATGCCGCCTTCCCAGATCCGGAGATCCAGTGGCATGTGGCATATCGGCTAGCCGCTTACAGTTGCGGGGGCAGTATCGGATTTGAATAGAGCGAAGACCCTTTTCTCACCGATTTCCCTTTGAATTCTCAATTAAGAGAAACCCGATATCTGGCGTCCTATTCCCCTGATATGGTTCAGGTTGCAAGCCCAAATCGAAAATTTGTCCACGAGTCGATGTGGGTTGCATTTCATGCATTCCGCCGGGATCGATCAGATTCGCGTAATTCCAGCATATACAATTGATTTATAGCGATAATTTCTAATGGAATGAATGTAGAATCCGCTTCGCTCCCGAAATCCAAATATGCTATGATGATAATTCATTTGAGGATTGATCGTCATGATTGCATTTTTGAGTATTGCTCTGTTCAGCACTGTTTCAGCCGCCACAATCGCCGATGCCGATACCGCTCGTGTCGCTTATTCGAACTGTCTGGTCGAGTTTACAACCGCTCAACTGGATGAGAAAGTCGGCACAAGCGCGTTCAAAAAGGGCGCGGCGGCGGCTTGCCCGGACGAGCGCTCAGCGATGATCGCAGCCATGAAAAAAGACGAAATGGCATTTGGCAGTTCGGAAAGTGAAGCGACTAGCTATGCAACGGAAGAAGCCGATGGAGTGCTATTCTCCTTTACCGATGGTTATGCGGGATACGTGAGTTCAAACACACGCCCGGTCAAAGACGAATAGTCGGCTCTCACGCTGACAAATTGCGGCTTGCGCAGATGTCGCTCCGGGACATTCGGATAATGGCTGGACGTCGTCGACGTTTCCGGTGATCTTGAACGGCGCAATTGTGTCCGACCAACGCTATCGGAATCATGAATCATGCCCGGCAACTGCCATTGACTGTAGCTGCCAGACCGACCGAAATTGTCATCTTCCATGTAGCGTCTGATCGGGAGGCTCCCGTTTTGGCAAGTCTCTTATGAACGCTTCGGTCAGTGGCATCGGCGGCGGCACGCCGGAATAGCATATGAAGCTCTGCCAAAGTCAAGAACACCATTCTTGAATCAGGTTTCAACAAAGATGTTCGAAATTAACGCAAAATACAGAGGTATTTACTAGAGCAGCGGCTAGGCGATAAGCGGAGATGGTATTGAAGCCTGTTTTTTTCTCAATCGGGGCAACTGCGTTTCGGCTTACATTTTTGCCTTGGTTCTTGGCACTGATGGCTGGCTTTGCGCTGGTATTTGCCGACTTTGGCAACGAAGTTGAACAGAAATTGGGTAATCTGCGCGCCGGCATTCTCCATAAGCCGGCCTCCGGTGACCTTGTCGTGGTCGAAATTGACGCGAAATCCCTAAACAAGTTGAACCAATGGCCGTATCCACGCGAATATTATGCCCAAGCGCTGGAAAAGCTGAATGAAGCCGGCGCAACGCAAATCGCATTTGATATAGATTTTTCGTCGCGATCGAGCGAAATTCAGGACCAGATTTTCGCAAACGCTATAGAACAATCCAAAGCCTCGGTCATTCTGCCAACATTTCGCCAGCGCGGATCGACCTTGCAACCCCAATTTGTGGAAAGTCTCCCGATCGCCGCTCTGCGGAAAAATACGTTTCTGGCATCGGTGGACATGCTACCTGACAGCCGTGGTCAGCTGACCCGCTATCGCTATGGCACGCCGACGGGCTCGACCGTGCGACCTTCGATGGCCAGCATGATTGCGGGGGGTTCCAGGCGGCGGCGATCAAAGTTTTGCAATAGATCAGTCCATTGATCCCGCAACTATTCCTCGGCTAAGTTTTGTTGACCTGATTGACTCAAAAGAAGTCTCGCCCGATCTGCTAGGAAAAAGGGTGCTGATTGGTCCTACCGCCATCGAACTGGGCGGCCGTTATTCGACAAACCGTTTTGGTATGGTCGCGGGAGTCGTCATTCAGGCGATCGCCACAGAAACGTTGATCCACGGAACAAATTTAAAAGACCTTGGCAAATTTCCCGCGCTCTTGCTGGTGGCAATCCTGATGTTCATCTGCGCAGCAACCAGAAAACTATCTTCCGGCAGTATGATCGGGATCGCGTTCGCGTCGATTGTTGCTCTCGTTCCGCTCCTGCTTCTGGCAGAATATCTACGCCTGGCCACTTTTTCGAATGTTCCGGCGTTTTTCTTTCTTTTAGTGTCTCATCTTTGGAGCAAACCCACCAGCTTATA
>PFJE01000059.1 GCA_002783865.1 Sphingomonadales bacterium CG_4_10_14_3_um_filter_58_15
CATGTCGTTCGATGTCGACATATGCTCGCTGCCCGGAAATTCAGCAACGGCAGGCCAAGCACCCACAGCGATCAATATATATTTTGCCGTCACGGTCTTGCCGCTGGCCAGCTTGATATCGTGCGGACCAGTCAGCTCGGCCCGCTCCAGAATGATCTCCACTCCGTGATTTTTCAGCGTATCTGTATAGGCGTTGTTCAGCCGGTCGACGTCCTTGAGAACATGGTCACGCAATCTGGCCCAGTCGAATTTGGCATTTTCCCAGGTCCAGCCAAAATTCTTGCCATCCTCCAGCTCTTCGGAAAAATGTGACCCATAAACCAGAAGCTTCTTTGGTACGCAACCGCGGATGACGCAGGTCCCGCCGACGCGATACTCCTCCGCCACAGCCACTTTCGCGCCATAGGACGCCGAAACCCGTGCGGCGCGTGTTCCGCCGGAACCTGCTCCAATAACGAACAGGTCATAATCATATTCAGCCATCTATAATTCCTTGTTGTCAGACTCCAAAGGCCCGCTTCTTCAGTTCTTCGGTCGAGGCGTCCAACCGGTTACCATCGTCAGCGGCCAGCTTGCCCGCCATTTGTTTGCCTAGCTCGACCCCAAATTGATCGAATGGATTGATATTTAACAAAACCGCATTCACGAACGTCCGATGCTCGTAAAACGCGAGCAGCGCACCCAGTGAACGTGCTTCCAATTGTTCCAGTAATATGGTGACCGATGGTCTGTCACCCGGATAGTTTCGATGACTGTCATCGGATTTTTTGCCCGCCATCAAAGCTGCGCCCTGGGCGAAGCAATTGAGCAGCAGGCCATTATGATGAGAGGGATTCAGGGAATCACCCGGTTCGATGACCGCGAGAAATTCGACCGGCACAAGATGGCTTCCCTGATGGAGCAGCTGGAAAACGGCGTGCTGGGCATCGGTGCCGACGCCGCCCCAGACGATTGGGCTGGAATGTAACGATAATGGCTCGCCGTCGACGGTTACGGACTTGCCGTTGCTCTCCATTTCCAGTTGTTGCAGATAGTCGGGCAGCAGGCCCAGTCGTTCATCATAGGCGAATACCGCTCTGGTTTCGCATTCGCGAACCTGCGCGTAATATTGATCGGCAAATGCTGCGAGAACCGGGATATTTTGATCCCAAGAAGCTTCCTGAAAATGCTGATCCATGGCCGCCGCCCCGTCTAGCAATTCGGCAAACACATCATAGCCAAGGGCAAGGGCAACGCTGAATCCAATTGACGACCACAGGGAATATCGCCCGCCAACGGTTTCCGAAAACGGCAATATCCGGGTTTCATCGACGCCCCATTGCACCGCCTGCTCCGGATCAGCGGTCAGCGCCACCACTTGTCCAAGCGGGTCGGCGACGCCCTGCTCGCGCATCCAGTCAATCACCGACTGTGCGTTCAGGAGCGTCTCGGCGGTAGTGAACGTCTTGGACGCGATAACGAGCAGCACCTTGCCAGCGTCAAAGCGTTCCAGCACCGGCTCCAGCGCACAGCCGTCGATGTTGGACACGACCGCCAGTTCATATTTCTCATCACCAAGCTTCAGCGCCTGATGCAGCATTTTCGGTCCAAGCGCCGAGCCGCCAATGCCAAGATGAATGATCTGCGTAAACTCGCCGAGAGCGCCAGAGTCGATTACCTCGATCAGACTTTTCATCCGCAGGTGCAGAGCGCGGGCATTTTCGACACTAGCAAGGTTGCCGATGCCACGTTCTGCGCAATGCTCCGCTGCGCGGCCCTCGCTGATATTGATCGGTTCACCGGAGAGCAAAGCTTTGGTTTTTGCCGACAGTCCAAGATGATCTGCGAGTCCTTGAAAAGCCTGCAAGGCTTCATCGTTCAGATGCGTTTTTGAAAAATCGAAATAGAGACCCGACTGCTCCAGCCCAAGTTTTGCTAAACGTTTGTCATTGCTTTCGAAGAGTTCACTTAGCGACAGCTGCGGAAGCGACTTGATCGTCCGCCAATGGTCTGAAGTCATTCTATCATCCAATCTGTAACGTCTGAAGTGAGCGAACCCGTTGACCCGCCTTGCCCTATCCGGCGGACACGCCCGTCTCAAGTTGAAAATCGCGGAAGGCAACACGGCGCAAGAAATCTTGACGGCAATGCCATAGTCAGCGAAGGGGCGCCATGACGCGAAAGAAAGCAGCAAGATCGGAAACCGGCGACTTTGTCGCGTTCCTCGTAAAACTGGCATTATTCATCCTGATATTGCGCAGTTTCATAGTCTCGCCATTCAATATTCCCTCTGAGTCCATGCAGCCGCGCCTGGTCGTTGGCGACTATCTGCTGGTGGCAAAATGGCCCTATGGCTTTTCGCAATACAGCTTGCCGTTCAGTGCCCCGCTGATTCCCGGGCGTGTTCTGCCGCATTCGCCCGAGCCCGGTGATGTCGTGGTGTTCAAGGCACCGCCGAACGCGCATGAAGATTATATCAAACGCGTTATTGGTCTGTCGGGCGACATCATTCAGGTAACCGATGGTGTTGTCTCGATCAACGGGACGCCCGTCGAGCGAAAAAGGATTGACGATTTCAAGCTTCCTTTGTCGGCCAACAGCCCCTGCTACCGTCCCGAGTTTGAATCGGTGATCCAGGAGGGCGGGGCTATCTGCCGATACCCCCAGTTTCAGGAAACCCTGCCGAACGGTGTGACATATCGGATCCTGGACGTTGACCAGAATTCCGAAGGCGATAATACGCAAGCCTTCGTCGTGCCGGAGGGCCATATGTTCTTGATGGGTGACAATCGCGACCGCAGCGCCGACAGCCGATTCCCGGCGCAGGAAGGTCAGGCCATCGGCATGGTGCCCGAGGAAAACCTGGTCGGCAAAGCTCTGGTGTCCGTATTCTCGACCGACGGTTCGGCCGAATGGATCAAACCATGGACCTGGTTTACCGCAGCACGCTGGGATCGCATCGGAGAAAGATTTTGAACCGCCCCGACTTTCTCGACTGGATTACCAAGATCACAGCCGAACGGCCGGTGACGCCAGAGCTTTACATTAGAGCCGCAACCCATGGCAGCCATGGCGAGGAAGACTATCAGCGGCTGGAATTTCTCGGTGACCGTGTGCTGGGACTCGTGATCGCCGATCACCTCTACCACCAGTTTCCGCAGGAACCGGAAGGACAATTGTCGCAGCGACTCAACGGGCTGGTGTCCGGCCCGGTGTGCGGCGATGTCGCCAAGCATATCGGAGTCGGCGATCATGTCCTGCTTGGCAAACAGGCGCGCGATGATGGCGCACGGCAGAGTATCAAGGTCCTAGGCGATGTGATGGAATCGCTGATCGGCGCGGTCTATCTTGATCACGGCATGGAGGCGGCCCGCAGCTTCATACTTCGGCACTGGGATAGCCGGGTTACAGCGATTGTTGCCGATATCCGTCACCCCAAATCTGCGCTGCAGGAGTGGGCCGCAAGCAACAATCGCAAGATTCCGACCTATGAACTGATCGACAAAAGCGGCCCCCATCACGATCTCAAATTTACGGTTCGGGTGAGCATAGCTAATATCGGTGAGGTAGAGGCAACAGCTTCCGCCATTCAGGCGGCAGAGACCGAGGCGGCCAAGAAATTTCTGGAAAAATTCACATGACTCAAAAATGCGGCGTAGTGGCATTGATTGGCGCGCCCAATGCCGGCAAATCCACCCTGATCAACGCGTTGGTCGGACAGAAGGTCGCGATCACCAGTTCCAAACCGCAAACCACAAGGACGCGGCTTTTGGGGATCGCGATAGAAGAGGATACGCAGCTCCTATTGGTCGATACGCCGGGCATATTCGAACCGCATCGCCGCCTTGACCGCGCGATGGTGTCCGCCGCCTGGGAAGGCGCCGAGGATGCCGATATTATCGTGATGCTCGTTGATGCGCGGGCGGGGCTAGGAACAAAGGTCACATCGATTGTTGAGCGTATCAAGCATCGCTCCGAAAAGACCATACTCGTGATGAACAAGGTCGATATTGCGGCGAAGGATAAAATGCTCGGTCATGTCGTCAAGCTGCATGAGCAGGCTGATTTCGACGAGACTTTCTTTGTCAGCGCGAAAACCGGTGACGGTCTAGCGGAATTAAGAGCCTATCTGACCCAAGCGATGCCCGAAGGTCACTGGCATTTTCCCGCAGATCAGGTTTCAGATGCCAGTGAGAGGATTCTCGCGGCGGAAATTACCCGTGAGCAGGTTTTCCGCCAGCTGCACGCTGAGCTGCCTTACGCGACCGCTATCGCCATGGAACAATATAAGGAACGACCCGACGGCTCACTCGAGATTCACCAGCAGATTCTGGTCGAGAAGGCCAGCCAGAAAGCCATCATCCTGGGAAAAGGTGGACACCAGATCAAGGAAATCGGCGCCAAAGCCCGTGCCGAACTGTCAGGTATTTTGGGAAAACAGGTCCATCTGTATCTGCACGTCAAGGTCAGTGCCAACTGGGATGAAGACCGCAGTCTCTATCAGGACATGGGCCTCGATTGGGTTAAATAGCTGCAGGCGTTCGGCTTCTGGTTAAAATTCGTAGCAGGCAGTAGGTAGTTTACCGGATAGGCGTGAGCTGTGCTTGCGAATATTTGCGAAGGCCAGAGGCGCCGGAACGGTTTGGCGCATCGAACTGCATCCAGCACAATCCCAGCCCGATCAATCGCAACAAAGGACCTTCCATGAGCCACGTATCGCACGACCTTCACGCCGAATTTCCTGCCGACAGCGACATTTTGCACGACCTGAAAATTTCAGACGGACATTTTCGCTCCGTTTCAGACCGCTATCACGAGATCAACAAGGAAATACACCGCATTGAATCGGAAGTCGAAGCGGCATCCGATGAGCGCAGCGAAGACCTTAAAAAGCAGCGCCTGCTCATTCTGGACGAAGTCGCTGCCATGATTTCCAAAGCCAGGGCGAACTGACCGGCTGATGCCATCAGCAGCGCGAGGCCGCTCCGCCTCGCGCTGGCTGATCGGGAACCATATTATTCTGCTTTGGCTTTTGCCGGTGCTTTCTTCGCCGCAGGTTTCTTTTTCGCGGCTGGTTTTTTCTTCGCTACCGGCTTTTTCTTTGCTGCCGGTTTTTTCTTCGGCGCCGCTTTTTTGGCCCGTTTTTTGGCCGGCCCTTTGGCAGCGCGGTCATCGATAAGCTGCGCCGCTTCTTCCAAAGTCAGCTGATCCTTGTCGACTGTTTTTGGCAAAGATGCGTTGGTCGTGCCGTCGGTAACATAGGGGCCATAGCGGCCATCCATCAGCTTGATCTCGGACTCGGTGCGCGGGTGATTGCCCATGATCTTGAGCGGTTCCATCTTGCCGCGGCCTCGACCGCCACCATTTTTTGCCGCATCAGCCAGTTTTGCGACCGCTGCGTTCATACCGATTTCGAACACTTCCTGCGTATTTTCGAGCCGGGCCGAGCTGCCATTGTGACTGAGATAGGGGCCATAGCGGCCAATTTGCGCCATCACCGGTTCACTTGTTTCCGGATGAATGCCGACTTCGCGAGGCAAGGACAGCAATTTTACGGCCCATTCGAGACCGAAATCCTCCGCCGGAATATCCTTGGGGATCGACGAGCGCTTGGCTTCTTTACCCTCGCCTTTTTCGACATAGGGTCCGAAACGGCCTACTTTTTTGGTAATTTTTTCGTCGCTGTCGGGATCGACACCCAGTTCCTGTGGGCCTTCATCCTCATCTGCATTGGCGCCTCCACCCTGTGCAAAACGCCGTGTGAATTTGCATTCCGGATAATTGGAACAGGCTACAAAGGCTCCAAAGCGACCGCCGCGCAAGGCGAGCTTGCCTTCGTTACAGCGCGGACAAAGCCGCGGATCGGTGCCATCTTCCTTTTCCGGGAAAAGATAAGGTTCAAGGAACGTATCCAGTTCTGCCGTCACCTCTGATGGCAGCTTCTCCATCACTTCGACCGTCTTCGGCTTGAAGTCATGCCAGAAGGCTTCGAGAATCGCCTGCCATTGTGCACGGCCACCGCTGACTTCATCGAGTTCATCCTCAAGGCCGGCGGTATAATCATAGGCAACATAGCGATCGAAAAAGCGCTCGAGAAACCCGGTCAGCAACCGCCCGCTTTCCTCGGCGAAGAAGCGGTTCTTCTCAATCCGGACATAGGCGCGGTCTTTCAGAGTCTTGATGATCGACGCATAGGTCGATGGCCGACCTATACCCAATTCTTCCATCTTCTTGACCAGACTGGCTTCGCTGTACCGCGGCGGCGGCTGAGTGAAATGCTGAATCGCGTCTACCGCTTTCTTCGCCGGACTGTCGCCCTTCGACATGGCGGGCAGCAAACCGCCGTCTTCATCCTTGTCGTCGTCCCGGCCTTCCTCATAGAGTGCGAGAAAGCCAGGGAATTTAACGACCTGTCCGGTGGCTCTCAGTCCGGTCTTGCCGGTTCCGTCGAGCATTTCAACTGTGGTGCGTTCGAGCCGGGCGGAGGCCATCTGGCTGGCCATGGCCCGTTTCAAGACCAGATCATACAGCTTGGCATGATCACCGCTGCCGACACTTCGCTGTGTAAAACTGGTCGGGCGGATTGCTTCATGCGCTTCCTGCGCATTTTTTGCCTTGCTCTTGTAGATGCGCGGGCTGTCCGGAACATAGCTTGCATCATAGCGATCCGCGATCGCCTTGCGAGCAGCGGAAATGGCGCTGCCGTCCATCTGCACGCCATCGGTTCGCATGTAGGTGATCGCGCCGTCTTCATATAGCTGCTGAGCGATGCGCATGGTGTGGCTGGCGGAATAGCCGAGCTTGCGCGCGGCTTCCTGCTGCAGGGTCGAGGTGGTGAAGGGTGGCGGCGGGTTGCGGGTCAGCGGCTTCGTTTCGATCGATTCAACCGTGAACAAGCCCTGTTCGACGGCGGCCTTGGCCAGCATGGCCTGATCTTCCGTGGCCAGATCCATCTTGCCGAGTTTCTTGCCGTCATGGACCGTTAGCCGTGCCTCAAACGCTTGGCCGCCCTGCTCCATTTGGGCGGTAACCGACCAGTATTCCTGCGGCCTGAATGCTTCGATTTCCCGTTCGCGTTCGACGATTAGTCGAAGCGAAACCGATTGCACACGACCGGCAGATTTTGCACCGGGAAGCTTGCGCCACAAGACCGGCGACAATGTAAAACCGACCAGATAGTCGAGCGCCCGGCGGGCGCGATAGGCATCGATCAAATCCTCATCTAGTGCCCGCGGGTGGGCCATGGCTTCGGTCACGGCGGCTTTGGTGATCGCGTTGAAGGTCACCCGATCCACAATATCGGGTAGCGCTTTCTTGTTGCGCAACACTTCCTGCACGTGCCAGCTGATCGCTTCCCCTTCCCGGTCAGGGTCGGTCGCGAGAATCAAGCGAGTGGCTTTTTTCGATTCGGCGGTAATCTCTTTGAGCTGCTTCGCCTTGTCGGGATAGTTCTGCCAGGTCATGGCAAAACCATCGTCCGGATCGACCGAACCATCTTTTGGGGGAAGGTCGCGAATATGGCCGTAAGACGCCAATACCTTGAAATCCGATCCCAGATATTTCTCAATGGTTTTGGCTTTGGCGGGCGATTCGACAATAACTAGCTGCATATGTTCCGATTTCTTTGTTCTCACGTATACGCGCGAGGCTGTGACAAGGATTGGGCTTAGGTCAAGGCCCTGATTGAAGATTTTTGTCAATGGCGATGACAATTCGACCTGTCGACCGCCGTTCAGTTCAACAGGCTGACCCGGGCGCCGGCGTGGCGGGTCAGTCGTCCGGCAAGTTCCAGTTCGAGCAGCGCCAATTGCACCGAAGGCGGCGGCAGGCCCGATTGCCTGACCAGTTCGTCAACGGTCACGGGAGTCAGGCTCAACAGCTTTGTCACTGGCGCCCGTTCGAGGCTTCCAATATCCGTGTGATCGCCTTCGGAAAGCATCGCGCTGCCCGGGTCGGGGGCTGTCCCACGACTCCGACTCGAAGATTCCGCACGATCATCGAAATGGCTAATCAGTTCCAATATGTCGTCGGCGGACTGAATCAGTGTTGCGCCTTCGCGGATCAGCATGTTGCAGCCCCTTGATCGCGGATCGAGTGGAGAGCCTGGCACGGCCATGACCTGTCTACCCGCTTCCGCTGCCAGTCTTGCCGTGATCAGCGAACCGGAACGCGGCGCAGCCTCGATGACGACCGTGCCTCTCGCGAGTCCGGCAATGATGCGGTTGCGATAAGGGAAATGCCGGGCGCGCGGCTCGGTTCCGGGAGGCTGCTCAGCCAGCAACAGACCGCATTCGGCGATGTTTTTCTGAAGCGCTTCGTTTTCGGGTGGATAAAAGACATCCAGTCCGCCGGCGATAACGGCAATGGTGGCAGTTGCGAGCGAACCCTGATGGGCAGCGGTATCGATGCCTTTAGCGAGCCCCGAAACGACCGAGACGCCGGCTTCCGTCAGATTATAGCCCAGGGTATGTGCGAAACGGCAGGCGGCAGCGGAGGCGTTTCGCGCGCCGACCATCGCAACGATTGGTCGTTCCATGAGTTCAGGGCGGCCTTTCCAGATCACCACAGGTGGAGCATTGCTGAGCTCAGCCAGCAACAGGGGATAAGCGGGGTCGTCGAGAAAGAGCAGTTGAGCCCCGATATCGTGGATTGCCTTGAGCTCGGAGGCGATTTGCTTTGGGTTGGCAATCCGTGGTGACCTTCCACCACCACGAGCCGCCAGATCCGGGATAGCCTCCAGCGCCCGCGCCGCAGAACCAAATCTTTTGATCAATTGCCGGTAAGTTACGGGGCCAATATTCTCGGATCGGATAAGCCGGAGCCGGTCAAACGCTTCCTGGCTGGTCCCATTCATTCACTTCAAGCCCTTTTCTTTGCCCCGACCTTTGGTTCTTCGCCCGCGATCAACCGCTCGATATTGGACCGATGTTTCCATAGCACCAGCAGCGCCAGACCAATGAACATGGGCATCATCGCATATTCTCCCAAGGCGAAGACCGCGATCGGTACGGATATAGCGGCCAGCATTCCTGCTACGGACGAATAGCGCCAAAGCGCAAGCGAGCCCAGCCAAGTGACCGCAAATATCAACCCTGCCATGGGGATCAGGGCGGTGACGATGCCCAGCAGAGTCGCAACCCCCTTGCCGCCGTCAAATCTCAGCCAGACAGGATAGAGATGGCCAAGAAACGCGCCCAATCCGGCCAAAACGCCGAGGCCGCCTGAAATCTGCAAAGCAATGTAGACCGCAGCATAGCCCTTGCCCATGTCCAGCAGCAACGTCAGAGCCGCGAGACCTTTGTTACCAGTGCGCAGTACGTTGGTCGCGCCAATGTTGCCGGATCCGGTTTGCCGCAGATCACCGCCGCCCGACAGGCGCGTCAGCACCAGGCCGAAAGGGATCGAACCCAGCAAATAGCCGAACAACAACACCAATATTGGTTCTACCCACATAGACTGCACCAGAAATACCCCTTGTTCGAATCCCGCTATATTCGCAGGCGGTTATGAGCAAGTATCTCGTCGCAAAAAACGGCCAAGGCCAAACGCCTGTCAGACGAACCGAAGCAGTTGCCGTTGCCCTATAGTTCTGGCTATGGGAAAAGCATGACGAAAGCGCAGATCGGCGATTGCCCTCCCTTGTTATTTTTCGATACCGGCGTCGGCGGCCTTTCGGTTTTGCGCGAGACGATAAAATTGCTGCCCAATGCACCGATCGTCTATGCCGCAGATTATGCAGGTCTCCCTTATGGCATGAAGTCCGAAGCAGAATTGGCAGCACGCGTTCCGGCGCTGCTGGGTCGGCTGGTCGAACGCTACAAGCCAATATTGGCGACCATCGCCTGTAATACCGCCTCGACGATCACTCTCGATCATGTCCGTTCGGCTTTGAACATTCCGGTCGTCGGGACCGTCCCGGCGATCAAGACAGCCAGTCAGATAAGCAAGACCGGCGTGATCGGTCTTCTGGGCACGAGAGCGACCGTCCGGCAGCCCTATGTCGACAGACTGGCCGCCGATTTTGCATCCGACAAGATTTTGCTGCGCCATGCCGCCCCTGACTTGGTCTATGCCGCGGAAGCCAAGCTCCGGGGTGAAAAGCCGGATCCGGCAGCTATTGAACAAGCAATTTCCGGATTGATTCGTCAGGACGGGGGAGACCGAATGGATACAGTGATTCTCGCCTGCACCCATTTTCCGCTGCTGCGCGACGAATTGACGGAAGCCGCACCCAGACCGATGCAATTTATCGACGGCGCGGAGGGGATTGCCCAGCGCATCGCCTACCTGACCCAAGAGATCAGATGGCCCGACCACAGCGAAGAAGGAATATTTGTCACCACGGGTGACCTGGCCGATATCACGCCTTATCGCGCAGCCTTCAAGGATTATGGTATCGGACGGTTTGAAAGCCTGTAAGCCTTACGCAACACATATGTTATTGCGAGTGGTTCTCGCTGGAAATTCCAAGAAAAGGGCGCTAAGAGCCCGTTCAACACGACGGCAAGAACAGATTTGACGCAGGATTTGGTGACATAGTGGACTACGACAAGATTTTTTCCCAAGCGATAGACCGGCTCCATACCGAGGGCCGCTATCGCGTCTTTATCGACATTTTGCGGAACAAGGGTTCGTTTCCAAACGCCCGTTGTTTCGCGCACCACAACGGCCCGCAGCCGGTTACGGTCTGGTGCTCGAACGATTATCTGGCGATGGGCCAGCATCCCGATGTGATCGTGGCAATGGAAGAAGCATTGCACGATGTGGGTGCCGGTTCGGGTGGAACGCGCAATATTGGCGGCAACACCCATTATCATATCCAGCTCGAGCGAGAACTGGCAGACTGGCACGGCAAATCCGGCGCTCTGTTGTTCACTTCCGGCTATGTATCGAACGAAGCAACCCTGTCGACGCTGACCAAGATTCTTCCGGGTTGCATCATATTTTCGGATGAACTGAACCATGCTTCGATGATTGCCGGGATCAAGAACAGCGGCTGCGAAAAGCGGGTGTTCCGGCACAATGATCTGGAACATCTGGAAGAATTGCTGGCCGCCGAAGATCCGGAAGTGCCGAAGCTCATTGCGTTTGAAAGCATCTATTCGATGGATGGCGATATCGCACCGCTGCACGCGATCTGCGATCTGGCCGACAAATATAACGCCCTCACCTATTGCGATGAAGTCCACGCCGTCGGCATGTACGGCAAACGCGGTGGCGGCATCTCCGAGCGAGATTCTGCGGCCGACCGGATAACGATCATTGAAGGCACATTGGCCAAGGCGGTCGGTGTCATGGGCGGCTATATTACTGCGGACCAGAAAATCGTCGATGTGATCCGATCCTATGCGCCCGGCTTCATTTTCACGACCAGCCTGTCACCGGTGCTGGTTGCTGGGGCACTGGCCAGTATTCGTCACCTGAAACAGTCTACCGCAGAACGCGATGGTCAGCAGGCAGCGGCTCAAAAACTCAAGGACTTATTTGCGGAATCGGGCCTGCCGGTGATGGACTCGTCGACCCATATCGTTCCACTGCTGGTCGGCGACCCGATCAAAGCCAAGAAAATCAGCGATATATTGCTCGCCGAATATGGCGTTTATGTTCAGCCGATCAACTATCCCACCGTGCCGCGCGGCACCGAACGCTTGCGGTTTACGCCTGGCCCGGCGCACAGCGAAGCGATGATGGTCGATTTGACCAAGGCGCTGGTCGAGATCTGGAGCCGGATGGATATGGAGCGGGCGATCGCGGCCTGATTTCCCGGGTTCTCGCATGGTAAAGTGGTCAAAGTTTGGGCCAATGACGCGTTTTCACAGATCATTGTCTGACAGACATTCGGGTATCTCTGCCCTCTGCAAGCGCCATTTGTCGTGCTGTGCTTTGGACTCACGCGAAGCCGCGAAGACGCAAAGCGATTGTTCATTTTTTCAGCCTTAGCGGCTTCGCGTGAGTCCAGTTTATGTTGCTTCGCGACATAGCAGGAAGGTGATTTGGCTTGCCGGATGGGACGGTTCTCAGCCAGCGGGTGCAGGCGCAAGGGTGGGAGATGGGCCCCTGCTTTCGCAGGGGAACAGATTCTTAAGTCGGAGTGGAAAGGGCAATCAGACGCTAGCCGCCTGCGATAATGCTCGCGAACAGCTGATTATCGACATTGCCGCCGGACAGGGTGATGGCGGTGCGATCGGTCAGCGGCAGCTTGCCGGACAGGATTGCGGCCAGTGCCACCGCGCCGCCCGGTTCCACGACCAGACGCAATTTCTGGAATGCCACCCGCATCGCGTGATGCACCTCATCTCGGGTCACGGACAGACCGACGGCATTGCGGGCCTTGAGAATTTCAAAGGTAATCGGCGCCACGCGCAGCGTTTGCAACGCGTCGCATTCGGTTGCCGGCGGATTGTCTCCGACCGGGACGATGGTTCCGGCAGCGAGCGACCCTGCCATGTCATCCCAGCCTTCGGGTTCGACCACGACAATCCGGGCATCGGGATTGGCCAGCGCGGAGCCGGAAGCGAGACCGCCACCGCCGCAGCAGATGACCAACTGGTCGGGCTCGGCACCGGTCAGCGCCTGCATCTGCTGGCGGATTTCCAGACCGCAGCTGCCCTGCCCCTCGACAATCCAGGGATCATCGAAGCTCGGCACGACCACGGCACCGGTCTTTGCGGCGAGATCGGCGGCCAGCTGTTCGCGCGAACCGCCCATCCGGTCGTAGGTGACGACTTCGGCACCCAGCGCGCGCGTGTTGTCCAGTTTTGCCTTGGGAGCGTCTTCCGGCATGACGATGATCGCCGGAATACCGAGACGGCGTGCCGCCCAGGCCACGCCCTGTGCATGGTTGCCGCTGGAAAAGGCGACGACGCCGCGCGGCCGCTGCTCGTCGGTGAGATCGGTCAGGCGGTGCCAGCCGCCGCGGATCTTGAAGGCGCCGATGGGCTGCAGGCATTCCGCCTTGCACCAGATCGTCCGGCCCTCCATCTCCAGCGGCAACAGGGGTGTGGGCGGCAGGATCGCCGCGATTTTCGCTGCCGCGCGCTCGACGCCGGCCAGATCGGGTTGACGTTTCGGGTCCATCAGGTGTTGCTCTGTCATGGTGTCTCCCTATATGCGGTATTCTCGTTTCTCCAGCATTTAGAGTGAAAAACATGAGCAAGATATTGGTAATCGGCGCAGGCGGCGTCAGTTCGGTGGCGGTGCACAAGATGGCGCAGCTGATCGCGGCAGGAAATGGCACGTTTGGCGAGATATTGCTGGCCAGCCGGACCCTGTCAAAATGCGACGCGATTGCCGAATCGGTCAAGCAGCGCACCGGTGTTGCCATCACAACAGCGCAGATCGATGCCGATGACGTGCCGGCGCTGACCGCGCTGATCGAGCGGGAAAAGCCCGACCTCGTGGTCAATCTGGCTTTGCCCTACCAGGACCTGCCGATCATGGATGCCTGCCTGGCAACCGGCACCGACTATCTCGACACCGCCAATTACGAACCGCGCGACGAGGCGAAGTTCGAATATAAGTGGCAATGGGACTATCACGACCGGTTCAAGGATGCGGGCATCATGGCGCTGCTCGGCTCCGGTTTTGACCCCGGCGTGACCAGCGTCTTTACCTGCTGGCTGAAGAAGCATCATTTCGACCGGATCGACACG